>CAJULZ010000090.1 GCA_910587205.1 uncultured Oscillospiraceae bacterium
CTGCCCCTGTGCCCGGTGCTGGCCCGGATGGAGCGGGCGGGAGTGCTGGTGGACGCCCAGGCCCTGTCCGACTTCGGCAGGCAGCTTCAGACGGGCATCGACACCCTGAAAGCGGAGATTTACCGCCTGGCGGGGGAGGAGTTCAACATCCTCTCCCCCAAGCAGCTGGGCCACATCCTGTTCGACAAGCTGGGCCTGCCCCCGGTGAAGAAAACCAAGACGGGCTGGTCCACCAATGTGGACGTGCTGGAAAAGCTGCGCCCCCAGCACGAGATCGTGGGGGCGGTGCTGGACTACCGCCAGCTCACCAAGCTGAACTCCACCTATGTGGAGGGGCTGGGCAAGGTGGTCGCCGCCGACGGGCGGATTCACACCAGCTTCCAGAACACCGTCACCGCCACCGGACGGCTGTCCTCCACCGAGCCGAACCTTCAGAATATCCCCGTGCGCACCCCTTTAGGGGCGGAGATGCGCAAGATGTTCGTGGCCCCGAAAGGCAAGGTGCTGGTGGACGCGGACTACTCCCAGATCGAGCTGCGGCTGCTGGCCCATATGTCGGGGGATCAGGCCATGATCGGCGGCTTCAACTCCGGGGTGGACATCCACACCGTCACCGCCTCCCAGGTGTTCGGGCTGCCCCAGGACGGGGTGCCCCCGGAGCTGCGGCGGGCGGCAAAGGCCGTCAACTTCGGCATTGTGTACGGCATCTCCGCCTACTCCCTGTCGGAGGACATCCACGTCACCGTGGCCCAGGCCAAGGAGTATATGGAGAAGTATTTCGAGCACTATTCCGGCGTCCGGGCCTATATGGGCCGGGTGGTGGAGCAGGGGCGGGAGGACGGCTTTGTGTCCACCCTCTACGGCCGCCGCCGCTGGCTGCCGGAGCTGAAAAGCTCCAACTTCAACACCCGGTCCTTTGGCGAGCGGGTGGCGTTGAATATGCCCATCCAGGGCACGGCGGCGGATATCATCAAGCTGGCCATGATCAAGGTGGACGCCCGCCTGCGGGCCGAGGGGCTGGAGGCCCGGCTGGTCCTCCAGGTCCACGACGAGCTGATCGTGGAGTGCCCGGAGGGGGAGACGGAGCAGGTGAAGGCCCTGCTCCAGGAGGAGATGGAGGGGGTGGCGTCGCTGGCGGTGCCGCTGAAGGCGGACGCCAACGCGGGGCGCACCTGGGCGGAGTGCCATTGACCGCCTCCAACCGGGAGCGCGGCGGCCTGTAGGGGCGCACATGGTGCGCCCGCCGTTCCCCGGCGTCTCTCGCAAAACGCGGGCGGACAATGTCCGCCCCTACAAAGGGAGGAACCTAAAATGAGTTTATTCGATACTTTTGACCCTGATTCCGAGGAAATCGTAAAATTTGAATACCAGCGTTCGTTCAACCCCACGGACGCTTTCCCGGAGACGGTCATCATGACCTTCAAGGACAAGACCTTCCATGCGCTGGAGCACGTCTGCCCCACCCAGGTGGTCGCCACTCTGCGGGAGGGCGTAGATATCCCCGTTTATAAGCTGGATTGGAATGGCCGCAGCATCGGTATCTTCCGCACGCTGATTGGCGGCGCGGGCACGGCGGGCCTGCTGGAGGAGGCGTTGGCCATGGGGGCGAAAAAGGTTTTGCTCTACGGCTCCTGCGGGGTGCTGGACTCCGCCCTCACCGCCGGACACTTCATCCTGCCCACCCAATCCTACCGGGACGAAGGCACCAGCTACCATTATCTGCCTGTCAGCGATTACGTAGACATCCCCACGTCGGCGCGGCTGGGCGAGATCTTCGACGAGTTGAACCTGCCCTATGTGAAGGGCCGGGTGTGGACCACGGACGCCTTCTACCGGGAGACCCGGAACAACATGGCAAAGCGCAAGGCGGACGGCTGCATTGCCGTGGACATGGAGTGCGCCTCCGCCATGGCGGTGGGGCAGTTCCGGGGCGCGGAGGTGTACCAGTTCCTCTACGCCGAGGACAGCCTGGACGGGGACGCCTGGGACAGACGCACCATGGGCGCGGTGCCCACCTCCAGCTACGAAAAATACCTCCGGGTGGCGTTGGAGGCGGCGTCGCGTTTGTGAGCGGCTGGGAGGAATGATCATGCTCGGAACACGGGAATATTACGACAAGACCGCGGCGGAATGGGCGGAGAACGGCTACGGGGACGGGGAATACCTGCCCTGCCTGGACGAGTTTTTGTCCCTTCTGCTCCCCGGCGGGCGGGTGCTGGACCTGTGCTGCGGCGCGGGATACGAGACGGGCCGCATCCGGGCGCGGGGCTTTGAGGCCCTGGGGCTGGACTTCAGCGGCGGGAGCCTGCGGATCGCCCGGGAGCGCAACCCGGACATTCTTTTTTACCAGGGGGATATGCTGGAGGACTACGCCCACATTGGCATGGTGGACGGCATCCTGCTGTCCGCCGGACTGGTTCACGTGGAGACGGCGGACCTGCCCCGGGCCTTTGCCCGGATGGCGGCGGTGGTGCGTCCCGGCGGCTATGTGCTGGCCTCCATCCGGGAGGGGCGCGGCAGGCTGGAGGAATGGAGCCTGCGGGAGATCGGCGGGGAGCGGTACGACCGCAATTTCATCGCCCACACCCCGGACGAGGTGATGGGCGCGGCGCGGAGGTGGTTTTCCTACTGCCGGGAGCTGGCCTCCGATAGGCCCATCTGGCGTCAGCTGCTGTTCCGGCGGGAGGGTGGGTGCCCATGAAGCTGCGCATCGTCCCCATGACCGCCCGGCACCTGCCCGCCGTGGCGGAGCTGGAGCGGGTCTGCTTTCCCGCCGACCCCTGGAGCGAAGCCCTGTTCCGCGCGGCCCTGGAAAACCCCGGCGCGGCCATCCTGCTGGCCCTGGGGGAGGACGGCGCACTGCTGGGCTACGCTGTGCTGTCCACCGTGCTGGATGAGGGGAATTTGGACAACATCGCCGTGGCCCCAGAGGCCCGCCGCCGGGGGGTGGCGGACGCCCTGCTGTCCGTCGTGACGGGCTTTGGGCGGGAACACCTGTCCCGGCTCATGCTGGAGGTGCGCGCCTCCAACGCCCCTGCCATCGCGCTGTACGAAAAGTACGGCTTCGCCGCTGTGGGGCGGCGGAAGAACTACTACGACGCGCCCCGGGAGGACGCGGTTTTGATGACGCTGGTCTTTTAGGAGAATTACCATGGAATTACAACCTTTGACAAAGGCGGAGCTCACCGCCCTCTACCAAAACGAGATGACCGCCGACTTTCCAAAGTCCGAGCTGAAGCCCCTCCGGGCCATGCTGCGGCTGATGGACCTGGGCCGGTACGACCCCCTGCTGGTGACGGAGGGGGGCCGGCCCCTGGGCTACGCCCTGGTGTGGCTGCCGGAGGGCCGGGAGGGGGCCCTGCTGGAATATTTCGGCGTGCTCCGGGGGAAGCGGAACGGCGGGCTTGGGTCCCGGATTCTGGCCCTGCTGACGGAGCGGTACGGACAGGTTTTCGGCGAGGCCGAGGCCCCCGGCCCGGACGCCTCCCCAGAGGAAAACGACCTGCGCCGCCGCCGGATCGCCTTTTATGAGCGCAACGGCTTCCGAGTTCTGGACTACCAGTGCGCCCTGTTCGGGGTGCGGTTCCACTGCCTGTACCGGGGCCCGGAGGCGGACGACCGGAGGGTGGAGGCCATGCACCGGGGGGTGTACGCCGGGTACTTCTCCCCCGCCCACATGGAGCGGTACATCCAGCTCCCCCTGGGTCCCGGCGAGGCGGTAAAGCCCGCCCCGGAGTGGGTGGAGGAGGCCTATCCCGCCCTGGTGGACTACGGGGCGGAACAGGAGGCGGAGGCCGTCCGGCTCATCCAGGGCTTCTGGCTGGCCCACAACCGTTACCGGCAGACGGAGGAGGAGGCCAGGGCCGACCTGCGGGCCTGGACCGGGCAGGGGCATAGGCTGTATTTCATCGCCCTGGAGGACGTAACTGTGGGCCTGCTCCACCTGGGCAGCCGGGGCGGGGAGATCGACTGGCTGGAGGATCTGTTCGTTCTGCCGGAGTACCAGGGCCGGGGCATCGGCGGCCAGGCCGTCCGGCTGGCGGAGGCCATGGTGCGGCAGTATTCCCAGTCCATGTATGTGGAGGCGGCGGCCCGGAATGAGGCGGCCATCCGGCTGTACCGACGCCTGGGCTATGACTGCCTGAACACCGTCACCCTCCGGAAGGATTTTCCCGGCTACGACTACGATGTGATGCGGACGGAGCGGGTCTATGGGGAGCGGTTTGAGATCAGAAAGGATAAGGAATAGAGGAGAATAGAATGAATATTAACACTGAGCTGACCGGGGCGCGGGTATATATCCGCGATTACCGCCCCGCCGACCTGGACTTTGCCGCCGGGATGTGGCTGGACGAGGAAAACGGGCGCTATCTCAGCGACCCCGCCCGGGACTATGTGGACGAGGCCTTCCAGCGGGCGCTGGATACCCTTCAGGACAGCGAGACGGGCTGCTACCTCACCGTCTGCCTGAACGGGACGGGGGAACGGGTGGGCACCTGCTGCCTGTTCCCGGACGAGCGCCGGGAGGAGTACGACATCGGCTACTGCATCCACAAAAGCCGCTGGGGCCAGGGGCTGGCTGCGGAGGCGGTGGGCCTGCTGGTGGACTGGGTGCGGGCCCAGGGCGGCCGGCGGGTGACGGCGGAGGTGGCGGACGCCAACCTCCCCTCCCGGGCGCTGCTGGAAAAGCTGGGGTTTTCCATGGGCCGCCCGTCGGAATTTAAAAAGTACCACATGGACGTGTGCTATCCCAGCCACATCTACCAGCTCATTCTGGAGCCGGTAAAAGTCGCCCTGGGGGAGCGCACCGCCGAAACCGCGGCCTGCTCCTTCGCCCGCATGGACAACGACGCCATCCGCAAAACCCTCCCCATGAAGGCCAAGACGGCGGAGGAAGCGGCGGCGGACTTCCAGGCCTCCCAGCTCCCCGGCGCGTCCAGCTTTGGCCGCACCATCCTGGCGGACGGGCGGCATGTGGGGGACGTGTGGTGCTATGGCATCGACCCGGGCGGCACGCCCAGCGCCATGGTGAGCTATTGCGTGTTTGAGCAAGACCTGTGGAACCAGGGCGTGGCGTCCCAGGCCCTCGGGCTGTTTCTCCGGGACGCGGGGCCGAACTTCGGTCTGCGGACCGTAGGGGCGTTCACTTTTGCGGACAACCTGCCCTCCCTCCGGGTGCTGGAGAAAAACGGCTTCCATCTGGCGGAGGAGTTTACAGACGACGGCGTATTGTCCAGGTACTACCAGCTTGACCTGCGCCAAGAGGGGACGCGGCATGATTGATCAAGGCGATTGGCGCTTAGGGCTTGTTTGAAAATTGTCAACACGCCCAAATGGAGATTCCTTTTCCGCCATACTTTTCCAATCTTCCTTGGAATACACAAAGTGGGGCCGTTGAGAAAGTAGACGGTTTTTAATATATATGGGGGCTTGGAGGCAAGAAAAAAGACGCCCCATGGCGTCATCCGAACCATTTTATCATCCTTTTAAGGTTCAAGGCCGTGGCGGAAAGGAGGCAGTGATCCTCCGCTGCCTCTAAACCCCGCCGTAAAATGCGTGTCAAATTATGCCCCCACATCTGAGTGGCAAAAGTACCCTCACACCAGATTTGCCGCTTTTTGAGCGCATCTCTGTAATCAGCGTCATATCTGTGAGCCAGATGCCGCTGCCGCTCTGGCGCGAAGCAGCTGTGCTCCAGTTTCCGTGCGCCCCGTCTGTCATTCTCACTCAAACACTTTTCCCGCAGCGGGCAGCTCCGGCAGTCCTGCTCAGTGTCACAGGAAAAGGCATCCCGCTTCAACTCTGCGTTGGTACGGTCATGGGCGGCCTGGGGCCGGACAAAGAACGTGATTCCCTGCTCCTCCAGCACCCGGTGAGCCAACGGAGAAACACTTTCCGAACCGTGGGCTTCCGCCGCCGCAGCCGGCTGATCGTGCTGTGATCCGGTACTCGTTCCTCGTTCATCCAGGTCAATGCCAAGATACCAGCGAAATGCGCTGCTGTCCGCGCATCGCTGCTCAATCTGCCGCTCCGATGGGATGCCGTACAGATAGCCCACCAGCAAATATTTTACAATCACCACCGGGTCAATGGGAGGCCGGCCATATCTTCGGCTGTACACGTGGGCCCTCTCTTCATACACAAAGGATAAATCCAGCGCCGCTTCCAATTCCCGCAGAAAGTGCTCCCCCGGAACCAAATCCTCTATTGTCACTATGTAATATTTCAGCTGCATCCCATTGCCCCGTTCCTCTAATTATATCATATTTTTGGCGGCTTTGGGGCTGCTTTGTCAACAGCCCCAAAATGTTCCTGCGTCAAACCGGCTTCGTCCGGCGAAAAAACCCCTCCCCGCTGGGCATATTTTCGACTTTTAAACAGCGCCTAACCGGGCGGGAGGAGTTCCTCCGGGGCGCAGCCCTGTACCACCGGGCATGGGCCGCCGCCCCACAAAACGCCAGCGTTTTGCGGGGGCCCCTTCCATTTTAAAATCCTCGGGCGGAATGAATCCGCCCTGCGGAAATTCTCCGCCTACGGCTCCGAATTTGCGCGCCACCCGGCGCGGGCACGCTGCGCGTGCTTCCCTATACCCGATAGAAAGCGTGATTTCATGAACATCCTTGCCTTTGAATCCTCTTGTGACGAGACCGCCGCCGCCGTGGTGCGGGACGGCCGAACGGTGCTGTCCTCCGTCATCGCCTCCTCCGCGGATATGCACGCCGTCTATGGCGGCGTGGTGCCGGAAATTGCCTCCCGCAAGCACGTGGAGGCCATCTCTGGTCTGGCCGACGAGGCTTTGCGGCAGTCCGGCCTGTCCAAAAGCCAGATCGATGCCGTGGCCGTCACCTACGCCCCCGGCCTCATCGGGGCGCTGCTGGTGGGGGTGTCCTTTGCCAAGTCCGCCGCCTTTGGCCTGGGCGTGCCGCTGATCCCCGTCCACCACGTCCGGGGCCACATCGCCGCCAACTACATCGCCCACCCCGATCTGGAGCCCCCCTTCCTGTGCCTGTGCGTGTCCGGCGGCACCACCGCCATCGTGGACGTGAAGGACTACACCCACTTCCAGGTGCTGGGCTCCACGCGGGACGACGCGGCGGGCGAGTGCTTTGACAAAACCGCCCGGGTGCTGGGGCTGGGCTACCCCGGCGGCGGGCCCATGGACAAGCTGGCCCAGGGCGGCAATGACAAGGCGTTTCCCTTCCCCCGTGCCCATGTGGCCGACCATCCCCTGGACATGTCGTTCTCCGGGCTGAAAACGGCGGTGCTCAACACCATCCATAACGCGGAGCAGAAAGGCGCGGAGCTCAACCTCCACGACCTGGCCGCGTCCTTCGCCGCCGCGGTATCCGATTCCCTGGTCCCACGGGTTCTGATTGCCGACGCGGAGGCCGGCCACCATAAAATCGCCGTGGCAGGGGGCGTTGCGGCCAACAGCCGGATCCGCGCCGACCTGGAACGGGCCTGCGCCCAAGCCGGAGCGAAACTGTGGCTGCCGCCGCTGTCGCTGTGCGGCGACAACGCCGCCATGATCGGCAGTCAGGGATACTACGAGTTTTTGGCGGGACATACCGCCGGGTGGGAGCTCAACGCCAGGGCCGGCCTGGATATCGCCAAGGGGTGAGGGCCATGGCGGCGCTTGCGCCGTCCAAGCGTTTTCGCCCAGCGAAAACCTTGGAGAACCAACCCCGCCCCAAATGCTGCCAAAAGTTGAACGCTCCGGTGCAACAAATAAAAAATTTTCCCCGCGGCTGCAAACCGCGGGGAATTTTTATGGAAAAATGAAGATCTCCTCGATGGACACGTCCACCGCCCGGGAGATGTCCACCGCCAGCTTCAGGGAGGGGTTGTACTGGGCCTTCTCCAGCCGCATGATGGTCTCCCGGCGCACCCCCACCTGGGCGGCCAGCTGCTCCTGCGTCAGCTCCTTGAGCTGGCGGTATTTTTTCAGCCTGCATTCGAAATCCGGCATGGTCAGCCCTCCCCGCCGTCGTCCTCTTGATCCGCGCGGTCGTAGCGGTAGAGCAGGTACTCGCTGAGGAACAGGTCCAGCGCCACCACCAGCGACAGCACAATCAGCACAGCGATCAGCGTATACTCCAAACTCCCCAATATGGCCCCCCGGGCCACCACCAGCAGGGTCACGAACAGGGCGGCCATCGTCACCCTGTGGGCGGCCAGCTCAGCCCGGGTTTTGTTTTCCATATACCGCTCGTCCATGAGGGTGTTGGACATCCTGCCCTCGTAGAAGAAGCCGAAAAAACCGAAGAACAGGAAAAAGACAAAGGGGTACACCTGATGGAACGCGGTATAGGTCCAAAATCCCGCGAACCCGAGAAATCCAAAGACGCCCAGCAGGCCCAGCCTGGGGTTCAGCGTCCGGGTGGTTTTGGTCTTTACCAGGCGGCGCCTGCTGGCGATAATGGCCCAGATGAGCAGCGCCCCCAGATAGATCACATACAGGTTAAACAGAAGCAACGTCCCCCACATGGGCAGGTCTCTGGGTGTAAACTCATAGGCGGCAAAATCCATGGGGGCCACCAGCCGCCAGTCGTTGCACGCGATGGAGTACCAGCCGGCCCCCGCCATCAGCAGCACCACGATCACGCCCAGCACAATCGTAACTTTCCAATTGAACTTTTTCATAACAGATCCCTCCAGCCGTCGAGATATTTGATGAGATGTATTTCTCTCCTTGCAAGACAAATATATCACTTTCCAGCCGGGCTGTCAAGAGGGAAGTTACAAATAAATCACATTTTGCGCCGGGCCAATCCTTAGACTATCTTAACCCCCGCTTAACGAAGGCTTTGCCTCCAGGCGGTAAGATGGAACCGTCCGATGGGCTCGCCCATCGCCAAACATACCGTTTATGGAGGTCTTGCGCATGAAAACAAAGTTACTGATCGGGATCGGGGCCGCCGCGTTGGCCATCGCGGGCGTCATTTTATGCTACACCATATTTTTCACCGGCTCCGGCGACGCCAAGTACTACACGCAGATCGACAACACCCGGCTCTCCCGCGCGGGGGGCCATGGAGCCGTCGACCTGTCCGGCAACGGCGGGATGGACTACTCCTATACCCTGCCCTGCTATGATGCGGACGGCGGGGAACAGGACGTCACCTTCGGCGTGTCCCGAGAGCTGCGGGAGGGGGCGTTTCTCTGCCTGACGGTGCGCCCCGGCCGGGGCGTGATGGGCTGGGAGGAAGTGCAGTACGAGGAGCTCCCCCCGGCGGTGCAGGGGCACTACGGGGCCCCGGAGGATTGACGGAAAGCCCCCTGCGATTACGGATCGCGGGGGGCTTCCTCATGGGCGTCAGTCCAGTAGGGGCAGTACTCCTCCACCCAGCGGTTTTTCGGCCGGGGATAGGTGCAGTGTACAAACCGGAGGGGATAGTAGCGGTTTCTTTGTGTGTGTCCATAGTGCCGGTAAAAGTGTTTGCAATTCCCACAGCGTTCCTCGGGTACGTCCTTCCAACCTTTCATGTTTATCACCTCTCCCTTAGCATATCACAGACTGTCAGAGACTGTCAGGCATTTTGACAGTCTCTGATGTACAAGTATGCAAAGGAGTGGTCTGAATGGCAAAGACAGACACACAAATTTCTTTCCGCGTGACCTATGAGTTTAAAGCCCGGTTAGAAGCCCAAGCGGAAAAGGAGCACCGCCCTGTCGCCAATTTAATTCACAAGGTAATGGAAGAATACCTGGAACGGCAGGAGAATAATGAATAACGCGGCGCCGCTGTGAGGAACGGCCAGCCGTTCCAGCCGCCCTGGGACGTGCCAAGCACCCGGCAGGCGCGGCATATGGGGGCCGCCCTGTTTCAGTGCCCAGATATCAGCGGCAGCGCAAATGGGGGAATATGCGTCGAAAGCCGCTGGCGCCGGAAGGGTTCCAGCTATTTTGAACGCGGCGTACCCTTCGTCCCCAGGGGGTTCTTAGGGGGAGGCCCGACTGTGGAGCTGGCCCGTCCTTGGGGCCTGCTCCACCCGGAGGGATACCCCCTAAGTGTGTCTTTGCCTACTTTCTGCACAAGCAGAAAGTAGGTCGCCGAAGGCCCCTGCCCGGAGACCGGGGACAAAAAAAGGCCCCCAAGCCTATGGCTTGGGGGTCTTCTTTCTTTTAGTACATTCCCATGTCGGGCGCGGGGGCAGCGGCGGGGGCCGGAGGCTCCGGCTTGTCGGCCACCAGGGACTCGGTGGTCAGCAGCACGGCGGCCACAGAGGCGGCGTTCTCCAGCGCGGAGCGCGTCACCTTCGTCGGGTCCACGATGCCGGAGGAGATCATGTCGCAGTACTCCTCCTTGTAGGCATCAAAGCCGTAGCCCGTCTTGCCAGCGGTCTTCACCTTCTCCAGCACCACGGAGCCGTCGATGCCCGCATTGGCGGCGATCTGCTTCATGGGCTCGGCCAGGGCCTTGGCCACGATGTTCGCACCGGTCTTCTCGTCGCCCTCCAGGGTGTTCACCAGGTTCTCCACGGCGGGGATGGCGTCCACATAGGCGGCGCCGCCGCCGGCCACGATGCCCTCCTCAACGGCGGCCCGGGTGGCGTTCAGCGCGTCCTCGATACGCAGCTTCTTCTCCTTCATCTCCGCCTCGGTAGCGGCGCCCACGCGGATGATGGCCACACCGCCGGCCAGCTTAGCCAGGCGCTCCTGGAGCTTCTCCTTGTCGTAGTCGGAGGTGGTGGTCTCAATGGCCTTGCGGATCTGGCCCACGCGGGCGGAAATGGCGTCGGAGGTGCCCTCGCCGTCCACGATGATGGTGTTCTCCTTCTGCACCTTCACCTGGCGGGCGCGGCCCAGCATATCCATAGTGGCCTCCTTCACGTCCATGCCCAGGTCAGAGGAAATGACCTGGCCGCCAGTGAGGATGGCGATATCCTCCAGCATCTCCTTGCGGCGGTCGCCGAAGCCGGGGGCCTTGATGCAGCACACGTTCAGGGTGCCGCGCAGCTTGTTCACCAGCAGGGTGGACAGCGCGTCGCCCTCCACGTCCTCGGCCACGATCAGCAGACGGCGGCCGGACTGGGCCACCTGCTCCAGAATGGGAAGCAGGTCCTGGATGGAGGAGATCTTCTTATCGGTGAGCAGGATGAGCGCGTCGTCCAGCACAGCCTCCATCTTCTCGGTGTCGGTGACCATATAGGGGGTGATGTAGCCCCGGTCCAGCTGCATGCCCTCAACAACCTCGCTGTAGGTCTCGGCGGTCTTGGACTCCTCCACGGTGATCACGCCGTCGTGGGAGACCTTCTCCATGGCCTCGGCGATGAGGGTGCCGATGGCGTCGTCGGAGGAGGAGATCGCACCCACGCGGGCGATATCGGAGGTGCCGGAAACAGGCTTGGAGTGGCCCTTGATGGCCTCGATGGCGGCGTCGGTGGCCTTGGCAATGCCCTTCTTCATGACCATGGGGTTGGCCCCGGCGGCCAGGTTCTTCAGGCCCTCGCCCACGATGGCCTGGGCCAGCAGGGTGGCGGTGGTGGTGCCGTCGCCGGCCACGTCGTTGGTCTTGGTGGAGACCTCCTTGACCAGCTGTGCGCCCATGTTCTCAAAGGGGTCGTCCAGCTCGATCTCCTTGGCGATGGTCACGCCGTCGTTGGTGATGAGGGGAGCGCCGAACTTCTTGTCCAGCACCACGTTGCGGCCCTTGGGGCCCAGGGTGA
>CAJULZ010000091.1 GCA_910587205.1 uncultured Oscillospiraceae bacterium
GGTTGACGATGATGCCGTAGCACTCGTAGCAGTAGCCGATGGACACCAGCTTGCCCGTCTCGTCGTACAGGTTATAGGCGTCGGTGTTCAGCTCCTTGGCGATGGCGGTGTCCTTCAGATCCAGGGCGTAATCCTTCCAGTCCTTCACGTCGGCAGTGTTGCCGATAACAAACAGCGTGGGGGGAGCGGATTTGTCCATCTCGGCGGTGAGGGTCTGGCTGTAGGTACCGGAGGCGGCGGTGATCACCTTCACCTCTACGCCGGTCTTTTCGGTGTAGGTCTTGGCCAGTTCCTGGGCGGCCTCATCCAGCTCGGGCTTGAAGTTCAGCCAGAAGACGGAGCCGGTGTCATTCTTGCCGCCGCAGCCGGCCAGCAGGGAGAGGAGCATCAGGCTGGACAGGACCAGGGCTAAGAGTTTTTTCCTCATTTTTCATTTCCTCCTAAATTTGTCGTTATACGGGGACTGGAAACGTTGCCGGAAGCGTTACCGGAAACGTTTCCGGACCCTGTGCTATCATCATAACCACATTTCGGGCGTTTGGCAAGCAAAATTTTGCCGCTCTGCACAACTTTGGAGAATTGCCAGAAAAAGTGTGCCCGTTTTTGTGGAAAATAGCCATGATCTTCCGCCGCGGCCCAGAATATCCTTGTGTTTAAACCATGGGCCTGATATACTGGGAATACCCGGGCGGGAGGCCCAGGGTGGGAATTTGAAAAGGGGGAATCATCCAAATGTCCAAATATGCAGGCACCCAGACGGAGAAAAATTTGATGGCCGCGTTTGCCGGGGAGTCCGAGGCCCGGAACAAGTATACCTATTTCGCGTCCAAGGCGAAAAAGGAGGGCTTTGAGCAGATTGCCGCGCTGTTCCTCAAGACGGCGGACAACGAGAAGGAGCACGCCAAGCTGTGGTTCAAGGAGCTGGAGGGCATCGGCACCACCGTAGAGAACCTGGCCGCCGCTGCGGACGGGGAGAACTATGAGTGGACGGATATGTACGAAGGCTTTGCCAAGACCGCCGAGAAGGAGGGGTTTGCCGAGCTGGCCGCCCGGTTCCGTCTGGTTGCCGCCATTGAGAAGCACCACGAGGAGCGTTACCGCGCGCTGCTGAAAAACGTGGAAATGGCCGAGGTGTTTGCCAAGAGCGAGGTCAAGGTGTGGGAGTGCCGCAACTGCGGCCACATCGTGGTGGGGGAGAAGGCCCCCGAGGTCTGCCCCACCTGCGCCCATCCCCAGGCGTATTTCGAGGTGCACGCGGAAAATTACTGAGCCGGTTCGATCCATACATAAAACGCGCGGCCGCCCAGGCGTGGGTGGCCGCGCGTTTGCGCATAATTTCCATGGGCTGGGGCATACTGGCCGGGAGGTGAAGCGCATGGACATGAACAACCAGGAGTACAACAAGTATGTCAGCGACCGGGCCAAACACTCCGCTCTCTGGAAGGATATGCTGTGGGCGTTCTGCGTGGGGGGCGCTATCTGCGCGGGAGGCCAGGGACTGATGGCCCTCTACCAGAGCTGGGGCGCGGGCAAGGAGGAGGCGGGGACGTGGGTATCCGTCACGCTGATTTTCCTGGCGTCGCTGCTCACGGGCCTGGGGGTATTCGACAACATTGCCAAGCGGGCGGGGGCGGGCACGCTGGTGCCGATTACCGGGTTTTCCAACGCCATGGTGTCCCCGGCGCTGGAGTTCAAGAGCGAGGGGCTTGTCACCGGCACCGGGGCCAAACTGTTTACCGTGGCGGGGCCGGTTCTGGCGTATGGGATTTCGGCCAGCGTAGTGTACGGGATTATTTTATATGTTGCAGGACTGTTCTGACGGGCCCGGCACGGCGGGGCCCCATCCGCCGCGTCGTTGCGCGGGGGATGGGAGACGACGAGCGGCGAAATGAGCGAGCCCAGCCCAACGGGCGGGGCGAGGGATATGGAGCGGGCGAGGAGGAGGCGGGGCCGGTTCTGGCGTATGGGATTTCGGCCAGCGTGGTATACGGGATTATTTTATACGTTGCAGGATTGTTCTGACGGGCTCGGCTGGACGGCAGCCGCGGCTTGCCCGCAGATTTTGAAGGGAAGCGCCCCCGGCCAAGCCGGGGGCGCTTTTGCGGGGATGGGCAGGATTGACAGCCCTTGTGGGAGATGCTATCATGAAACAGCAAAATCCAAACCATATGGAGGGAGCGGAGCATGGGGACCACGATGACTTATATCCAGCTGAAAACCGGGGCTTTACCAGTCAGGAGCTGCAAGCCTGCATGGACGCGCTGTTCAGCGGGAAAACGCAGGAGCAGCGGCCGCTCAAAGATCTGGAGCGGGGAATGAAGGCGCTGAAAGGGGAAGAGCTGACGCTCAAGGATCGGGCGATCCTGAAAATGCTCCACAGCGCGATGAAGCGGGAGGGCAAGGGGGCGGAGGGGCCGCAGGTGGGCTTCTGCCCGGACGCGCCGTGGCTGCCCTTCTGGCACACCAGGATGTGCGAGGGGAGCATTCAGTACAGCCAAACCCTGCGGCGGCTGTCGGAGGCGTTCAGGACCCCGGTGCTGGCCTTCGCCCTGTTCGACAGCGACGTGCTGTTCGTGTCCTACCGGGATGACGCCGGAGGGGAAGCCTATGACTACGCCAAGCTCCCCTGGGAGGAGTACGAGGAGTACGACGATGAGACCTACGCCTGGGCTTCCCGGAGTTTCTGACGCAGCTGTGCCCCCCGGACCGCCGGGAAGCGCTCCGCCAGGTTTGGGAGACGGACGAGGAGTACGACGTGTTTGCCGACGACCGGATGTGGAAACTGATGGAGCTGTTAGGGATGGAGGTCATCGACCCGGAGGCCGGGCGGTTCCCGGAGGGATTCCAGCGGGTGCCCCCGCAAAATCATAACAAGGAGACATAAATGGAGACAATTATACAAATTCTGGCCCGGGAGCTGGACCGCCCGGCCCAGCACGTGGAGAATATCATCACCCTGCTGGACGAGGGGAACACGGTGCCCTTCATCGCCCGCTACCGCAAGGAGCTCCACGGGGCCATGGACGACCAGCTTATCCGACAGCTGGCCGACCGTTTGCAGTACCTGCGCAATTTGCAGGACCGCCGGGACGAGGTGAAGCAGGCCATTGAGGGCCAGGGCAAGCTGACGGGCGAGCTGTCCGCCGCCATTGATGCCGCCTCCACCCTGGCGGAAGTGGAAGACCTTTACAGACCTTACAAACAGAAGCGCCGCACACGGGCCACCATGGCGAAGGAGAAGGGGTTGGAGCCGTTGGCCATGCTGCTGTTCGCCCAGGGGCGGGACTGCCCCGACCCCTTGGATGAGGCGGCCAAGTACATCGACCCCGAGAAAGGGGTGGAGACGGCGGAGGACGCCCTCCAGGGCGCGTCGGACATTGTGGCGGAGTTGGTGTCCGACGACGCGGACATCCGCAAAACCCTGCGGGAGCTGTACCTGCGGCGGGCGGTGATCACCTCCTGCGCCGCCGCCAAGGAGCCGGAGGACAGCGTGTACCGGCTCTACTACGAGTTTTCGAGCCTGGTTTCCAAAACCCAAGGGCATCAGGTTTTGGCCATCAACCGGGGGGAGCGGGAGGAAATCCTGAGAGTAAGTGTGGAGCTGGACCGGGAACTGGCTCTGGTGGCCGTCCGGCGGGCGGTGGTGCGCCCCGGCTCCGCCGCCATGAACTTTGTGAAAACCGCCGTCGAGGACGCCTACGACCGCCTCATCGCCCCCTCGCTGGAGCGGGAGGTGCGCTCGGATTTGACGGAGAAGGCCAGCGAGGGGGCCATCGGCCAGTTCGCGCTGAACCTGCGGCCGCTGCTCATGCAGCCCCCGGTGAAGGGCTTCGTCACCATGGGGCTGGACCCAGGATACCGCATGGGCTGTAAAGTGGCGGTGGTTGACCCAACCGGCAAGGTGCTGGACACCACGGTGGTCTATCCCACCCACGGGGAGCGGGGGAAGAACGAGGCCATCGACCGTCTGGCCGTCCTCATCAAAAAGCATAAGGTGGCCCATATCGCCATCGGCAACGGCACCGCCAGCCGGGAGACGGAACAGATGGCGGTGGAGCTCATCCGCAAGGTTGGGGGCGGCGTGAGTTACATGATCGTCAACGAGGCGGGGGCGTCGGTGTACTCCGCGTCCAAGCTGGCCGCCGAGGAGTTCCCCGAGTTCGACGTGAACCTGCGCTCGGCGGTGTCCATCGCCCGGCGGCTCCAGGACCCCCTGGCGGAGCTGGTGAAGATCGACCCCAAGTCTATCGGCGTGGGCCAGTACCAGCACGACATGCCCCAGGCGCGCTTAGGCGAGGCGCTGGACGGCGTGGTGGAGGACTGCGTGAACGCGGTGGGGGTGGATGTGAACACCGCCTCCGCCCCCCTGCTCACCCGGGTGGCGGGGCTCACCGGGACGACGGCGAAAAATATCGTGAAGTACCGGGAGGAGAACGGCCCCTTCACCACCCGGAAGCAGATTTTGAAGGTGCCCAAGGTGGGGCCCAAGGCGTTCGAGCAGTGCGCGGGCTTCCTGCGGGTGCCGGAGAGCAAGTCCCCCCTGGACAACACCGCCGTCCACCCGGAGAGCTACGGCGCGGCGGAACAGCTGCTGGCCCTGTGCGGCCACGACATGGCCGACGTGCGTGCGGGCAGGCTGGGCGATTTGAAAGACCGCCTGGCCGCCTACGGCGAGGAGAAAGCCGCGGCGGAGTGCGGCGTGGGGGTGCCCACCCTGCGGGACGTGGCGGCGGAACTGGCCAAGCCGGGGCGCGATCCCCGGGACGAGCTGCCCGCCCCGGTGCTGCGCACCGACGTGATGGAGATGAAGGACCTGAAACCCGGCATGGAGCTGAAGGGCACCGTGCGCAACGTCATCGACTTCGGGGCCTTTGTGGACATCGGCGTCCACCAGGACGGGCTGGTGCACATCAGCCAGATCTGCAATAAGTTCATCAAGCACCCCTCGGAGGTTTTGAGCGTGGGGGACGTGGTGACGGTGTGGGTGAAAGAGGTGGACGAGAAAAAGAAGCGCATCTCCCTCACCATGCGCCGGGACAAGCTGTAAGGAACCCCTGATGGATTGCCTCCCCGCCTCCGGCGGAGAAATCTCCCCCCAGGACTATGGGGTTGCTGTAACCGCCTGTAAACGGATTGTAACGGGTTTGGCACCGGATTGTCAGCGGTTTTTAACGACTTTTCCCTGGCCCAGGTATAGAATTGGGAAAAAGGAGTGACCGCCATGAAAAAAAGAAAAATTTCCCTGCTGCTGTCCGCCGCCCTGGCCCTGACGCTGTGCGCCTGCGCCCCCGCCGGAGAGGGGCCCAGCCCCACCCTGCCCCCTTCAGCGCCGCCCCCGGCGGCGTTGGAACCGGCGATGTCCACCCCGGAACCCACGCCGGAGCCCACCCCCTCCCCGGAGCCGTCCCCCGAGCCGGAGTTTGACGCGGCCCTGCCGGAGCGGGACTACCAGCCCTGGCAGGAGGGGTACATGGACTTCCTCACGAACCTGCTCCGGGTGGAAAACGACGCCTCCTTGGAGGCGTCGGCCTATGACGGTCTGGCGGTGGACGAGCGGGGGGTGATTGCGGAGTTCAGCATCTATGAAGAACCGCCCAGGCCCCTGTCTTACGTGATGTCCATGATGTCGGAGACCTACTCCTTGTACGACGTGGACAAGGACGGCGTGCCCGAGCTGTTTGTGCGCTACGGCGACTGCGAGGCCAACTTCACCACCCAGTGCTATACCTTCCGGGACGGGCAGGTGGTGTGCATCGGCGAGTTCCGCTCCGGCCACAGCTCCCTGTACACCTGCCCGGACAGGAGCGCCGTGGTGCGCAGCGCGGGGCACATGGGCTACGCCGAGATGTACGAATACCCCATGGAGGATGGCGTGCTGACGGAGGAGCGGGAGATCTTCCGGGAGGAGGATGTGCAGGAGTACACCGAGGTGGGCGAGATCGTCCCCGGCGCGCAGTACATTGAGCCCTACTACACCCGCCGGGGGGAGGACGACAGCTCCTTTTTCACCGGCAAGGCCCCCTACTCGGCGGGCAGCGCCATGCTGTTACCCATCTGCGACTGGCAGGCTGGTCCCGCCGCCACGGGAGACAGCTCGGAACGGGCCCGGACGGCCATCCTGGCCGCGCTGGACGGGGAGGCGGAGGTGTACGCCGTGTCCGGCGACCACTTCTACGGCGACATCGGCCCCGTGGCCTGGACGGACTACCTGGGCCCCCACGGGGCCTACCCCTACAACGACGAGCCGTTGGAAGTAAGCGCCCACCTGTGGCAGGACATGAACGGCGACGGCCAGGAGGAGCTGCTCCTGCGGGTGGTGACGGGCGTGGGCGAGGACCAGGGAACGCCGTGGGTGAGCGAGAACACCGTCGTGCTCAGCCACCAGGGCGGCGTGGTGTACGCCTACTACTTCGGCTTCTTTGACGAGCGGGACGCCTTCTTCGACGACGGCGCCATCCGGCAGTACGGCGAGGACTACCGCCTGTCCTTCTGGCGGAACCAGTGCTATGAGTACATCGGGGAACCCGCCGGTGGGAGCCCGGTGAAGTGGGTAGACGGCCCCCCGGCGGCGGAAAATTGAGGAAATTTTGGAAAACCCCTTGACTGTCCACCTACTTGACAGGTTACGATGGCTGTGGGAGGTGGTACTATGACCATCAAAGAGCTGGAGGAGAGGACGGGCATGGCCCGGGCCAACATCCGCTTTTATGAAAACGAGGGGCTGCTCAGCCCCAAGCGCCTGGCCAACGGCTACCGGGACTACTCGGAGGAGGACGCCCGCACCCTGGAAAAGATCAAGCTGCTGCGGCAGCTCCAATTGGACATCGACACCATCCGCAAGGTGCAGCGGGGGGCGCTCACCCTGGACCAGGCGCTGTTCGTCCAGATGACCAAATTGGAGGGGGACCGGGCGCTGCTGGAGCGGGCGGCCCAGGTGTGCCGGGAGCTGGAGCGCTCCGGGGTGGAGTACGCCGCCCTGGACCCCCAGCCCTGGCTGGCGCGGCTGGAGCCGCCCCCGTCCCAGCCTGTGCTGCCCAACCCGCCGCCCCCCACTCCGAAGGAGGAGGCGGAGCGGGACAATACGCCCCAGGCGTGCTATCACCCCTGGATGCGTTTCTTTGCCCGGATGCTGGATATGGCGCTGTACGACACCGCCATCAACGTGTTTTGGCTGCTGGCCTTCCGGGATCAGAGCCTGATCCGCTTTCAGAATGCCAACCTGTTCACCACCATTCTGACCAGTATGGCGCTGCTGGCCCTCACCCTGGCGCTGGAACCCCTGTGGCTCCACTTCTGGGGCTGGACGCCGGGGAAATGGGTGTTCGGCCTGAAGCTCCGGGACAAGGACGGGGATAAACTGACCATCGCCCAGGGCCTGGAACGCAGCAAGGCGCTGGCCTGGGAGGGCTACGGCTGGAATATCCCCATCTACGACCTGTACCGCTTCTGGAAGTGCCGCCAGGATGCCCTGGAGGGTTGGAACGGGAGCTGGAACAGCGGGCAGTGCCTGCGCTACACCAAGGAGGAGCGGCGGTTCGGCGGCTGGATCTTCGTGGGGGCGCGGGCGGCCCTGATGGTCCTGCTGCTGGCAGCGGCGCTGTGGAGCATGGTGCCCCCCAGCGGGACGATGACGGACATACCGGGCCTGGCCCGGAACTACAACCACCTGCTGCGGGTGGTGGAGTACAGCGGCGAGACCGCCATCCCCACCCTGGATGAACAGGGCCAGTGGGTGGAGCGGGAGCAGTCCGGCGGCGGCGTGGTGATCAACCTCTTTGGGGACACCACGCAGTACGCGAAGCTGGGGTATACCCTGGGCGGCCCGATGGGCGGGGTGACAGAGGTGAGGCTCCGCATGACCAGCCAGGACAAGGCGGTGGGGGGCAGTACCCGGGAGTATTTGATGCTGCTGTCCCTGTGCCGTTCGGCGGGGGGGCTGAACCTGCTGAACATCCTGCCCGCCCAGCGGGACGCCGCGGCGCTGCTGGACCGCTGGGAGGATTTTGATGAGGATTTCCTGGGCGTCCACGTGAGCCAGCGGGTGGAGGCGGTGGGCTACGAGCGCACCAACGCCTTCGGCGCGGCGCTGTGGTGCGAGGACGAGGCCGCGCCCCATCACTGCGAAAAAACGGTGACCTTTACCCTCCGCCTGGAGGACGGGGTGTTCTCGCCCCCTGCCGGGGGGGCCCAGGCGCCGGACTGAAAGGGAGGGCCGCGTATGGCCGGGAAACTGTATTTGGTGCCCACCCCCATCGGCAACCTGGGGGACATCAGCCGCCGCGCCGCCGAAACCCTGGCGGCGGCGGACTTCATCGCCGCCGAGGACACGCGGGTGACGGTGAAGCTGCTCAACCACCTGGGGCTCCACAAGCCCATGGCTGCCTACCACCGGCACAACTGCGGGACGGCGGGCCCCTCCATCCTCCGGCGGCTGGAGGGGGGCGAGTGCTGCGCCCTGGTGACGGATGCGGGCACCCCCGCCATCTCCGATCCGGGCGAGGACCTGGTGGCCCTATGCACCGCCGCGGGGGTGCCGGTGGAGGCCATCCCCGGCCCCTGTGCCCTGACGGTGGCGCTGTCGGTGTCCGGCCTGCCTACGGGGCGGTTCACTTTTGAGGGCTTCCTGCCCCTGAATAAGAAAAACCGCCGGGCCCAGTTGGAGGGACTGGCGGATGAGGAGCGCACCATGGTTTTCTATGAGGCCCCCCACAAGCTGCGCACCACTTTGGACGACCTGGCGGCGGTCTTCGGCCTGGAGCGGCCCATGGCGGTGTGCCGGGAGCTGACCAAGCTCCACGAGGAGGTGCTCCGCCTGACCATTGGGGAAGCGAAGGCCCTTTATGCCGCCCAGGAGCCCCGGGGGGAGTTTGTGCTGGTGGTGGCGGGGCGTCCGCCGGAGGGCGTGGAGGCGGACGGGGACGCCGCCCTGGCCCGGGTAGGGGAGCTGCGCCGGGGCGGGATGCCCCTCAAGGCGGCGGCGGCCCAGGCGGCGGAGGAGTTCGGGGTGAAGAAGCGCGTGCTGTACAACGCGGCGCTCCAGGAGGAAAATTCTGTCTAAATGTTAACAATCGATTACGTACCGTATACATGTAATGGAAAATTATGGAGCTGTTTCCGCGGGGGAACAAGTCGAAAAAAGGCGGAAGGCACAAAATATTGTGTTTCCTGCCCGGACAGCCCGTTATTATGTATAAAAGAAAGACGTGAGAAGGAAAATCTTCCGATATTGGGCCAGAATATGGGATTACAGGAACAAAAATACAAAAATGGACACAAAAAAGAGCCGGCCAAGCTGACTGGCGGCTCTTTCTGTCGTACGCCCAACCGGGTTATTTGCTGTTCAGATCCTTCAGGCAGACATCACAGATGTTTTTGCCCTTGTAGGAGACAATGTCCTTGGAATCCCCACAAAAGATGCAGGCAGGCTGGTATTTGTTGAGGATGATGGACGAGCCGTCGACATAAATCTCCAGGGGATCGCGCTCCGCAATGTCCAAGGTGCGGCGAAGCTCGATGGGCAGTACAATACGACCTAATTCATCGACCTTACGAACGATTCCAGTGGCTTTCATAATTTGGAGTCCTCCTTGCGCTTGCTCAGATTTAAGATCACGGCACCTTCATTATAACACATTGTATACGGTTGTCAATCAAAATAATGGAGAATTGCAACATTTTTTGGGAAAGCCTGTCGCAAGGCCCCGAAGGGAGGGGAAATCCCCCGCCTCCGGGGCCCTGTTTTAAGCATATTTCGGGCCCTGGGGCCGTATAAATAGGGGGACAAGACGGGGAGAAGGGGGCCTGGGCATGGCGATGTCGCTGATCTGGACGGTGATGGTGGGGGCGGCCATCCTATGCGGTCTGGCCACGGGGAACGGCCCGGCGGTGGCCAAGGCGGCGCTGGACGGCGCGGCGGCGGGGGTAGAGCTGTGCCTGTCCATGATGGGGGTGTTGTGCCTGTGGATGGGGGTGATGGAGGTGATGGAGCGCTCAGGGCTGGCCCAGGGGCTGTCGCGCCTGCTGCGGCCCGCCATCAGGCGGCTGTACCCGGGGTTTGCCGGGGACAAAAAGGTGATGGATGCGGTGAGCGCCAACCTGTCGGCCAATCTGCTGGGGCTGGGCAACGCGGCCACCCCCCTGGGGCTGGAAGCCGCCCGGCTCATGGCGGAGCGCACCCCCGGCGTGGCGTCGGACGGCCTGTGCATGCTGGTAGTCACCAACACCGCCTCCCTCCAGCTCATCCCCACCACCGTGGCCTCCCTGCGCGCGGCGGCGGGGAGCGCGAACCCCTTTGATATCCTCCCGGCGGTGTGGCTGGCGTCGGTGGTGTCGGTGGCGGTGGGGATCACGGCGGCCAAGCTGTTCGCCCGCCTGTGGAGGTAGCCCCATGGATTTGCTGTTTACCATGCTGGTGCCCTTTCTCATGCTGGGGGTGGCGCTGTGGGGGCTGGTGAAGCGGGTGGATCTGTGGGGGGGGCTCACCGAGGGGGCGGAGAAGGGCTTAAAGGTGTCCCTGCGGATCATGCCGCCGCTGATCGGCCTGCTGACGGCGGTGTATATGCTGCGGGCGTCCGGAGCGCTGGAGCTTTTGGGCGAGGCGGTGGGGCCGCTGCTGTCCGCGGTGGGCATACCGGCGGAGACCATCGGCCTGCTGCTGGTGCGGCCGGTGAGCGGTTCCGCCGCCCTGGGCGTGGGGGCGGAGCTCATCGAGACCTACGGTCCCGACTCCCTGGTGGGCCGGACGGCGGCGGTGATGCTGGGCTCCACGGAGACTACCTTCTACACCATCGCGGTGTACTTCGGCGCGGCTAAGATCGGCAAGACCCGGTACGCCGTCCCGGCGGCGCTTTGCGCGGACATCGCCGGGTTCCTGGCGGCGTCCTGGGCGGTGCGGCTGCTGTTTTGAGTTTTTTGTTCCTTTTTCTCGAGAGAAAAAGGAACCGAAAAAGAGCTTTAATGTGTTAATTATTAAAATGGGAACCCGACTATTTCCGTGCGATGACAGTTAAAACACATTCAAACAGGCCCGCTCCCTGCATTGAAGGATGGGCCTGTTTGGAGAAAACTTTGCCGAAATATTAGGTATGGAATTCCTCGAGCAGTTTGACGTGATCGCTCATGCCTTCCTCGGCGATAGCTTGGGCGAGAATTTTCTTTTGCAAGTCTCTGTCGCCGGAAGCGGCATCCAAAGCATCCCTGTAAGCATCGTAGGTTTTGTTGTCCATGTCATATCCACCTTTCATAATAGTGTACATTTCTGCAAGCGGGTTCGCCCAAAAAAATCTTTCCTTCTGTAGAGAAAAAAGATGCAGGCCGGTAACCGTTGCGGCGCAACGGGTTTGAAGAAATGCCACTCGACCTGCTGGAATTGTGGCTACAACAGAAAAGCGTCCGGCAGGGTGGGAACTAATTTTGTTCCCGCCCTGCCGGACACTTTTCACAGCTTCGGTCTGATGATCCGCTCGTACAGCAGAACATATTTCTTTTGGATGACCCTGTCCATGTGGTAATGTCCGAAGATGTGGTATTTGAACTTGCACCGCTATCAGTTCAGTTTTTTGTCAACCTCCAGCCC
>CAJULZ010000092.1 GCA_910587205.1 uncultured Oscillospiraceae bacterium
TCCCCTATGACCGCATCGCCCAAGTGGCCCGCGCCAGCCGGCGCTACGCCCTCAGGCGGGACGCCCCCCTGAGCGGCTGATCCCCCACGCTTGACAAAGCGGCGCGGCGCGGTATAATAGGGGTATGCGGACGCTGCCGCGGCGCCCTTTCAAACTTAGAACAGCCGCTTGCGCTGGCTGCCCGCCGACCGGGCAGCCAGCGCATTTTCACAGCGCCGGTTTACAAAGACACACCAGACCGACCAAAAGTGAGGGATCATAATATGAGAGAACTCAACGCAAGGGCCGTCGCCGAGGCAGTGGCCCGGCTGTCCATCCAGGCCAACACCCAGCTGCCCCAGGACGTGAAGGCCGCCATTGCCGCCACCCGCCGGACGGAGGACTGGCCTCCGGCCCGGGAAATCCTGGACCACATCATCGAAAACAGCCAGATCGGCGGCGGCCTTCCCATCTGCCAGGACACAGGGGTGGCCTGTGTCTTTTTAGAGATTGGCCAAGAGGTACATATCTCCGGCAATTTGACCCAAGCCGTGGATGAAGGCGTGCGCCGGGGGTACACAGAGGGATACCTGCGCAAATCGGTGGTAGCGGACCCTTTGAACCGGGTGAACACAGGAGACAATACCCCCGCCATGCTCTACACGGAGCTGGTCCCCGGCAACCAGGTGAAAATCACCGTGGCCCCCAAGGGCTTCGGCAGCGAAAACATGAGCCGCATTGCCATGCTCAAACCCTCCGACGGGGTGGAGGGGGTCAAGGGCTTCATCCTGGATGCGGTGGAGCAGGCCGGCCCCAACCCATGCCCCCCCATCGTGGTTGGGGTGGGCATCGGCGGCACCTTCGACAAATGCGCTCTACTGGCCAAAAAAGCCCTGCTGCGGGAGCTGGGCACGCCCGCTCCTCTGCCCTTCTACGCAGAGTTAGAGCGGGAGCTGCTGGGCAAAATCAACGCCCTGGGCATTGGCCCCCAGGGCTTCGGCGGTCGCACCACCGCCCTGGCCGTCCACATCGAGACCATGCCCACCCATATCGCGGGGCTGCCCTGCGCCGTTAATATTAACTGCCACGTGGCCCGCCACGCAACGGAGGTGCTGTAAAATGGCAAAGCTCATCACAGCCCCATTGGACCGGCAGACCGCCCGGAGTCTGCGCGCCGGGGACAGCGTATTGCTCTCCGGCACCGTCTATACCGCCCGGGACGCCGCCCACAAACGCCTATGTGAGCTGGCCGCCAAAGGGCGGCCCATGCCGTTCCCCATAGAGGGAGCCGTCATTTACTTCGTCGGCCCCACCCCTGCCCGCCCCGGCCAGCCCATCGGCTCCGCAGGGCCCACCACCAGCTACCGCATGGATGCCTACTCCCCTACCCTCCTGCGCCTGGGCCAGCTGGGTATGATCGGCA
The DNA here is from genome assembly GCA_910587205.1 of uncultured Oscillospiraceae bacterium. GTDB lineage: Bacteria > Bacillota > Clostridia > Oscillospirales > Oscillospiraceae > Enterenecus. The sequence continues at coordinate 1,403 of CAJULZ010000092.1, forward strand.
AAGGCCGCCGGGGCCCTGAGGTCATTGAGGCCATGAAAGAAGCCGGAGCGGTCTACTTCGGCGCTATCGGCGGCGCAGGGGCCCTGCTGGCCCAGCGCATCCAATCCGCCGAGTTGGTGTGCTATGAGGATCTGGGCACGGAAGCCGTACGGAGGCTGGAAGTGGAAAGCCTCCCCCTCACCGTGGTTATCGATAGCCTGGGAAACAACCTCTACGAGACCGGGCGGGCCGCCTACCTCGCCGCCCGGCGCTGAGCCCCCCTGCCGCATATCCAAAATAGGTTATGCTTTTCCAAAAAATCGGCATATTGACAATAGCGTTTAATAACAGTATCATTTTTTTGTGAGGTTTGCCCGATATTTTGGAAGGGAGTTTTTATTATGGTTGATTTGCGCGCAAAGCCCTATTGCCTGTCCGACGAGGATATCGCCTGGGTGGAAGCCACCATCGCCGCCATGACCGACGAGGAGAAGGTAGGCCAGCTGTTCTTTGACAACAACGGCGGCGCGTCCGACGACGAGCTGCGGGAGATTGTCGCCAAATACCATCTCGGCGGGTTCCGTTACAACGGCATCAAGTCTCACCGGGTCCGGGAGGTAATTGAGGTGCTCCAGACCTCCTCCCCCATCCCCCTATTCATCGCCTGCAACACCGAGAGCGGCGGCAACGGCTCCGGCACCGACGGCACCTATATCGGCAGCGGCATCAAGGTCGCCGCCACAGGCAAGGTAAAATACGCCTATGACCTGGGCTTCCTCTCCAACGAGGAGGCCGCCGCCATGGGCAACAACATGGCCTTTGCCCCGGTGTGCGACATCCACTATAACTGGGAGAACACCGAAATCGTCAGCCGGTGCTTCGGACGCGACGTGCAGCGGGTCATCGACATGAGCGTAGCATACATGGAGGGCGTCCACGCCCTGCCCGGGTACGCCAGCGTCGCCAAGCATTTCCCCGGCAACGGCCAGGACTTCCGGGACGCCCACCTGGCCAGCAACGTCAACGAGTTTACCCGGGAGGAGTGGATGGCTACCTACGGGAAGGTGTACAAAGCCCTCATTGACGCGGGGCTGGACGGCATTATGGGCGGGCACATCATGCTGCCCAAATACATGCGGGAGGTCAAGCCCGGCATCACCGATGACGAGATGCTCCCCGCCACCCTCTGCCCTGAGATCATGACCGGCCTGCTCCGGGATGAGCTGGGCTTCAACGGCCTGGTCGTCTCCGACGCCACCCACATGGTGGGCATGACCAACCGCATGACCCGGAAAGAGATGGTCCCCGCCGCCATCAATGCGGGCTGCGATATGTTCCTGTTCTACAATGACGCGGACGAGGACATCGGCTGGATGCTGGACGCTTACCGGGACGGCGTCATCAGCGAGGAGCGGATGACCGAGGCCCTCACCCGCATCCTGGGGCTGAAGGCCCGCATGGGACTGAACAAAAAGGCAAAAAAAGACATTGTGCCTCCCGTTGAAACGCTGGATGCCGTACTGGGCGCGCAGAAATACAAAGACGCCGCGGCCGCGATCGCTGAGGACGCCATCACCCTGGTGAAATACAAGGATCAGAATGTGCTGCCCATCGCCCCGGAAAAATACAAGCGCATCATGATCGTCTATGTGAAGGGGTACGACGGACCCATGGCGCAGTTGATGAAGTTCGCTTTCGGCGGCGGCGGGAGCAAAACCCCCGCCCAGACGCTGTGCGAAAAACTCCAGGAAAAAGGCTTCAACGCCTTTATTTACGAGAGCCCCATGGAAAAAGCCAAGAGGCTGGCCGCCGAGGGCAAAGGCGGCGGCTTTGGGGATCTGTACCGCGCCGGAAAGTCTTCCATTGAAGCATTTAAAGCCCAGCAGGACCTGGTCATCACCCTGTTCGATGTGGACAATGGCCGGCCCTCCTTCGGCATGTCCAAGGGCGGCGGCGAAATCCCCTGGTATGTCCATGACGTGCCCACCATCGGTATCAGCGTCAACGCCCCCACCATGCTTGCCGACGCGCCCACCCTGCGCACCTACATCAACGCCTACGATTCCCGTCCCTGCACCATGGACGCCCTGGTAGATAAACTGCTGGCAGGCCCGGACGCTTTCACCGGCGCTGATCCTATCGACAGCTTCTGTGGACTGTGGGATACGAGGCTGTAACCACCCAAACAAAACCGCCGCCCCGACCGGGCGGCCAGTGAGGAGGCCGGGCTATGGACCCGTTGAGCTTGGACACCGTTGCGCTGTCCCAGGACAAGCAAAAACTGATCATCCTGGACCAGACCCTGCTGCCTGGGGAGGTGAAATACCTCGCCCTATCCCGCATTGAGGACATCCGTGAGTCTATCTGTGCCCTGCGGGTACGGGGCGCTCCCGCCATCGGCGTAGCCGCCGCCTACGGGCTGTACCTGGCCGCCGCCCAGACAGATACCCAGGATCTGGACGTCTTCTGCGCCGCGGTCCACACCGCAAAGGAGCGGCTGAACTCCGCCCGGCCCACTGCGGTAAACCTGTCCTGGGCACTGGAGCGGATGGAGCGAGTCATCCTGGAGGGGCGGAGCGGCATGACCGTCCCAGCCCTCATCGCCCGCCTGCTCCAAGAGGCAGAGGCCATCCACTCTGAGGACATCGCCATCAGCCGGAGCATCGGCAGGCTGGGCCTCGGCCTTCTCCGCCACGGGGACGGCATCCTTACCCACTGCAATGCCGGAACCCTCGCCACCGCCAAGTACGGCACCGCCCTGGCCCCCATCTACGCCGCCCTGGAGGATGGCTGGACCGACCTGCGGGTCTACTGCGATGAGACCCGCCCCCTGCTCCAAGGGGCGCGGCTCACCGCTTTTGAGCTCCAGTCCGCCGGGGTGGACACAACCCTCATCTGCGACAACATGGCCTCCATCACGATGGCCCGGGGCAAGGTAGACATCGTGTTCGTGGGCTGCGACCGGGTGTGCGCCAACGGCGACTTCGCAAACAAGGTGGGCACCAGCGGCGTAGCCATCCTGGCCAGGCATTACGGCATCCCTTTCTACGTCTGCGCCCCTTCGTCCACCATCGATATGGGCCTGCCCAGCGGGGATCACATCGTCATCGAAGAGCGCGCCTCTCAGGAGGTTACCGAACTTTGGTACGCACGGCGGATGGCTCCTGAGGGCGTCAAAGTGGATAATCCCGCCTTCGATGTCACCGATCACACCTTGGTCACCGGGATCATTACGGAAAAAGGCATTGCCTATCCCCCCTTCAGTTTGGCCTTTCAACAGTTCGGGTTCTAAATTCTGCCCCCGCTTCACTACAATAGATTTACGCCGTGGCGGACGGTGCTCGCAGGCGGAAAGTGATACAGCCAGAATAATTTGAATTGGCAGTAGCGAAACAAGAACGGCGCCGAGCGTATACGCCCAGAACTGGGCGTGCGCTTGGTGCTGTTCTGCTTCATTTCAACGAATTATTTACAGAAAGGCCGAACGTTGCTCCCATGACATTTCCATAAGGGGATTGAACAGTTAAACTGTACTGTCCAATACTTTGCCCACATTCTATTTTAAAACGCCTTGCGCCGTCAGGCTTTTTCTATCCGCCCTTGCATGGTTAAATTGGATGATCTGCCATGGCAACAGCATGACTCGAGAGAAGTTCTGCTGCTGTATGAACAGATCCTACAGCTGAAGATATGCGCAGGCAGCGTCAACGTGCGCCAGCCCTGCTTGTTCTGCTTGCCTGCAAGCTATAATCGTGCTATGATAAGGGAAATCATGCAGGAAGGATGGATCACCATGACAAAGCGTTTCGCGAACCTGGCGCTCTCTTATGCGGTTATTGCCATGATTTTTGGCGTATTTTACCGGGAATTTACGAAGTTCAGCCATTTTACCGAGCAGACGAATCTGGCGTTCCTGCACACCCATTATTTTGTGCTGGGGATGTTCTTCTTCCTGGTGCTGATGCTGGTCGAAAAATCCCTTTACTTTTCGGATCGGAATACCGGCAAGCTCCTGATCGTTTATCAGGTCGGGCTGAACATCACCGGCTTGGGGTTCCTGCTGCGGGGCTTGACGCAGGTCTGGGGCACGGAGCTCAGCCGGGGGATGGACGCCTCTATTTCCGGGATCGCGGGGATTGGCCACATTTTGACGGGCGTATGTATCATTTTGCTGTTGCTGAAAATCAGAAAACGGGCGGCATAGAGGTGTTCGTTCCAATACATAGCGCGGATAGGGAGATACGCAATGGCCGTTTATACGATCTTCATTCAGCCCCACCGGAGGGACAAAAAAGGTTGCTTTACATCGAGGCCCCGTCGATCTCAGCTGCAAAACGTCCCGAATTGCTGTTTTTTGGCCCGAACTGTAGTTGACACAGCCCCAGCCCATCGGATACTTTTAAATACGGACGTTTGCCATGGTGCCGGCATTTCTGCCGGCCATGTCGCTGAACGTCTGCATGGCGGCCACCGGGCCGACGGCCCAGGGTGCCATGTCGGACGTGTTCTCAAAAGGCATCCAGGTCCTCCCAGGTTCAGGGCGCGGGCCAGGGCGATAAATGCCTCCAGCCGGGTGAGGGGTTCGTGGGCGTTAATCTGTGCCCATCGCCCATCAGCAGACCGTTGTCCACCGCCGCCTCCAGAGCGGGCCGGGACCAGTCGTCAGGCATATCGGTAAAGTTGGACGCAAAAGACCAGAAATCGGGCTATGTGGGCGGCGGCGATGTGGAGAGGGCGCGTCCATCCTGGACGGCGTGACGGTGGAGGGGGACATCCTCGTCCGGGGCGGCAGCGAGAACACCGTCATCCTGCGGGGGAGAGCGTGAAAAAGATCGCCTTGAAGAAAAAGGTGCCCATTACCGGCAGCACCGTCAAGCCCCTGCACATCAAACTTGAAGCGGGCGTCGAGATGGAAACCGCGGAGGGCGAGGGCAAGGATGCCACCACGATCACCGACGAGGACGGGAACGAGTACAAGCCCCCCGCCACCCCCGCGCCCGTAGCGCCGGATGAGCCCTATTATCCGCCGGCAACGTCTTCCGTCCCGTCCACCGAAACCACCCCGCCTGCTGAAACTACTCCGTCCAGTGAATCCTGAACAGTTGGTAATTAGCGCAGAAATCAGATAAGCCGAACAGACCCGACGACCTGATAGATCGGCGGGTCTGTCGCATATATGGCTATCCTGCCCCAATTTTGGAGGGGTCCCCCCTTCTCCAGACGGGGCAGGAAAACCCTTGATATCACTTTTCCATGAAATTTTTGAGCATCTGCGCCGCCGCCGCCCGGGTGGCATACCCTCCTGGATCCAGGACACCGCCACCTTTGCCGTTGATGACGCCGTTCTCCACGGCCCAGCGCAGGGCCTCCTCCGCCCAATCACTGGCCTTGTATGCGTCCGCAAAACGCAGCTCCCGCTCCGTGGCGGCGGGACTTCCGGCGTACCGCCACAGCATGACGACCAGCTGCTCCCTGGTGATATTGTCATTGGGCCCAAATGTGCCGGTCTCATAACCCCTGATAATGCCCTGGGCCTCTGCCCAGGCCACGCCCTCGGCATACCACTGGCCGCTGTCCACGTCCGCGAACACACCCGTGAATGCCTGTGCGGGATTGCTCTCCAGGTTGTGGAGCACTACCGCCAGCATTCCCCGGCTCATGGGGGCCTCGGGGCCGAATTGGCCGGGGGCGGTGCTGTTGAACAGCTCATGACCGCTGACAAAGGCCACCGCCTCCGCCTGCCAACCCGTGTCGGGCACATCTGCAAACGGCTTACTGTTTTCAACCAACTCCAGCTTGGCCGAGCCGTCCAGAGGGATGGTCACGCTGTCCCCATCCGCCACGGACTTGCGCACCACCTCCCGCGTGCCGTCCGGATGTACCAGCACCGCCACAGTGCCGGGGGTGGTGTGTTCCGCTGGCACGGTGAGGGTCACGCCGCCGGGGACGCGCTCCACGGTCTTGCCCCCCGCTGTCACGGTCAGTTCCACAGTATTCCCCGTCTGCTCGGCGGTAACGGTCACTGTGCCGCCCGCGCTTCCCAGGCTACCCAGCCCGCCGTTGGGAATGGTCACCTCCGCCACGGGGGTGGATACCGTGAGGCTGGCCCCGGTCTGGCTCCCGATCCGGCCCACGGTGGAGGCAGGGATGGACACCTCCGCTTTGGTCACGCTCCCGTTAATTTTGGGGGCAATGATCACGGCCTCGCTGTTGTTTTCCATCGCCTGCTTCACGATCTCCTGGCCCATGGCCGTATCGACCGTGGCGGACGCCGCGCCGCCCTGGGTGCTGGCGGTGGGGACGGCGGTGGTCGTGGTGGCAGCCGCGTCGCCCTGCCCGGTGGTGGTCACGGGCAAGCTGGGCAGCATGTAGCCCCCGCCTCCTCCGCCCGTGCTCCGTTTCCACAGTGTGAGCTTGCCCGTCACGGTGTTGTAGTTGGCCGTGTCGGTGGGGGTGAAGGTCCACTCGTACTGGGCGTTGGCGGTCACCTCCGTGTCCTCGGGCAGGACCCAGGCCAAGGCGCCCGCGGGCCAGCCCGCCGGGGCGGTGAGCGCCGCGTCCGCCAGGGTCTTGCCGCCGGTAGAGATGGCGGTGTACTTAGGCGCGCCCGCGGGGGTGGCCTTGTGGATAGTCACCACAATAGTGCCCGTGGCCTCGGCGTAATTATCCTGATCGGTGGGTGTGAATTTGACGGTTTTGGTGCCGCTGTCGGCCACGTGGGTGATGTCCTGCCCCTCGGCAAAACTCCAGGTCCCCACGATTTCCCTTCCCTCCACAGTGGCGGTGCCGGTAATCTGATTGCTGTTTACCGGGCTGCCGGTATAGGTCGCAGAAATGGGGTTTATGACAAGCGTGGGAATTTGCACATCCGTCACAGTGACCATGATAGTCAGTTCAAACTCGTCATAGTTTGCAGCGGTCACAGGCACCCTGATGCTGCCCTGTTCGCCCACCTTGCTCTCATCGTTTACCAATTGATAGGTTAGCACAGTGCCGTTCCGGGTGGGAGCGCCTGCAAAAATGCCGCTGACGTCCGATGTTGTGATCTCACCAAGGGCATAGTCCTCTGGAAGCAGGTTGGAGAGATCATAGGTTTTTGTCTTGCCATACATACCGGATGTGCCAATGGTTGTCATGCCGGTGTAAGTCCCTTTGTCAATCGTGCCGGCGAAGATTGTGAGCGTACTGGGTGGGTCTCCGGCAATATAGTAGTTGCCCGCCGCCGTTCCCTCCAGCACATAGGAAGCGCCGTCCAAGGTGATCCCCTTCCCTGTCCCTGCATTGGGGTCACTGTATGTATAGGTTCCGCCCTGCGGCTTGATTGTCACATCGTCGTCATGAAACCTGCCGTCAAACTGAATCTCCAGGCCGGTCCCATCGCAGTCCGTGCCGCCGTCATACTCTTTGGTGTGGCTCCCGCCCAGACCGGTGATGGTCAGCGGGGCAGGCGCGATCTCAAAGGAATAAAAGTAATTGAACCCCACCGTAATGCCGACAAGGTTTGCTATGACGGTTCCTACGTTGGTTAAATCGTTTCCGTTTCCGTTAGAATGCTCATAAGTTACCGAAAAATTTACTCCCTCCACCAAGAGAATATTCGTACCATCTGGGTGAGTTACCCTCAACTCCCATGTCGGATTCTGCCGCTCTCCATTGTAGACATACACCCTCCCTGTTGGTATCGGTTCTGCGGCGGCGGCACTTGGTAACAAAGCCAAGCACAAAGCCAAGGCAGCCACAACATGGAGCACCCGTTTTTTCATACCGTTCTCCTCCTCACAAAGTTGGCAAAGGGCCTCGTCCTGCCTATGGGCAGGACGGAAGGGGGCGCCCCCTTCCGATAGCCGTTCCGCACATTAAAAAATCATCAATCCCCACGGATTGATGATTGATGGGAGTATACCACCTGTCAAGCCCCGTTTCAAGCAAAGTGTCCCGAATTGCGGTTTTCCGTCCTGAATTGTAATGACGGTGGGGGCGGAGTGTGGTATGATAGGGCTTACAGAGAGGAGGGAGCACCATGCGCGTGGCCATTGTGGACGACAACGCCGCCGACCGGGCCTGGCTGGAGGAGCGGGTGGAGGCCCTGCTGGCCCGCCGGGGGCTGGATGGGACGGTGTTCGCCTTCCCGGACGGGGAGGGGTTCCTGGCCGCCGCCCGGCGGGAGCGGTTCACGCTGGCCTTCCTGGACATCTATATGGAGGGGCGGGACGGCGTTTCCACGGCGGAGACGCTGCGGGCCTTCGACCCGGACTGCCTGCTGGTGTTCTCCACCTCCTCCCCCGATCACGCCCTGGACGGCTACCGGGTGCGGGCGGTGCAGTACCTGCTCAAGCCCTACGATATAGCGGCGTTGGAGGGAGCCTTTGACCAGCTCACCTGCCTGCTGCCCGCGCCGGAAAAATTTGTGGAGCTGCGCTCCGGGCGGCAGGACGTGCGGGTGCGCCTGGGGGACATCCTGTGGGCGGAGCACTTCCAGCACCAGGTGTTTATCCACACCGCCGGGGGCAGGGAGGTGTCCACCCGCATTACCTTCCGGGAGTTCGCGGAGTTGCTGGCCGCCGAGCCCCGGTTTTTCGTATGCGGCCGGGGGGTGCTGGTGAACCTGGACCACGCCGCCGACTTCGACGGGGGAGCCTTCCTGCTGGACGGCGGGGGGCGGGTGCCTGTCAGCCGGGATCTGGCGGCGGACGCCCGGGCGGCCTTTGGCGACTGCCTGTTCCACCGCGGAAGGGGGCCTGTCTCACGATGTTACAACCCATAGCGGAGCTGACCATCCTGTTCCCGGCGGCCTTCGCCTGCTTCCTGGCCACGGCGGAGCACCTGCGGGGGAGCAAACGCGCGCTGGCCCTCCTGGTGATCCCGGTACTGACTGCGGTATGCGTGTTAGGGGGCGGGCTGTGCTGGCGGATGAACTGGCCCACCAACTACTTGATCCTCCCGATCCTTGTCCCGGCGGCGGTGGCGTTCTGCCGCCGGGTGGAGCTGCCCGTTTGGAAATCCATCAGCATTTTCCTGGGGGTGTGCGGGGCCATGTCCAGCATAGGCGGCCTGGCCATCATCGCGGACGCGCTGCTGTTCCCCGATAACGCCGACTCCCTCTGGCTGACCCCCGCGGGCGGCCTGATTGACTGCGCCATGGGCTGGGTCCTGGTGGCGTTGTGCTGGTATCCCGTCACCCACGCCGCCCGGCGGCTACTGAAGACCGAAACCGTGGTGCGCACCTGGTACGTGTTCTGGATCCTGCCCGCCGTGTTCGTGCTGGTGAATCTGGTGGTGCGCTCCCAGCTGGACGCGCTGCTGTACAGCGGGCAGCTGCTGGCCATGTACGCCCTGCTGTCGCTGGTGATGACGGGTCTGCTGCTGCTGTTTTACCTGTTGTTCTACGTGGTGGCCCGGGAGCTGGCCGCCAACACCGCGCTCCAGCGGGAAAACCAGTTTCTCCACATGCAGACCGCCCAGTACACCACCCTGCGGGAGAGCATTGCTGAAACCCGCCGGGCCCGCCACGACATGCGCCACCACTTTGGCGCCCTGTCCGCGCTGGCTCAGCGGGAGGCGTGGGAAGAGCTGCGGGATTATCTGGCAGATGTGTCCGCCAGCATTCCCGCCGATGGGCTGACGCTGTGCGAAAATCAGGCTGTGGACGGGGTGGCGGGGCGGTACGCCGCACTGTGCCGTCAAAACGGCGTGGCATTTTCCTGCAAGCTGGAGCTGCCGGTCGTTCTGCCCGTCAAGGAGATGGACGTGTGCGTGGTGCTGCAAAACCTACTGGAAAACGCGCTGGAAGCCAGCCAGAAGTTGGGGCATGGCGGCTATGTCCGCTTGCAGGGCTCCCTCCACGGGGATAGGCTGGTGCTGCTCACCGTGGAGAACACCTACGCCGGGGCGCTGGTGGAGAAGGACGGAACACTCCAGTCCACCAAACCCAATGGCGGGGGCATTGGGCTGGAGTCCGTGGCCCATATTGCGGAAAAGGACGGGGGATATTG
>CAJULZ010000093.1 GCA_910587205.1 uncultured Oscillospiraceae bacterium
TTGTGTGACTGGAGTTCAGACGTGTGCTCTTCCGATCTTGTGAGGGTAGCTCCGCGGGAGACGTGGACAGTTGGCCAACTGTTTTTGTTGCTATTTTTACCACGCATACTTTGTGCCAACTTTCCAAACGGTGTGAAAAGCCGGTTTTGCCCCCCATTCCCATGAAAAATGGAACGGGGCCCGTCTGCCGCCGGTGCAAAAATGCACCGGCGGCAGACGGGCCCCGCCAAACCTTGCCAATATGGCGGAAATCCCGGTGTTGCAATTATGCAATGCGTTCTATTTTTGAAACATCCCCTGGTAACGCTTCCGCTTGCGCACAAACGTGGAGGGATCCATCCCAAGGCTGGCTGCAGCTACCCGGACGCTGCCGTACTTTTCATAGGCAGCCTGGATATAGTGGTATTCAAACCGGGCGGTCTCCAGGTGCAGGTCAATCGGGCCGTCCTCCAGCGCCCTATGGCGCGGGGTCCATTGGGGGCGGAACGGGAGTTCAGACGCCCGGATCATGTCCCCCTGGCTGAGGATCACCATGCGCTCCACCACGTTTTTCAGCTCCCGCACATTCCCGGGCCAGTCATACTCCTCCATGGCCTGGAGCGCCGAGGTGGTAAATTGCTTTTTAAACCCGTATTTCTTATTCAGCTCCTCCACAAAAGCATCGGCAAAGGGGATAATATCCCCCCGGCGCTCCCGCAGGGGCGGAATACTGATGGGGACAACGTTGAGCCGGTAAAACAGGTCCTCCCGGAACGTCTTGTTTTGGACCATCTCCGCCAGATCCCGGTTGGTGGCAGCAATGATGCGCACGTCCAGCGGGATGTCCCGCATGCCACCCACCCGCTTGATGCTCCGCTCCTGAAGTACCCGCAGCAGTTTCACCTGCATATCCAGCGGAAGGTCGCCAATCTCATCCAGGAACAGGGTCCCGCAGTTGGCCAGTTCAAAAAGGCCCATCTTGTCCCGGACCGCCCCGGTGAACGCCCCTTTGTCGTAGCCGAACAGCTCGCTTTCAATGAGGGCGGGCGGGATTGCCCCGCAGTTCACCGTAATGAAGCGCCCCTCCCGCCGGATGCTGTTCTTATAGATGAACCGCGCAAACTGCTCCTTGCCTACCCCGGTTTCCCCAGTGAGGAGCACTGTGGCATCCAGCATCGCAACCTTTTCCACCTGCCGCAGCACCGCCAGCGTATTGGGATCTGCGGCGATCAGGTCCGCGCCATCCAGCACCCGCTGGCGGGCCAGCTCGATTTCGGTGTGGTAACGCTCCTGGGCCTCCTGGTATTTGACTTGCAAATCGTAAAAATCGGTCATATCCCGCACGTTGGTAACAACCATCACAATATTCCCATGGCCGTCAAAGCTGGGTGTGCTGGTGATGAGCGCCTGCTTGCCTGTGCGGAAGGTCTGCTCCAACGTCACCGGCTTGCGCTGGGTGAGGGCAATGAGGGTGCCGGATTGGTCTATCACCCCTTCCCGCTCCAAATCCCACATATTCCGCCCTACCACATTTTCCTCCCGCAGGCCGCTGATGGACAGGTACGCCGGGTTTACCCACAGGGTATCCGCTTGGCCATTTGTAATAAAGATCCCGTCATACGAGCTGTCCACGATTGCCCGCAGCCAATCATATGCCTCCTGGAGGCTTCCAAACATCCGGTTGATCTTTTCCTGCGCCATAACACCGCCCCCTTAACCATAACCGTTGCCCACTTTATCCTATCATAGCAGAAGTCAAACACGGTATCAAGCCCGGCTTCCAAAATGACGTGGCAGCAGCAAACCCACAGCGGCAGGCAGTTAAACGCCAGTTCCACCAAGCTATACTCTTGCCCGCTTTTCGAGAATCCCGTTTTATTTGTTCTACTTCGTATTATTCTATTACCCCTCCACCTGGTGAGGCAGGGTGCCGCCATCAAATATTAGGCGGGGGCATCCCATAACTGTGACCCAGATTCCGACCCAGACGGCGAAACGAACAGATGGAAACAATGGACGGGGCCACTCCAAAGAGCAGCCCCGTCCCGGCTAAACAGCACCAAACGGACACAAAAGCACCTATTTTATGTTCATACGAATCTTCACACGCAAGAGGTCACAGATCCAAGTCCTGTAGTCTCTACCACTTAACCGCTGGAAATCATTTGATTTCCAGCGGTTTTCTTTTCTTCTAATCACTTTTCGCGTGGTTTAAACTTTCGGCTTTTCGCCTTGACCACATAAATGACCACAGACAGAAAAAATCTGCCCCCAGCTGGGGGCAGTGTGAATGTGGTTAGTTTTAGCGGCGGGAGCGGCCCTTACTGATTACAGCGTGGTAAATCTTTCCCGGTTCTTACGCGAGATCCATTTTTCTCGTCCCCCGTGCTTGCTTTTGTGTGGCCAGCGCCATGGCCTCCTCCCACTTTCCTTCAGATACCAAGCGCTTGGTTTCTACAATCTCCGCTTTCATCTGCCGAATCAGCTCAGCCAGCTTTTCCTCGCACTCGGACTCGGTGTTGGCATAGACATTCCTGGCATGAATTTTACCATCCGGCCGCTTGGGTGAATAGCGGCCCTCCCACAGATGCTCACCGATCTGCGACACGCAGCCTGTTCCCGGCTTGCGGATCTTAGAAGCTGTACCAATAGGCTAAAACCTTTTCAGCAGAGTGCGAGAAGCGGCAATGGTACAAACCGCCTGAGCAGAACAGACAGATATTTCATAATCTTTGGAAAGGCGGCGGGAGTTATTGATCCATGCCAGAAAACGTTCAACAATCCACCGCTTGGGCAGGAGCTCCCATACAGGCTTGATACGCGCCGAAATATCGACGCCAAGCCCCAGTTCACTGGAAACATCCTGCTCAAAGGTTTTGCGGTATCCGGCATCAGCACAAAACCGCTGAATAGATGGATAGGTCTCAAATGCTTTTTTCGCAGCCCAAATTCCTGCCTTGGTATCATGTATATTGGCAGCATGAACTACCACCGCCAGCAGATTACCCATAGTATCTACTACGATGTGCCGTTTGCGTCCTTTTGTTTTTTCCCTCCGTCAATCCCGCGTTCTTCTGCGGCAGCGGTGGTTTTTACGCTTTGCGAGTCGATGATTGCGTAGCTGGGGCCTGCATTTCGTCCTGCGTCAGTCCGCACCCGTTCCACCAACGCCGCACGGATTTTCCCCAAAGTCCGCTTCAGATTGCGGCGTAATAAAAGTTAGCCACTGTTGTGTATGGTGGAAAATCGTGGGGCAGATTTCGCCATTTGCATCCGTTATCTACGAAATACAGCACAGCATTTACCAGTTCTCGTTTTTCCCATTTGCTCCTGTTCCCTGCGCGGAAAACAGCGGCTCTATGGCCGCCCATTGACTGTCGCTCAAATCGCTCACATAACTGCGTCTCTCATTTTTCTGTATCATGCACTCACTATAGCACCTTTTTATCTATTGGTACAGCTTCTTAGTTCCTTATCACGATCAAGCCATGGTTCGAGGGGTTTTTGTTACCTCTTGAGGCTCCAACGGCACCCAGTTTTACACTTGATTTCGGGGCAAAATTTTGGGCGCAAAAACGGGGCCCGCCGAGCTTCAACGGCGGCGCCTTAGTAGCTGCCCGCATAGATGCGCCGGGCAGCGGCAAATTGCCGTTCCATCCCCGCCTTTATCTTTCTTCCTCTATTTTGCTCTCCCTCCCGGTTCCCTACGCCGCCTTCCTTTTACGGCAACTCGCCGCCCGGTTGTCCATCCGCTGGCAATCCTGGCGGACCCGCCGGTTTTTATCACTTTTCCCCCAAGGGCTATTTTTCCTAACCGCGATCCCGCTGCAATGATTAACGGCGTGCCTCATATTGCTTTTCAATCTGCAATGCCTCATCCATCTGGTCGTAAATGATCAGCTGTGCCAGGAACACAATATACCACGCTCCAGTGACCGGCAGTAAAAACAGGGACCACGGCGCGAACAGCACCAAAATGGCGGTGTAGGCCAGTTGGAGCAGCCCTGCGCCCATCACCCTCCAGAAATACTTGACGCAGAACAGGAGGCAATTGCGCAGGCGGATGGCTGGCGACTGGTCGAACAGCACCAGCTGAGGCCAGTAGAGGGTACACAGCGACAGCAGGAGCAGCAGAGAAAACAGGTACAGCGCCACCGTCCCCAGGCTGGGCAGCATCTCCGCCCACCAAAACAACATGCCCATGAAGGCATACAGCCCCGCCATCAGCCCCAGGAGCGCCCCGGGAACAAGGCTCCCCCGCCAATTCTGCCGCCAGGAGCGTGCCCAGGCGTCCCGCCACGGCGTAGGGTCATCCCGCAGCCCCCGAAGGATGGCGTCGTACAGCCCCGCCAGAAACGGCCCCGCGGCCATCCCGCCCAGAAGGGAACAGGGAAGAAGCACCAGCACGCTGGACACCCCGATGGAATAGACAATCCCCGCGGCTAGCGGCAGGCAGCCTGCCAGCGTCAGCAGGTTCACTTTCCACCACTGACCGAACCGGATGCTTAAAAGCTGCTTGTAGCGGTTGAAGCCCCTCTGACGGACGCTCTCGTCATAGCCGGGGTCCTCCCGAATAAACAGTCCCATGGTGATCCCTCCTCTACGGCATGGCGTAATGGCAGTGGTCTAAAAATTGGGCCAGCAGTTCCTCCGCGTCGCCGTCGAATCCCTCCCGGCAGGCAAGCTCCACACTGATCGCGTAATTCCGATACACCCCAAAAGCGGAGGCTCCCCAGGCGTAGGGGTTGGTTTCCCCATCAAAGGTATAGGTGATGAAGCTGAACCTCTGGCCGTTATAGGCCGCTTCAGCCGTTTCGCCGACGGTATATTGCGCCTGCGCCATCTCCTGCCACTGGGCCGCAGCGTCCCGAGCTTCCTCCTCAGATTTGTACCCGCCCAACAGCAGATAGACCTGGGCGTCGTACAGGGTAGCCTCCTCGCCGTCGGTGTTGGTGTAAGGTTCCCCCTCGCCCATGGACCAGGTGGCATAATACATGCCGTTGGCCGCCAGCGCCTCGTTGTTCTCCCGGAACGTTATACCGTCCGGGGTGTCCACGCCGACTACGCCGCCCACAGCGATCCACTCCTCGTTCCAGTCCTGGCCGTCCGCCGCCCGCTCCGGAGCAGGAAGCGCCGCGCAGCCCGCCAAGGCCAGGCACAGGGCCGCGGCAAGGACGCCCAACGCCGTCCGTTTCATGAAACCGCCCCTTCCGTCAATTTCTCCCACAGCGCCGCGCAGCCCTCGGGGTGCGCGGTGGTTTTTTCTGTCCAGAAGCCCCGGCGGGCCAAATACAGGCCGGAGACCAGCTCGCCGCTATCCCCCGCCACCGTCTCTCCCAGCAGCTCATAGGAGTACCCTCCCAGTTCTATCCCGGCCAGCACAGGGCACTGTTCCCAGGGCAGGCAGGTTCCCTCGGCGGTCCAGGGACCCTCCTCCTGCTGGGAGCCGTCCAGGCGGCGCAGAACGTGATAGCTCACTTGAAACTGCTCCGGATTCTCCAGCAGGAAAAAGTAGCTTTCGCACTCCAGCAAATCGGCCATCAAGGTGACATCGGCGGCAGCAGCCACCCCGGTGTCCGTACCGCCGGAGGCATATTGGTTCAGCCGCACCACCACCTGCCCATCCTCGTTCAGATCCTCGCCCAGGAAAGCAAGGGCGGCTTCGATGGCGGCGGCGGTGTCGTCCGGCAGGGCCTTTGCCCCCACGTAGGCCACCTGGTAATCCGGTTTGATCTGCCCTACCCCCAGGGACTGGCAGACTAGGTACACGGCCAAGACCGCCAGCGCCAGACCGATGACAACGTGCCATTTGTGGTAGTGCCACCAGTTTTTCCGCCGCTCCGCCGGGGTGAGGACAACGGCCTCCCGCCGCTGCACATCCCGGTATTTCCACTTCAAATATTCGCTTGCCATGTGTCATTCCCTCGTGGTGCCGCCGGGGGCATAGCCCACCGGGAGGCACACCAGCGCCGGGGCGTTGGAGCGGTCCTTGGCCAGCAGCAGGTCCACCGCGGTCTCCGCCAGCTTCCGGGTGGGCTGGACAATGGTGGAGCAGTACAGCCCTTCTGCGCCAAACCGCTGGATGCCGTCAAAACCGATGAGCTGTACGTCCTCCGGCACCCGGACGCCCATCTCCGCCAGCAGGTTCCGCACCCGCCAGGCCAGCAGGTCGGTGGAACAGAAAATGCCGTCGATATCCAACCGTCCCGCCGCCATGTGGGCCTGGAAAAAGTCCCGGAACCGCCCGAAGTTTTCGCCGTCGTTGAGCCGCAGGGCGTCATAGGGGACGTTCCGGGCCCGGCAGGCCATTTCGAAGCCGTCCCCCCGCTTGTCCGTCTCGCTGGGGCTGGCCGAGCCGGTGCGCAGGAAGGCTAACCGGGTACAGCCCAGTTCCATGAGCTTTTCCGCCGCCAGCCGCCCGCCGCCGTAGTTGTCCGCCGCCACACAGGGGATGTCGGGGCCCAGGCAGCGGTCGATGCTGACGAAGGGCAGCTCCCCGTCCAGCTCCAGAGGGTTGTATGTCAGGCCGATAACCCCGTCCACCTTGTTCTGCCGCACCATGCCCACGCACTCCCGCTCCGCGTCCGGGAGGGATGCGGTGACGTAGAGCAGCATCCGGTGCTCCCGTTGCATGAGGGCGGTGCACAGGTGCTGGGCCAGGGCGGCGAAAAAGGGGTGGTCCACCCCCGGGAGTATAACCGCCACGGTGTAGGTTTTGCCCGCGCGCAGCCCCCGGGCATATTGGTTTACCTGATAGCCCAGCCGCTTGGCGGCCTCCTCCACTTTAATCCGGTAGCTGTCCCCCACGGGCAGGCCATTGAACACCTTGGACACCGTGCCCAGGGCCACTCCGGCCTCCTGGGCCACGTCCTTCATAGTAGGCGTTGTTCCCTTCATGGCGTTTCCTCCATATGAAACATTTCACGGGGCGGGCTGTCCGCAGACCCGCCGCTCTTGGCTGGCTCCATCATAGCAGATCAGCGCAGTTCTTGTAAAGTGAAATTTCACGTTTTCTTCATGAAACGATATATTTATCTGTTTTGCACAGAAATGGGCATTGAATTTTATACATCCCGGATAAATTTGGGTTATCTGCCCAAATTCTCTGAAAAAATGGTTGACATCTCTCCTCTGCCCTGCTACGATAAACGCACACTTCAAATAACGTTTCATATAATGACGCAAAAGGCAGCCCGTGGTTTTCCTCAATCCATTCTGTGAAACATTATATGAAGGGCAAGTTTTTAAGGGAGAGTGAGCGCAAATGAGCAAAATCGCGTCCCCAAGCCGGGCCGCAGCCCTCAGCCGTCCGGTGCACGCCAAGCCCCTGGCGCGGCGGCTGGCGGACAACTGGCAGATGTACGCCCTGCTGGCTATACCCGTGGTGCTGACGGTGGTATACAAGTACATCCCCATGTACGGCATCCAGATCGCCTTCCGGGACTTTGACCCCAACCTGGGCTTCCTGGAAAGCGAATGGGTTGGCTTACAGTGGTTCACCCGGTTCTTCAATGCCCCCACCTGCTTCCGGATGATCAAGAATACGGTGCTCATCAGCCTGTTCAGCCTGCTGTGGAGCTTCCCGATCCCCATCATCCTGTCCCTGATCATCAACCAGGTGCGGTTCCACCGCTTCAAGCGGGTGGTGCAGACGGTGCTCTACGCCCCCCACTTCATCTCCACCATGATCATCTGCGGTATGATCCGTATTTTTCTCAGCCCCACCGGCGGCCTTTTGAACCTGCTGCTGGGCACCCAGATTGACTTCCTCACCCAGTCTTCCGCCTTCCGCACCATTTATATCGCCTCCGGCATCTGGCAGGACGCAGGCTGGGGCTGCATCATCTACCTGGCCACCCTGGCCAACGTGGACCCGGGGCTGTACGAGGCCGCCAAGGTAGACGGCGCGTCGGTGTTCCAGCGCATCCTGCACATCGACCTGCCCGAGCTGCTGCCCATGGCGATTCTGAACCTGATTATGGCGGCGGGCGGCTTGATGAATGTGGGATTTGAAAAGGTCTGGCTGCTCCAGACCGATTTGAACAAGGCCACCTCCGACGTCATCGCCGTGTACGTGTACCAGCAGGGCATCGAGCAGGCCAAGTACAGCTATTCCACCGCCGTTGGATTGTTCAACACCGCTGTCAACATCATTTTGCTGCTGGTGGTCAACAAGATCGCGTCCAAGGCCTCGGACGTGGAATTCGTTTGAGGAGGTGGTCTCATGAATAAACAGGCAAAAGGTATTTCCGACCGCACCAGCGACATCATCCTGGCAACAATTTGTGTCATCGTGCTGCTCATCGTGGCCTACCCGCTGTATTACGTGGTGATCGCCTCTTTCTCCAACCCCTACGACGTGTACGCGGGCAAGACCTTTCTGCTGCCCAGCGGCTTCACCCTGGACGGCTACAAGGCGGTGTTCGCCGACCCCAAGATCATGCCGGGCTTCTTCAACTCCGTGAAGTACACCGTCATCGGCACCATCTTTTCCGTGGTCATGCTGTACATCACCGCTTACCCCCTGGCCCAGAAGGATCTGCCGGGGCGCAAATTCCTCAGCTTGTTCTTCGTGTTCACCATGTACTTCGGCGGCGGCATGATCCCCACCTACCTGATCGTAAAGCAGACCGGTCTCATCGGCAATATGTGGTCGCTGTTCCTCCCCGGCGGCGTGGGGGTGGGCAATATGATCATCGTGCGCAACTACTTCCAGAACAGCATTCCCCACGACCTGGTGGAGGCGGCTGAGATCGACGGCGCGTCCAAGTTCCGCACCTTTATCAGCGTGGTCATCCCCTTGTCCATGCCCATCCTGGCCGTCCAGGCGGTGTTCGCCATGGTGGCCTACTGGAACGACTGGTTTACCGCCATGATCTACCTGGGCGGCAAGGGCCAGCCCCTGCCCCTGGTGCTGCGGGGCATCCTCATCAAGAGCGCCGCCTCTACCGAGCAGGCGGGCATGATTGAGGGCGGCTTCGCCGAGCTGAACAAGCTGAAGGAGATGATCAAGTTCAGCTCCATGATCGTGGCGGCCCTGCCCATGCTCATCGCCTACCCCTTCGTGCAGAAGTACTTTGAAAAGGGCTTCATGGCCGGCGCGGTCAAGGGCTGAGTTCCTTTTTCTTGAAAGAAAAACCGAAAAAGAACTTTAATCCGCTACATAGGCTTGCTGTAACTGCAAAGTTTCTGCACGACAACAGAACGCTTCAATTTTAGAACAGTTTTAGAATGGAGCATATGAAATGAATGTGAAGAAATTAGTTTCCGGCGCTCTGTGCGCCGCCCTGCTGGCGGGGTCCCTGTCCGGCTGCGGCCTGGGCCGGGTGGGCAGCGTCAACAACGGCGAGGTCAATATGAACACCGACCAGACCGAGTTCCACGTGGTCAGCGGCATCTCCGCTTTGTCCTCCGGCTACGACAGCAACCCCGTCCTCAACGAGATGCAGGAGGCGGCGGGGATCAAGATCAACTGGGAGGTCATGAGCGACTCCCTGGGCGAGCAGGTGAACATCCGCATCACCGGCGGCGACCTGCCCGACGCCTTCCAGGCGGTGGGCTTCTCCAACTACGACCTGGCCCGGTATGGCCGGGGCGGCACCTTCCTGGACCTGACCCCCTATATCAACCCGGAGATCATGCCCAACCTGTCCAAGATTTTAGAGGAGAACCCCTCCATCCGGGCGGCCATCACCCAGGACGACGGCGGCATCTACGGCCTGCCCGCCGCCGAGATGATGGGCACCGGCGCCATCGGCGCGGAGGACGATCTGTCCATCCACAGCATCCAGCAGTTCTCCATGATCAACAAGAAATGGCTGGACGAGCTGAACCTCCCTGTGCCGGAGACGGTGGAGGAGCTGAAAACCGCCCTGCGGGCCTTCAAAGACAACGACATGTCCCACAAGGTCTACGGCAACGATCCCGGCACCACCATCCCCATGACCTTCGGCTTCGACCAGTGGTGCTGGGGACAGAACATCTTCTACGCCCCCTTCGGCGTCACCAACTGGTCGGACGTGTGCATGGATCTGCGGCTCACCCCGGAGAAAAAGGTGGTGTTCGACTGCGTCAGCGACGAGTACCGCAACGCCGTTACCTACTACCACGACTGGTACGAGGAGGGCCTCATCGACCTGGAGGTGTTCAGCCAGACCGACACCCAGTATATCTCCAAGTGCACCCAGGGCTATGTGGGTGTGGCTACCTGGTGGGAGGTGGCGGAGCTCACCGGGGACTACGCCGGGGACTATGTCTACCTGCCCCCGCTGAAGGGCCCGGACGGCAAATGCACCGTCACCCTGAAATCCGCGGGCAGCGCGGTGAACTCCGGACAGCTGTCCGTCACCGCCGACTGCAAGAGCCCCATCAACCTGCTGAAATTCTACGACCAGTGGTACACCGGGGAGCACGTGATGCAGCTCCAATACGGCCCCATCGGCGTGTACTTCACCGAGAAGGGGGAGGACGGGCTTTGGAACTCCATCACCGACGAGGACGCCAAGGCCCGGTTTGGCAAGACCGCCGGCGAGCTGAAAGGAGCCAACGAGGTAGCGGGACCCAAGCTGATCCTGTCCGACTACTACACCGACGTGTTCCACATGGAGGCCCGGGCCGTCCAACGTCTGGAGGATCTGGAAAACTTCTGGTTCAACTATGTGGACGACAACACCATCTACCCCGTGGACTGCGTGTTTACCAGCGAGGAGTTGGACACCATCGACCTGTACCGCACCGATTTCGAGAACACAGTGAAGGAGCGGGAGGCCCTGTGGCTCCGGGACGGCGGGCCCGATGACGCGGAGTGGGAGGAATATAAGGAGTACCTGTCCAAAAAGTGCGGCATGGACCGTCTGCTCCAGGCATATCAGGACGCCTACGAGCGATACGCCGCGGCGGAGTAAGACAGGTGAAGGACAGGGGCGGTCCCCGCCCCCTGTCCGCCCCCATCAATTTGTTGAAAACGGCCAAGGAGGATGCACACCATGACCAGCGAAGCCTTACAGAAGGCCCGGGACTTTGAAGCCCAGTACGGCCCCCATATTCCGGACAGCGAGCGCCCCGCCTTCCATGCCACCCCCACCATCGGCTGGATGAACGACCCCAACGGGTTCTCCTTCTATCAGGGGGAGTGCCACCTGTTCTACCAGTACCACCCTTATTCCAACGAGATCGGAAGAGCAC
>CAJULZ010000094.1 GCA_910587205.1 uncultured Oscillospiraceae bacterium
CCCAAACACCCGGGCAGTTTGGAACAGCTCCGGCTCCACCTCCTCCTTGCCGCTCAGATCCGCCCCGATGCAGCTCAGGTGGGTGCCGGGGCGAACCCAGTCCGCCTTGAGGTAGGGCTCATAGGCCGGGGTGGCGGTGAAGATGATGTCCGCCTGCCGCGCGCCCGCCTCCAACCCTATGGGCAGGATGCCTGCCTGACGGCTGATGCCGCCCGCCTTCAGCAGCCCGTCCACCCTTTCCGTGATGGAGGGGCACAACTTTTCCCCGTTTTCGGGGAACTTGGGGTCGGTGAGCAGTACCTTCTCCAGCCCCGGCAGGGCAGTGAGCGCGGCCGCGGCCAGGTAGGGCGACAGCCCGCCGCAGCCCGCGATGAGCAGGGTCTTGGAATCAGGGCGGGCCAGGTACTTTGCCCCAATGGCCGCCGCGGCCCCGGTGCGGTATCGGGTGACGGGCCCTGCGTTCAAAACCGCCTTTGGTATGCCGGTGGCCAGATCGAACAGCAGGGAGGTGCCGAACAGGTCGGGCAGGCCCTTGCCGGGGTTGGCCTCGAACCAGGACAGTACCTTCAGCCCGTACACGCCCACCCCGCCCAGGTGGCCGGACTTGATATCCAGGTCGGCGTGACCGGAGTCAAACTCGTGGAACACCATGGGCCACGCAGCCCCCTGGCCGCTGTGCTTTTCCAGGTAGGCCCGCTCTACTGCCTCAATGGCCATGGGGATGGTGAACAGCCGCTCCACATCAGCAGCGGACAGAATTTTGACGGTAGACATGACAATTACCTCCTTCTCTTACTCCAGCGTCCGCAAAAAGGCGCTGAACGCGGCCAAGCCATCCTTCAAAACCTGGGTGTCGCTGGCGTAGCCGATGCGCACGCTGCGGGGCTGTTCGAAGCAGTCGCCGGGGGTGACGAAGGCCCCGGTCTCGTGGTACATCCGCTTGCAGAATTCATAGGACGGCACGTCGTAATCGTAATAGACCAGCGCCGTGGTGCCGGCCTGGGGCTTGGTGTACGTGAGCCGGGGCTCCGACTTCACCCAGGCGTCCAGAATGGCCAGATTTCCCCGGACGATGGTCCGGTTGCGTTCCAGCAGCTTATCGCTGTGGTTCAGTGCCACTACGGCCACCGCCTCGTCAAACATACCGCAGCTGATGAGGTCATAGTCCCGGTGGGACAAGCAGGCCTTCACCACGGCCATATCGCGGGTGGCGATCCAGCCCAGCCGCAGGCCAGCCAGGGAGAACACCTTGGACATGCTGCTCACCGAAATGCCCTTTTCATAGAGATCCGCGATGGAGTCGCACCACTGGTCGGTCTGGGTCAGGTGGCGGTAGACCTCGTCGCACAGGACATAGGCCCCCACCCCTCTGGCGATCTCCACGACCTGCTGAAGCAATTCGGTGGACATCAGCGCCCCGGTGGGGTTGTTAGGGTTATTGATGCAGATCATCTTGGTGTCCGGCGTCATCAGCCGGCGCAGTTCATCCAGGTCGGGCAGATAGTCGTTTTCCTGGCGCAGATGCAGGAGCTGTACGTCCGCCCCGAAGGACTCCGGGATGGAGTAGAGCTGTTGGTAGGTGGGCATGATGCTGACCACCCGATCGCCGGGCTCCAGCAGGGAATAGAACACATGGTGGTTGGCCCCCGCCGCCCCGTGAGTTGTGACGACGTGTTCCGAGGAGAGAGTTTTGTAGAGCTTGCAGATGCCTTTCTTAAAAGGGGGGGCCCCAAAAATGGCGCCGTAGGTCAGGCGGCGGGCGCTGAACTCGTCCCAAAAGGCGGTTTTGTCCTGGCCTGTCAGCTCAAACAACTCGTCCAGGGACACGGAGTCCACGCAGGTCTCGGCGATGTTGAACCGCGCCCCGTCCTCGTACTCGTTCATCCATTCCTCCACGGCAAAAGGTTTGATTTTCATGAAAACTCCTCCTTGTTTTCCACACCGCGGAAAAAATAAGCACCTAATCCACAGCCTTATGACGATCCGGAGATCGTATTACCTACGGCTGAGATCAGATGCCTTCAACCCCCCACCCGGTGGTGGAGGAAGCGGTATTGGATTGTTGCTTTATGTATACCACGAATCGGCGGCGGTGTCAAGGCCTGTTTTTGACGCGAATAGATCAGCCAAGAAGCATATTGAACTTTGCCGGAAACCATGATACAATATTTATGCATACCGGCTTTACCTCGTGAGAACCCGGTAAGTAGTTGCAAAATGAGGGGTTTTTCATGAAACATAACGAATTTTTACCAATGGATGAGAATCTAAACCTGCCCAAATACATTGAATTTCGAGAACACGGGCGGGAGAACCTGGGTGCGGACGTGCCGGTGGAGGTATACCGCCTTCTGGAATATTCTTTCCGGGAGGAATTGGCCGGGCGGTTTGGAAAAGAAACGCAGATTGAGATTTTCCGGAGCGCGGGGTACCGGGCGGGGATTTTTTTTGCCCAGCATTATCTGGATCTTACTCTGGGGCACTTCGACTTCATTGCCCAGCTCCAGCGGAGGTTGGAGGAGTTGCGGATCGGGGTGCTCCGGGTGGAGGAGACGGAGGAGGATACCGGGAAAATGGTGCTCACCATTGCGGAGGACGCGGACTGTTCCGGCCTGCCTGCCCTGGGGGAGACGGTGTGCAACTACGACGAGGGGTTTTTAGCCGGGATCCTCACTGCCTACACCCAGAAACCGTATACGGCAGTAGAAGTGGACTGCTGGGCCACCGGGGATCGGGTGTGCCGTTTCCGAGCGGAAATACAACAAACAGGAAAGGGTAAGTGACCGAATGGAGCGGGAAGTCAATGAAATGAGCCTGCCGGAACAGGAACCGGCGGCAAATGCCCAATGGGAGGGGGAGCCCCAAGGGGCTCAGACTCTGACCGTGGAGGAGAGCTGCGGCAGGCTGTGTCAATACTTACAGGATATTCTGCGGGATGCGGATGGGGCCCAGTTGGACGTGGATCGGCTCAGCGAACCCTGCCGGGAACTGGGGCGGGAACTGTCGGCGTTCCGGGATCTGGCGGTGGAGTTGATCTCCTATTCCACGGGGCTGTCCAAGGGCGAATTGTCCCAAGCCCTGCCGGACAGCGGGAGCTGCCTATACAGCGGGCTGAAGAACCTCCATGCGAACCTGAAGCACCTCACTTGGCAGGCCAAGCAGGTTACCAAGGGGGATTATGCCCAGCATGTGGCCCACCTGGGGGAATTTTCCGAAGTCTTCAACGAGATGACCCGGCAGTTGAGTGAGCGGAGGATTCAGCTCAAGGAGGAAATCTGCCGCGCCCAGCGCAGGGCGGAGATCATCAACAGCTACACCGAAATGCTGGTGGAGCTGCTGGACCAGCGGGACGAGTGGCTGCTGGTGGTGGACCAGGCCAGCCGGGAGATTGTCCACTGCAACAAGGGCCACCGGGACGGCGAGGGAAACACCGCCTATTGCGAAAAGTGCCGCCATCGCCTGCCGATCCAGCACAAGCTGTTAGAGTGGGAAAAGACGGAACGGTATCAGGTGTGGGAGGTGGAGGAGGAGGACAAGGCTGGATGCTATCGCATCATTTCTTTCCCCATTGAGTGGAAAGAGCGGCCCTCCTGCGTCCACATTGTCATGGACATCACGGCCGAAAAGATGAATGCCCGCCACCTCAGTGACGAGATCTACCAGGATGCGGACACCGGCGTGCGCAACCGCCAATTCCTGGATGAGTTTATGGGCCAGGTGCTTCGGGAGCAGCAGGACATCACCCTGTGCTACCTGGATCTGGAAGGCGTAGCGGACATCAACACCTCCTATGGACAGAAGGCGGGGGACGCCTATATCCAAAATTTTGTGGAAATTGTCCGGAAGAACTTTCGCAGCGGCGATACTTTTGCCCGCATCCAAGACGACAAGTTCTGTCTGATGCTTACGGGTAACGTGAAGCACTT
This sequence comes from uncultured Oscillospiraceae bacterium, assembly GCA_910587205.1. Classification (GTDB taxonomy): domain Bacteria; phylum Bacillota; class Clostridia; order Oscillospirales; family Oscillospiraceae; genus Enterenecus. Next base: position 3,927 of record CAJULZ010000094.1, read on the forward strand.
GATCGAGCGGAAGATGGACGAAATCCGCACCGTGTTCCAGCGAGACGATGACCGGGTATTCAGCCACCGGTGCAATTTCAGATACGGCATTGTAGAGGTGGAGGGAGCATCCAATACGTTGTCCCTCGACGAGCTGCTGGAGCAGGCGAAAACTACGGTCATGCGGCAGAAACGCAAGCAGCAAAGGGAAAAGCGCGGTCTGATAGACTTTGATAACTGGTAAGTAAAATGAGCAGCCCTGCTTAATTGGGCCATGCTGATCTCAGCTGCTCCATTTGATTTATGCGCAAATCTTCTCAGCAATATCGCCTCAGAACAGCGGGCCAATGTACGGTTCGTTATCCGGCCCCGGTCCCAATGCCCTTGCGGGGAATGATGTAATCGTCCCCAAATTTTCAAAATAGCAGCATGGAAGTCCCGGGACTGCGCTTGCCGGCGCGGTCCCGGGGCTTTTCTCGCCGGTCAAAGGGGGGGTGGCGGCCGTCTTCTGCCGCGCGCTCCTGTATCCACGGGGAACGCCACAGAAGCGCCATTTAGCATGCATATCTTTTGCGAAAATCAGTGACAACAAGCGGTTTAGGTAGTATAATGGCGCTATAAATATATATGGATAAGGTGGGGTGGCGATGGGCCGCTTAATAAGGACTTTTCTGGCGAACGACAATCCGGACGGATTGAAAACGGTTGAAATCTCTAATATGACAATTAAAGCCACTATTTTTCCGCGCCCATTTTTGAAAGATTTCTTGCTGCGCGAGGAGTCAAAGCGGCCTGGCGTCTACATCATATATGGGAAACTGATCGATGAAAACCTCAGACCTAAGCTGTATATTGGCGAAGGAGACCCGGTGTCTGAGCGGATTAAAAGCCACGGCATAAACAAAGATTTTTGGACGGACGCGTTTGTGTTTACCTCAAAAGATGAGTACCTGACAAAAACGCAGATCAGGTATTTGGAGTCCAAATTGATAGATTCCGCGAAGGAGGCAAAGCGGGTCTCTTTGGAAAATGTGAATACTTCATCGCTGCCCACGATTTCAGAGGTAGATGAAGCGGAGGTGCAGCAGTTTCTGGAGGCTATCCAGCTGATCATCCATGTGCTGAATTTCCCATTTTTTGAACCGCTGTCCCACCAGTCCGAACCTCCTCGGGACGACGAGGTCATTTATGAGTATAAAGTGAAAAGTTACCTTGGCAGGATGGCGATTAGAAATGGGAAATACGTCCTGTTGGCGGGTTCTACCGCTTCAAAGAATTTTGTCAATTCGGCCAGCCAGAGCATAAAACGGTTCCGGGCTTCCTTTGAGCAAGACGGGGCGCTGGTAGACAGCGGCAGGGAGGGGGAGCTGGTCGCGGTGAGGGACATTCCGTGCGACAGCCCGAGCAGCGCTGCGGTCATAGTCTGCGGCGGAAGCGCGGCAGGCCCTATTAAGTGGAAATACAACGGAAAAACGCTGAAGGAATGGGAAAAAATGTAGTTTCCTGCGGCGCTCTGTTCAGCGGCAGGCCCATTGGGGCCCGCCGTTTTTCAGCAGACGGAATCCGCTGAGTTCGATGAGAAATCAGAGGATTCTTTTTCCAGCTTCTGCAGGGAGCACTTGGGTGCGCGGCGGCGGACACCGTCTGCGGTCAGGTCAAGGTATGCCAACAGATCGGCTGCTGTTCCGCTGCGGAGACGACGATTTAGGGCCGCTGGGCTGGCGAGCCGCGGCGCGCTTGTGGGGCGTGCAAACTAAAGAAGGTGGAATCGGTATCTTTCTCCTGTCAGATGCGGCCAAAAGAGTAGAATAATACTTGAAAGTTTTCCATAAGAATGATATCATGTGAACGGTTATATTGGAGTACGCTGTTATATATGCAGGAAACGGATAGTAATCATAGTGTTCAAGAAAAGGCAGGAGATGAAAATGGTGCTCTTTGACCGTTTTGTTTCAAGAGGGACGGGCGAACAGAAGGGGAAGCCGTTCTTATCTAATCCCTATGCGAAGCTGGTTTCAGAGCTGGACGCGGTAATCAAAAAGGCGAAAGAGCAGTATCAAGGTGACGGTAAGACAATTGATGATTTTGCGCGGACGTTAAAAGGCCTGTGCAAATCGCGGTACGGCGAGGCGGCGCAGGGCCAGCCGCCCATGAAGGCGGAGGCGCATTTTTTCCTGTCGGAGGACCGGATGAGCGCTTTTGCGTGCCTGTTCCCGCCGAAGAACGGCGGGGATGAGATCACGCTGGAAGGGTTTATGGAGGATTTGCATTATGAGGGTATCCGTTATGGCATCCTCCAGGAAGAGATCCAGAAAGAGCTTATGGGCGGGCGGTTCCGCTTGTTCCCGGTTGCCCGGGGGAGGCTGCCCCAGGGTGGGGAAGACGGCAAGGTGACGGAGCTGTTCCGGCGGCGGAAGAATATGCACATGGAGGTGCAGAATGAAAATGAGGTGGACTTTGGCCAGGAGATCCCGTTGCAGCCCATCCGGAAGGGAACCCCTATCTGCCTGATACGGCTCCCTCGGGCGGGGACGGACGGCACGGATGTGACAGGCCAGACGCTTCCGAGCCCGCCGGTTGTTGACGCTCAGGTTCCTCAGGGGGAAAACACCGAGATCGGCAAAGGCGGACAGGCCCTTATGGCCAGTGTGGATGGAATTTTGTACATTGAAAACGACCTGTTCTGCATTCATGAGCAGAAGGTCATTGACGGGGATTTGGATCAATTCCAAGGAAAGCTCCGAATCTCAGGTAATCTGTACATAGGCGGAAATGTGGATGGCGGGGTTGATGTATCGGCTTCCGGTGATATTGTAATTAACGGGAAAATAGGGCAGGCCCAGGTGACGTCGACAGGCGGGACCATCCGGGTGCAGCAGGGTATATATGGGGTGGACGGCAAAACCACCCTGGCTGCGGCCCGCCAGATCCAGTCCCCTGTGATAGAGCGGGCAGATGTCCACGCGGGGGCCAGCATTATCGCGGAGACAATCTTGAACAGTACGATCCGCTGTGGGGGCCAAGTTTATGTCATGAGTGGGCGCGGGATGATCGCGGACAGCCAGATTCAGGCGGAGGGTAGTATTTCGTGCCTGCGGATCGGGAACCTGGCCGGGGGCCGCTGCCGGTTTTCCGTTGGCTATCCGTTAGATGTTCCGGAATCCTGGAAAAAGCTGAAGGATGAGCTGTCAGATGCGCAGTCCGCTATCGAAAAGCTGTGGGAGCTTATCAGCGGTTTGCGGAAGAAAGGGTTCCGGATTACGGATGATGAAAAGGTGCTGCTGGAGCAGCTTGTGGAGCAGCGCGGACTTTATTTCGCAAAACGGGACGCATTAACGGCGGAACTGAAATGCTATGATAAAGTACTGGACAAGAAAAGCATGGGAAAGATACGGTGTGAAAAACTGTATCCATCCCTGGAGGTTCAAATCGGCAGGCACGTGGAGGAGATTACCTCGGTGGAGGAATTGTGCAACATCCATGCTGGGGAGAATAAGATCCTTCTAAAGTGAACATCCCTGGTCACTGCGGAACAGTGGTTCCGCAGTGACCTTTTTTGTTCCGCCGCACGCGTTGTTATCCGGAATCCGGGTGGGGCATCGACGGCCGGCAGGCGGCACCGTAGTGTCCCCACGGGGTGGCGGGAATGGACGCAATATGCCCTGCGTGGAATGCCATGGGCGGCGATTGGGCTGTGGCGGGGGCGGTTGAAAACCGCGCGGAACCATGGTACAATAATTTAAAAACGCCGTGCGGGCCGCCTCGCCCCCACTATGGAGGGAACCACATGGAACAGCAAAAGCGGGCAATCCTTTATCATTACACTGATTTCCAGGCCCTGGACGGCATCCTCCGCTGTGCGCAGCTCCGGGTCAATAATGTGCTGAATATGAACGATTCCGCCGAGATGCGGCACTTCATGAACCGACTGTGCAGCGCCATTGTGGATCGCTTGGAGCAGGGGGGACGACCGGATCAGGCCCAGCAGATCAAGCTCCTGTTCCAACAGGAGCTCCGGAAGGAGTATTCCGCTTTTGCCGCCTGCTTTTCCTTCCATCGGGACGATGCCGCCCAGTGGGAACGCTACGGGAACCGCGGCCGCGGTGTGTGCATTGCGTTCCGCCGGGAATACCTGCAACGAATCGCCCAGGGCGCGCTGTCCCTCCAAGCCGTGTTCTACCGCAATGACATGGCCGGGCACCCGATGGTGGATGTATTCTGCGCCCTGACGCAGGGCGGTGCGGAGCTTTCCGCGCAGGACCCGGCGGTGAAACGTGCCCTGCGGGACGCATGGGCCTGCTCGGTGTCCTTCAAGCACCCGTCCTTTTCCACCGAATATGAGATGCGCCTGGTGGTTTCTCCCTTTGAGACAGAACATTTTGACGTGCGTCCCTGCTACCATATCACCAAGGAGCGGATTAAAAAATACTATCCCTTGGATCTGCGGGCTATGTGTGGGGAGATCGGTATCGGTATGGAGGATCTGGTGACGGAGGTCATGATCGGTCCCGACTCCACCCAGTCCGTCTCCATTTTTCAGGACTACCTGCGGGACAACGGCCTGCACGCCCTGGCGGGGCGGGTGTCCCTGTCGGACTGCCCGCTCCGAGGTGTAGTCAATTGACCCGGCCCCAGGCTGGACAATCAGCGGCAAAAGAACACATGGATTACCATGGCCCACCGCCCGCTGTCTGGTATAATCAGGTTAGAACGCTTTGAAAATGGCCTGATACAGGGGGAATAGCCATGAAATACGGACACTTTGACCAGTCAAAGCGGGAGTATGTCATTGACCGGGTGGATGTGCCGGTATCCTGGACCAATTATCTCGGCGTAGAGGATCTGGCCGCCGTAGTCAACCATACTGCCGGGGGCTACCTGTTTTACAAGAGCCCAGAGCACCACCGTATCACCCGGTTTCGGCCGAATGGCGTACCCATGGATCGCCCGGGGCACTATATTTACCTTCTGGGACGACGACACCGGAGAGTATTGGTGTAGCCCTGCGGCGGGGATTTGCGGGACTACAGATGCCGTCATGGGCTGAGCTACTCCGTGTACGAGTGCGTCGGCCATGGGATCGCCGCCGCCCAGACCCTGTTTATACCCCGAGGGGAACCGGTGGAACTGTGGGATCTGACGCTGGAGAATAAGTCGGCGCAGCCCCGCTCGCTGAGCGTATTTTCTTACGCCGAGTTCTCTTACCATCAGATCCCCATTGACAACCAGAATTTCCAGATGTCTCTGTATTGCGCCGGAAGCCGTTGCGGGGATGGGATCATCGACTATGAGCTGTTCCATGAGGGAGCGCACCAGTTCATGGCGGCATCGTTCCGGCCCGACGGCTTTGACTGCCTGCGGGACAGTTTCCTCGGGCCATACCGCACCGAGGCCAACCCGCTGGCGGTGGAGCGAGGGAGATGTTTCGGCTCTTTGGAGAAGGGGAACAACCACTGCGCCGTCCTGCAAAAGCGCCTCACTTTGGTGCCGGGGGAGAAAACCAGGCTGGTGTGGATGCTGAGGGAGGGCGGCGTCGGGGAAGGACGGCGCATCCGGGAAAAAGTACAGCGACCTGGCCGCGGTAGACGAAGCCCTGGCCGGCCTAGCCCGGTTTCGGGAGGACAAGCTGTCCAAGCTCCAGGTGTCCACCCCTGATCCGGGCATGGACGTGATGCTCAACACCTGGACGCTGTATCAGAGCGAGATCAACGTGATGTTTTCCCGGTTCGCCTCCTTCATTGAGGTGGGCGGGCGCACGGGACTGGGCTACCGGGACACTGCCCAGGATGCTATGACCATCTCCCACTCCAACCCGGAGGGCTGCAAAAAGCGGATTTTGCAGCTCATCCAGGGGCTCACCTCCACGGGCTATGGGCTGCACCTATTCGATCCGGCATGGTTCGGGCCCCAGCCTGAGAAGCCGCCCTTCAAGTCCCCTACGGTCATCCCCACGCCGGACAGGGACACCATTGTCCACGGCTTGGCGGACGCCTGCGCCGACGACGCGCTGTGGCTGGTGGCGGCGGTGGAATATGTCCGGGAGACCGGGGAATTGTCCTTCTTTGACGAGGTCATGGGCTACGCCGACGGGGGAGAGGGGACGGTCTATGAACACCTGAAGAAGATTCTGGATTTTTCCGCCGTCCAGGTGGGTTTCCACGGGATCTGCAAAGGCCTTCGGGCGGACTGGAACGACTGCCTGAACCTGGGCGGCGGGGAGAGCGCTATGGTGTCCTTCCTCCACGTATGGGCGCTGGGGCATTTCGTGGATGCCGCTCTGGCCCTGGGCAGGGAAGGGGATGCGGCGCATTATGAGGCTATGCGGCAAGCCGTCATTGATACCTGCGAAAAAATGCTGTGGGACGGGGGCTGGTATCTGCGGGGCATTACGGCGGACGGACGGAAGATTGGCACCCACGCCGATGCCGAGGGCTGGGTGCACCTGGAGAGCAATGTGTGGGCGGTGTTGTCTGGTGCGGCGTCCGGCGAGCGGGGCGTGAAGGCCATGGACGCGGTGGACAAGTACTTGTACACGGACTACGGCCTGCGGCTCAACGCCCCGTCCTACACTATGCCCGATGATGCCATTGGTTTTATCACACGGGTCTACCCCGGCGTCAAGGAAAACAGTGCGATTTTTTCCCACTCAAATCCTTGGGTGCGGTGCGCCGAGGCCATGCTTGGCCGGGGCGGCAGGGCCATGAGGTTCTACCGGGACGTTTTTAATAGGAAAGCGCACTAAACCGAAAAAGTCCTTACAATATGACAATAAAATCTATCACATTACATGGAACACCGCCCTATGGAGACTATGGGTGGTGTTTTCATATACAATGACAAACGGTATGAAAAGGAGGTTAGCAAGTGGCAGAGGATAAAACCCAACTCTCTCTTAACGAGGAACAGTCCCAAATTCCAGACGCTGGAATACAGGAGCAAATCAAACTGGATGCTGATGCCCCTGTGCTGGAACGTACTACCGGAAATGTAATCGACATTTCCGGGGATTTGATTGATAAGCTCATGTCCCAACAGACAGCGCATGAGGACGGTATTCCTGCTGAAACCCCGGCCAAGGAGGGCGGGCAGGAGTGGGAGAAGCCCCAGGAGCAGCCGGAGCCT
>CAJULZ010000095.1 GCA_910587205.1 uncultured Oscillospiraceae bacterium
TGTCGTACAGGCTGACAAACACGTGGCGCACCGCCTTGGACAGCCCCTCGTCCAGGGTGAAGCGGGCGCGGCCCCAGTCGCAGGACACGCCCAGCTTTTTCTGCTGCTCCACGATGCGGCTGCCGTACTGGTGCTTCCAGTCCCACACCCGCTCCAAAAACTTCTCCCGGCCCAGGTCGTAGCGGCTCAGCCCCTGCGTCTCCCGGAGGTTTTCCTCCACCTTGGCCTGGGTGGCGATGCCCGCGTGGTCGGTCCCGGGCACCCACAGCGCGGCGTAGCCCTGCATCCGCTTGAAGCGGATGAGGATGTCCTGGAGGGTGCAGTCCATGGCGTGGCCCATGTGGAGCTGGCCGGTGACGTTGGGGGGCGGCATGACGATGGTGAAGGGCTTTTTCCCGGGGTCGCGCACGCCCCGGAAGCAGCCGTTCTCCTCCCAGGCCTTGTAGACGCGGCCCTCCACCTCCTGGGGCTCGTAGACCTTCGGCAGTTCCTTACGCATTTGTCGACACTCCTTTTCCGGGGCGCAAAAAATCGCCCCAAGCGTTTGCTCAGGGCGATTTTATCAAAAACCGCGGTACCACCTGAATTTCCCTTGCGGGACACTCGAACCCCTTAACGCGGGGGACGGCGGGGCTTACTTCCGGTTCGGCCCCGCGGCTCGGGGACCACTTCGCCCTCGCCCCGTTACGGCCTTCCACCAACCGGCCGCTCTCTGAAACGGGGGGGAGGGGTACTCTTTCCCTTCCACGCCTTTTATGGTCTTATAGTATAAAGGCCGGCGGGGGATTTGTCAAGAGGGGGTCAGGAGAGTTCGCCGCCCAGGCTCATGCCGGTATACTCGTGGGTGCAGATACGGCCCATATTTACTCGTTTCTGATAGATTGGGGTGTAGTTGTACTGACTGCAGAATGTATTGCTACAGCTCATCGTAGCGGAATATACAGCGATCAGGTCGCCATCCCAGCAGCCCTCCCAGTTGTGGCTGCATTTTACTCTGTTATCCAGTTCAAAACCTATCCAATCGCCAAGGCGCTCTTCATATGTTCCGATTCCGCAGAACGGACACTCATTGGGATCCCCATCACGGAGCGCAAAGGCTGGGGCGGTCAGGGAAAGCGGCATAACGGCGGCGAGCAGGGCAACGGTCAGTTTTCTCAGCTTTTTCATTTCGGGCCTCTCCTTCTTCTTTTTTATAAGCACGCAAATTACTTTGCGTCACTTACCCGTTATGAATAGGCGTCCAGAATTTCCTTAATGATGCGCACCATCTCATCCTTGTCGTCATGGGCTGTGATCAAATGGAAGTTAGCGCCGTTCAGCTGAAAAAGAGTTTGGCATGAGACCGAGCTGTCGGGGTGCGATCCGGTATAGGCGGTGACGATAACGGCCTGGAGGCCGGAGGGGGTGACATAGGTTTCGGTTACCGGCATTTCATGGTTTTGAAATATGGCGCCGGGGCCTCTGCCGGAGGACGACTCCTGGGTGAAGATGCCCGCATAAACCCCCAGACGAAATTCGCGGGAGTCATCGAGCACAAGCTGGTACTCGGAGTGAAGGTTAATCATGGGTGCCTCCATCAACCCACGAAAAGAGACAAAGCAGTTGGCCTCGTCCATCTTGATTCCGTACTGTTTGTCCTCAAGAGACCAGGGGATGGGTTCCATACGGTCCAGCACGGGGTTGTCGGCAATCTCCACGCCCAAAAATTCCTCTGCGTCGGCCCAGCTGTCGAAGCCCTTATATTGGGGCAGATAGGTGGAGGAATAAGGAAACTCCTGGGCCTCCTGGGAGAATTGATCCATGGGGATATAGGGGGAACCATCGGAAGCGGTGTTTACCTCCGCATAGGAGGATTTCGTGCCGTTCACATGGGTGGTGGGATAGAACTTGACATCGGACACCCTGATCCACCCGTTTGCCACGGCGGCCGCGCCTGTCCCCACCAGGACCAGGCACAGGCAGGCGGCGATGAGGCCCGCCCGGGCAAGCCGGGGGATCCGCCGCCCGGCGGGGGCCTGGAGGGCGGCCTCCTCCACCAGCTCGAGGTCGAGGGCGCTCATCAATTCCAATACTTGCTCTTTTTTCATAAGTAACCCTCCTTTTTCAGATGTTCGCGCAGCCTGTTCCGGGTGCGGAACAGGGCGCTTTTCGTTTTGCTCACGCTCCAGCCCAGGAGGCGGGCGGTCTGCTCCACCGTGTCGGCGTACCAGTACCGCCGGACAAAGAGGATGCGCACGTCCTTGGGCTGGGCGCGTAAAAAATCGTTGACGGCCTGGGCCAAGGCGCGGTACTCCGCCGTCCCCTCCGGGCTGTCCCCCGGGGGAAGGCAGGAGGCCAGCTCCAGCGCGGCCTCGTCCACGGTGGGCGGGCGGCGGCTGTTTTCCCTGCCCATGGCCAGGGCGCGGTTGCGGACGATGGCGGCCAGCCAGCCCCGGAAGCGCTCCGGCCGCGCGGGGGGGATGGCCCGCCACACGGCCAGGAAGCAGTCGTTCAGGCATTCGTCCACGTCCCTGGGGTCGGCCAAGAGCTGGGCGGCGACGGCGCGGCAGTAGGGGCCATATTGTCCGGACAGGGCGGCCACCGCCGCGGGGTCGCGGGTGGAGAACAGTTCAATGAGCTCCTGGTCGGTCATGGCATCGCCTCCTTGAGTTGGACTGGAAACCGGTTTCACTTCTATAGAGTGCCCAGGCGGGGGGATGGTTGCGGGAGTTGGCAAAAAAATCCCCCGCCGTGGGGCGGGGGATTGGGGGAGGGGTCAGTTCATCAGGGAACAGACGAGCTCGGTATAGGCGGCGGGGTCGTCGATGGGCAGGCCCGCGATGAGCAGGGCCTGGTGGTAGAGCACCTGGGCGTACTTGGCGGCCCGATCCTTTTCGCCGCCGTCCAAGGCGGCCTTCAGCGCCCCGAAGGGGGCGGAGTCCACGTTGAGCTCCAGCACCCGCTGGGCCTTCATGCCGCCCATGGCGGAGGGACCCTCCATTTTGGCGAAGTATTTCTCCATCTCCAGGGACATGGGGCCGTCCGCGGTCATGCACACCGGGGCGGTCTTGAGGATCTTGGACACCCGCACCTCGTGGACGCGCTCGCCCAGGGTCTCCTTCACGAAGTCCAGCACGGGCTTGGCGTCCTCGGCCTGCTTTTCCTGGGCGGCCTTCTCCTCGTCGGTCTCGGGCAGGGCGTCCGGGTCGGACACGGATTTCAGCTTCTTCCCCGACACCTCGGCCAAGGCGTTCATGACGAACTCGTCCACCTCCTCGGTGAGGTAGAGGATCTCCCAGCCCTTGTCGGCGATGCGCTCCACCTGGGGCAGGCGGGCGGCCTGGTCGGCGGAATCGGCGCAGACATAGTAGATAAACTCCTGGCCCTCGCCCATGCGCTCCACGTACTCGGACAGGCTGGCCGGTTTGGACTCTTTGCTGGTGGTGAACAGCAGCAGGTCCTGGAGCAGCTCCTTTTTCGCGCCGTAGTTGTCCACCACGCTGTACTTGAGCTGGCGGCCGAAGGCGGCGTAGAACTTCTCGTACTTCTCCCGGTCGTCCTTCATGAGCTTGGCCAGCTCGTTTTTGATCTTTTTCTCCAGGGCGGCGGCGATGATCTTCAGTTGGCGGTCATGCTGGAGCAGTTCCCGGGAGATGTTCAGGGAGAAGTCGGGGGAGTCCACCACGCCCTTCACGAAGCGGAAGCAGTCAGGCAGCAGGTCGGCGCACTTGTCCATGATGAGCACGCCGGAGGAGTAGAGCTGGAGGCCCTTTTCGTACTCCCGGGTGTAGAAGTCGTAGGGGGTGGCGGAGGGGACGAACATCAGGGCCTTGAAGGTGACGGTGCCCTCGGAGGAGGAGGTGATGGTGGCCAGGGGGGCCTGCCAGTCGCCGAACTTCTCCTGGTAGAAGCGGTCGTACTCCTCCTGCTTCACCTTGGAGCGGGGCCGCTGCCACAGGGGGACCATGGAGTTGATGGTCTTTTCCTCCACCACCGTCTCCCACTCGGGCTTGTAGTCGTCTCCGGCGTCCTCCGGTTTTTCCTTCTGGCGGTAGTCCTCCACCTCCATGCGGATGGGGTGGCGGATGTAGTCGGAGTATTTCTTGATGAGGGATTGCAGGCGGCCCGTCTCCAGGTACTCGCCGTAGTTCTCGTCCTCGGTGTCCGGCTTAATGCGCATGATGACGTCGGTGCCCGGCGCGTCCTTTTCGCACTGGGTGATGGTGTAGCCGTCCGCGCCGGAGGACTTCCAGCAGTGGGCGGTGTCCTCCCCGTGGCGGCGGGTGATCACCGTCACCTCGTCGGCCACCATGAAAGCGGAGTAGAAGCCCACGCCGAACTGGCCGATGATGTCGGCGGCGCTGTCCTTCTCCATGTCCTCCTTGAACTTGAGGGAGCCGCTGCGGGCGATGGTGCCCAGGTTTTTCTCCAGCTCGTCCTCGCTCATGCCCACGCCGTTGTCGGATACGGTGAGGGTGCGCTCCCCCTTGTCCGGGGTGACGGTGATGCGCAGGTCGCCCCGCTTGGTTTTCACCGTGTCATCGGTGAGGGAGAGGTAGGCCAGCTTGTCGATGGCATCGCTGGCGTTGGAGATGATCTCACGGAGGAAAATCTCCTTGTGGGTGTAGATGGAGTTGATCATCAGGTCCATCAGGCGCTTGGATTCCGCTTTGAACTGCTTCTTTGCCATGGTTTGCGCACCTCATTTTATATAAAATATTCAAGTAAAACGTGGGGTTAGCACTCTTGATGCTTGAGTGCTAACCGTATGATAATACGAAACGCGGGATATTGCAAGGGAGTTTGCAAAAAATTCACAATTTTGCGGAAGAGGGCGGCGGAAAAGGAGCACAACAAGGCGGCGGACGGGAGTTTTGCGGAATATCCGGGCCAAAGCGGGGGCAGAATAGGCTTAGACAACGGGGAAGGCGGCTGGAAAAATTTTGACAAGGCTTTGGGAGGGCCTGGGAAGTTTTTTGGAAAAGTTTCGGTTGCCTTTACTTAGGATAGGTGGTATAATATGCTGATGGGAAAGCGTGACAACGACCGGGCAGGCCCTGCGAGGCCTGCGTCCTCCCCCTACTATGATTTTTACAGCGGGACCGTCCGGCCCCCTTTTACAAGTATGCCGGCTTTGGCCGGGAATCAGAGGTGCTGATTTGAAAAAGTATGTGATTCATGGCGGGAGACCGCTTTATGGTAAGGTAGAAATCAGCGGCGCGAAAAACGCCGCCGTAGGCATTATCCCCGCCGCCCTGCTGGTGGAGGGCCCTTGCCGCATTGAAAATATCCCCGAGATTAGCGATGTAGATCTGCTGCTGGACATTTTGAAGGAGCTGGGCGGCAAGGTGCGGGTGATCAACCGCACCACTGTGGAGGTGGACTGCTCCGGTGTGCGCTGCCAGACGGTGCCCTATGACAAGGGGCGGAAGCTGCGGGCCAGCTATTACCTTCTGGGGGCCATGCTGGGCCGGTTCGGCCAGGCGGAAGTGCCCCTGCCCGGCGGGTGCGACTTCGGCAGCCGCCCCATCGACCAGCACCTGAAGGGCTTTGCCGCCCTGGGGGCCGAGGTGGAGGTGGAGAAGGGCTATATGTGCGCCCAGGCCAGGGACGGGCGCATGAAGGGCAGCCAGATCTACCTGGATGTGGCCAGCGTGGGGGCCACCATGAATCTGATGCTGGCCGCAGTGCTGGCGAAGGGCACCACTGTCATTGAAAATACCGCCAAAGAGCCCCATATTGTGGACTTGGCAAACTTTTTGAATTCCATGGGGGCGGACATCACCGGCGCGGGCACCGACGTGATCAAGATCCGGGGTGTGGACAAGCTGCGGGGCGGGGAGTACTCCATCATCCCCGACCAGATCGAGGCGGGCACCTATATGGCCGCCGTGGCCGCCGCCGGGGGCGAGGTGCGGGTGTGCAACATCATCCCCAAGCATATGGAGTGCATCACCGCCAAGCTGGTGGAGATGGGCGCCGAGGTGGAGGAGGAGGGGGATTCCCTCATCGTCCGCCGCCATGGCCCCCTTCAGCGCACCAATATCAAAACCATGTTTTACCCCGGATTCCCCACCGATATGCATCCCCAGATCGCCGCCGTGCTCTGTTTGGCGAAGGGCACCAGCGTCATCACCGAGGGCGTGTGGGACAACCGGTACCGCTACACCGAGGAGTTCCGCCGCCTGGGGGCCAAAATCCAGGTGGACGGCAAGATCGCCATCATCGAGGGGGTGGAGCGGCTCACCGGCGCGCCCATGGAGGCCTGCGACCTGCGGGCGGGGGCGGCGATGATCGTGGCCGGGCTGGCCGCCCAGGGCACCAGCGAGATCTCCAACGTGAAGCACATCGAGCGGGGCTATGAGAACATCATCGGCAAGCTGTCCGGCATTGGGGCGGACATCCGGGTGGTGGAAGTGCCCGACCCCGAACGGGGGAAGGTCTCGGCGGCGGGATAGCGCGACGATAGACGCGCAGGGGAGCTTGGAGCGGAGCGAAGCCGAGCGGAGGGGCGCTGTGCGCCCCGAAGACCAGGCTGAGCCGGAGCGAAAGCGACCCGGCCGCGCGTCCAATCGGAGCGTGAATAAGATAGCGCGGAGCCGTCGCGAACAGCGGGCTAAGGCCGGAGCGAAGCAAAAGCAGGGAGGGCCCAAAGGGGCCGGACAGCTTTTGCGGAGTCGGAGGACTTAGAACCGCGTTGTGAGCAGGCGCAGCGTGAATAAGATAGCGCGGAGCCGTCGCGAACAGCGGGCTAAGGCCGGAGCCTCGTATAAAATGTAAATTTTGCCGGAAAGGGCCGCACCCTTTCCGGCATATTTGTAGAAAAAAGAGAAAATTTGGAGGGATGGTTATGCTGCGGGTGGCCATACTGGCCAGCGGCTCGTCGGGGAACTGCGCGGTGGTCAGCGATGGGCGGGTACATATCCTGATCGACGCGGGCATCTCCACCCGGCGCATTGCCCAGGGGCTGAAGGCGTTGGGGCTGGAGCTGCGGCACATCTCCGGCGTGCTGATCACCCATGAGCACACCGACCATGTGGCGGCCCTGCCCGTGCTGTGCAAGCAGACGGCCGCGCCGCTGTACACCGCCGAGGGGACGGCTTTTGCCCTGTGCGCCCGGTGGGGCGGGCTGGGGGAACGGTTCCGGGTGTTCCAGCCGGGACAGCGGTTCGCCGTGGGCGGGCTGGAGGTGGGGACGTTTGCCACCAGCCATGACTGCGCCTGCCCGTCGGGCTTTTCCGTGGGGGACGGGAGGCGGAAGCTGGCCCTGTGCACCGATACGGGCGTCGTCACCCCGGAGGCCCGGGAGGGGGTGCGGGGGGCCCACACCCTCATCGGGGAGTTCAACTACGACCCCAGAATGCTGCGCGCCGGGCCGTACCCCGTCCACCTCCAGGACCGCATCCGGGGGGAGCGGGGGCACCTGTCCAACGAGATGGGCGGGGAGCTGGCCGCCTGGGCGGCGCGGCAGGGGGCCGGGCGGGTGATTTTGGCCCATCTGTCGGCGGAAAACAACACGCCGGTGCTGGCCCTGGCGGCGGCGCGGAAAGCCCTGGGGGAGCTGGGACTGGGGGAGGGGGACGTGGAGCTGGCGGCCGCGCCCAGGAGCGAGGGAACAGGATGGTTCGAGGTATAGCGCGGAGCCGTCGCGAACAGCGGGCTAAGGCCGGAGCGGAGCGAAAGCGGGGAGGGCCCAAAAGGGGCCGGACAGCTTTTGCGGAGTCGGAGGGCTTAGAACCGCGTTGTGAGCAGGCGCAGCGTGAATGAGGTATAGCGCGGAAAAGCGGGCGGCGAAGACGCTTGGAGCGGAACGAAGGGAAAAGCCCCAGGCCCGCGATGCGGGACTGGGCGTTGCCTGAGACGGGGCGAAAGCGGCTGAGCGTCTTGGCCGCTTCACAGCGTGAATGGATAGCGCGGAGCGCAAATGGGATATGGGGGTATCACGATGGTCGACGTCACAGTCATCTGCGTGGGGAAGCTGAAGGAGAAATTCTATGCGGAAGCCGCGGCGGAGTATGTAAAGCGGCTGAAGGGGTACTGCAAGCTCACCGTGGTGGAGCTGGCCGAGCAGAAGCTGGGCAAGAACCCCTCCCTGGGGGAGATCCAGGCCGCCCTGGAAAAGGAGGGCGACGCCATCCGGGGGAAAATCCCGCCCAATTCCAGCGTCATTGCCTTGGCCGTCGAGGGGAAGCTGCGCTCCAGCGAGGAGTTGGCCCAGATGATATCCACCTGGAGCCACAACGCCAGCAAGCACCTGGTGTTCGTCATCGGCGGGTCCTACGGTCTCCACCCATCTGTCAAAGCGGGGGCCTGGGCCACGCTGTCCATGTCCCCCATGACCTTCCCCCACCACCTGGCCCGGGTGATGCTGCTGGAGCAGATCTACCGGGGGTTTAAGATCCAGGAGGGGTCGGACTATCACAAATAGGGGCCTTCGGCGAGGCACTTTCCCAAGGCCCACCGGGCCCTCGGCGAGGCGCTTTCTCTCATGGGAGAGAAAGTGTCCCGCCGGAGGCCGGGACTTCCCGAGAACGCGTCCCGCCGGAGGCCGGGGGGGCGGAAACCGTCCCCATGGGGGCTTGGAGGGATTTCCCTAAACGCGACATTGCCTGCTTTCTGCGCAGACGGAAAGCAGGGCCCCGCCGGGCGCTGCCTCACAGGCCCGGCGAGGGCAGAATATATGATTTTGTGCTCCGAAGCAGATTTTGCTTCGGAATTTTTTTATTCCTTGCACGGGAATGGGCAACAAAAGGGGCGGTTCCGACGCGGGTTGTGAGGTGGTGTGGAATGGGTGCGCAGGAAAAACAGGAGGCGCTGAAGGGTAAAAAAGAGCTGGCGGCCTACTTGCGGAAGCTGGCCCGGTGGAAAAACAACGACGTGGTAAAGCTGGCTTTTCTGGAACCGGAGCGGATGGACGAGGTGGACAAGCTGGACCTCACCGGCGTGGTGGAGCTGAAACGCAACGCCAACGGTACCTTTGAGGCCCGGTTTGTGGACAAGGTGCGGGTGCTGGCCATGCTCCGGGAGCTGATGGACGATCGGCAGGACTGCGAGCTGGAGGACTTTTTGAACGGCCTGTACCGGCCCGGCGAGGGGGACGGGGCATGAGGCCGCCCCGGTTTTCCCCCAAGCAGCGCAGGGTGCTGGATTGGTGGCGGGGCGGGGGGTACGACGCGGTGATCTGTGACGGGGCGGTGCGCTCCGGCAAGAGCTTCGCGCTGACTCTGTCCTTCTTCCTGTGGGCTATGACATGCTTCCAGAAGCAGAATTTCGGGGTGTGCGCCGCGTCCATCAACGGGGCGCGCCGCAACCTCCTGGCCCCGGTGCGCCCCGTGCTGGAGGGGCTGGGGTTCCGGTGGGAGGAGAAAATTAGCCGGAACGAGCTGGCGCTCCGGGGCGGGGGACGGGAGAACACCTTCTGCCTCTACGGCGGCCGGGACGAGGGCAGCCCCGCCCTCATCCAAGGGGCTACGCTGGCGGGGGTGCTGCTGGACGAGGCGGCGCTCATGCCCCGCTCTTTTGTGGAGCAGGCCTGCGCCCGGTGCTCCGTGCAGGGGGGCAGGCTGTGGTTCTCCTGCAACCCGGCGGGGCCGGAGCACTGGTTCTACCGGGAGTGGATCTGCAAGGCGGAGGAAAAACGGGTGCTCTACCTGCGCTTCAGCATGGACGACAACCCCGCCCTGGCCCCCCAGGTGCGGGCGCGGTATGAGCGGATGTTCCGGGGGGCGTTCTACCGGCGATACGTGCTGGGGGAATGGACGGCGGCGGAGGGGCTGGTGTACGACTTCTTCGATCCGGCGCGGATGCCTCCCGCCCCGCCGGGGCCGTTCGGCCGCTGGCGCGTCTCCTGCGACTACGGCACGCGCAACCCCGCGTCCTTCGGCCTGTGGGGGGAGAAGGACGGGGTGTGGTACCGGGTCGACGAGTACTACTACGACGCCCGGGCCCAGGGCCGGCAGAAAACCGACGGGGAGTACGCCCGCGACCTGGAGCGGCTGGCGGGGGGGCGGCCTATTGAAACGGTGATCGTGGACCCCTCTGCGGCCAGCTTCATGGAGGCGCTGCGGCGGGAGGGCTGGCGGGTGCGGGCGGCGGACAACCGGGTGCTGGAGGGCATCCGCCGCACCGCCCAGGCCCTCAAGGAGGGCAGGGTGGCGGTGTGCGCCGGGTGCGCGGCGGCGGCGCGGGAATTCGCGCTGTACCGCTGGGAGGACGGCTGCGCCAAGGATACGGTGCGCAAGGAGGACGACCACGCCATGGACGACATCCGGTATTTCGTCATGAGCCTGGAGGAGGACCGCAGAGGCGGCGCGGCGCAGTATGTGGAGCGGGATGTGTTCTGAGCTGCCAGGCCCGCCGGAGGCCCCCGATGGGGGCATTTCGGGGAAGTGGGCCCCGCAGGGCGCGGCCCTGCTGTTTGGGGAGATGCCCCGTAAGGGGAATTTCTATAGACTGCCCCTGCGGGAGGCCGCGGGGAGAAAATCAGAGGAGGAATTGTGGATGGCGCAGAGATTTGACAACGTGAAGCTGGAGAAGGGGATGTACCGCGAGGCGGGGAGGTCCTTCACCCAGGTGCTGGAAAAGCTGGACCCCAGCGAGCAGTACCGCGGCACCGCCCTGGAGGGGCTGGATGCCTACCAGCGGCAGCTCAAGCGGTTCGATATCCGGGTGAAGGGGGCGGGCTCCGACCTGGTGGATAAGTTTTTCTCCACCAGCCAGTCTGCGGTGCTGTTCCCCGAGTACATTGCCCGGGCGGTCAGGGTGGGCATGGAGGAGGCCAACATCCTCCCCGACATCACCGCCACCGAGACCCTCATTGATGGGATGGATTACCGGTCCATCACCTCCGTCCCCGGTGAGGACAGCAGGCCCGAGCAGGTGGACGAGGGCGCGGCCATCCCCCAGACCACCGTGCGCACTCAGGACAGTCTGGTGAAGCTGCACA
>CAJULZ010000096.1 GCA_910587205.1 uncultured Oscillospiraceae bacterium
CTACTACCAGCAGGAGCTGGTGGCCGCCCAGGCCCTCAAGACCGGCGACATCGACGCACTGCTCACCGAGACCTACAGCATGGTGGAGCAGCTCAAGGCCTATGGCGACACCGTGAGCAAGGCCGCCGACCTGCCCAGCTACTATTACACCCTGTGCTTCAATATGCGGGGCGACGACCCCTTCGCCAACGAGAAGGTGCGTAAGGCCGTCAGCCACGCCATCGACGTGGATTCCATCGTGGACACCCTGACCTTCGGCTACGCGGTGAAGACCAACCAGTGGGCCCCCGAGAGCTCCCCGTTCTACAACAAGGATACCGCCGGCCAGGAGTACGACGTGGCCAAGGCCAAGGAGCTGCTGGCCGAGGCGGGCTATCCCGACGGCTTTGACACCACCCTTACCTGCAGCAACGCCACCACCGTGGTCAACGTCTGCCAGGTGATTGCCGAACAGCTCTCCGCCATCGGCGTTAATGTAGAGATCCGACCCATCGAGGGCGCGGCCTATGTGAACTATATCGGCGGCTGGGAGACCGGCATGCTGCTGCACCAGATGGGCGCGGAGGCCGGCGCCGCCTCCCAGTACGCCTCTACCTTCTACCAGTACGAGGGCTTCGGCCTGGGCGTAAACGCCTTCGAGATCCCCGACGACGTCCATGAGGTCACCACCGCCATCACCTCCGCCAAGACCGAGGAGGAGCGCAACGCCAAGACCCAGGAGGTGGCCGAAAAGGTAGTGGACGAGTACTGCATGATGAAGGTTATCTTTGGCTCCCAGGCCATCACCTTCGTCAAGGACGACGTGAAGGACTTCCACTATGGCGATGTGCAGAACCTGCGCGCCGACCTGTGGGAGTGCTGGCTGGACCGCTGAGCGGGCCTGGCCCGGCCCATAGCGGCCTGCGGATGATTTAGTCGAGACGCGCGCCCCCGTGCTTGCTGCCAGCCGTGCGGGTACAAGCACGGGGGCGCTGTAAACTCAGCTCCGAATTGAGGGAAGCAAATGAAAACATATATCTTGAAACGGATCCTGATATCGCTGCTCATTGTGTTCCTGGTTTCCCTGTTCTCCTTCTCCCTGCTCCAGATCATGCCCGGAGACCCGGCGCGGCTGGCCCTGGGGTTTGAGGCGTCCGAGGAGGACGTCCAGGCCCTCCGGGAGGAGATGAACCTGGACAAACCCATTTTGACCCAGTATTTCCTGTGGCTGCGCAACCTGTTCCAGGGCGATTTGGGGCAGTCGGTCATCTACAAGCGCCCCGTGGCGGACATGATCGCCGAACGCCTGCCCAGGACGGTGAACCTGGGCGTGTTCTCCCTGATTCTGGGCATACCGATCGGCATTGTATGCGGCGTCATCTGCGCCATCAAGCGCGGCAAGATCGCTGACCAGGGCATCACCTTCTTTATGACGCTGATCATGGGTATGCCGGTGTTTTGGCTGGGTATTCTGGGCATATTGGTCTTTGCGGTGCAGCTGGAGCTGCTGCCCATCCAGGGATACACCCCGCCCACCAAGGATTTCGGGGACTTTGTGTACCACGCCATCCTGCCGGTGAGCTGTATTTTCCTGGGTATGTCCGCCAGCATCTGCCGCCAGACCCGCACCAACGTGCTGGACTCCATCAACCAGGACTATATCCGCACCGCCCGTGCCAACGGTCTGCCCGAGGGCAGCGTGGTATATAAGCACGCGCTGAAAAACGCCCTGATCCCGGTCATCACCATCATCGGGATGCAGGTGCGCGTAGTGATCGGCGGCTCGCTGCTGGTGGAGCAGCTGTTCAACATCCCCGGCTTGGGCACCCTGCTCACCACGGCGCTGAACAACCGGGATTACATGATCGTGCAGAACTGCACCCTGCTCATCGCCCTGTTCACCGTTGTGGCAAACCTGGCGGTGGATATCGCCTACGGCTTTATCGACCCGCGTATTCGAATTACCAGGAGATAACGCTATGAGTGAAATCACTGAGAAAGACCTGACGCTGGACGAAATGATCGCCCAGCAGGAGAAAGAGCGCCGGCGCGCCTCCCGCAAGCAGTTCTGGCGCGTATTCCTGGGCCGCGGCTTTCTGTCCAAGGCCTGCTTTGCCTTCCTGATCCTGTTTGCCTTTGTGGCCATCTTCGGCCCCCTGCTCACGCCGTACTCCCCCTATGAGCAGTCGCTGACGGAGGCGCTGGCGGGGCCCTCCCTGGCCCACCCCCTGGGTATGGATTCCCTGGGGCGCGACCTGCTGACCCGCACCATCTACGGCGCGCGCATCTCCTTCTGCACGGGCCTGCTGTCCAGCATGTTCGCGCTGGTGGTGGGCTCCGTCCTGGGCCTGATCGCCGGGTATTCCGGCGGGTTTGTCAGCGGCCTGATCATGCGCGCGGTGGACGCCCAGCTGTCCATTCCCGGCCTGATCCTCACTATGTGCCTGGTGGCCATTTTCGGCGGCTCCATCCTGTCGGTGAGCGTCATCATCGGCATTTCGGCCCTGCCCAGCTACGTGCGTATGCTGTACGGGCAGGTGCTCTCCCTGCGGGAGAACGACTACGTGGCGGCGGCCAACCTCATTGGGCAGAACAAATTTGAGATCATGCTCAAGCATCTGCTGCCCAACGCGTTCCCCACCCTTATCGTCATGTTCACCGGCAGCGTGGGCGCCGCCGTCATGATCGAGTCCGGCCTGGCCTATCTGGGCATCGGCATCACCGCCCCCACCCCGGCGTGGGGCACCATGATCTCCGAGGGCTACACCGTGCTGATGTTCAAGCCGCTTCCGGCCATCGTACCCGGCGTGGCGCTGATGCTGCTGATTATCACGCTGAATATTATCGGCGACGGCCTGCGTGATGCATTGGATCCGAGACTGAGGGGGAAACTGTAATGGGAGAGAAGCTGCTTGAGGTTAAGAACCTGAAAACCTCGTTCTTCACCGTGGCCGGCGAGGTCAAGGCGGTGGACGGCGTCTCCTTCTATGTGGACAAGCAGGAGATCATCGCCATTGTAGGCGAGTCCGGCTGCGGCAAGTCCGTCACCCAGATGTCCATGGTAAAGCTGATCCAGTCCCCGCCGGGCAAGATCCTGGGCGGCGAGGTGTGGCTGGACGGGAAAAATATCCTGGAGTACGACGCCAAGTCCCCCCAGATGCAGGCCGTGCGCGGCGCGGGGATCTCCTTCATCTTCCAGGAGCCCATGACCGCCCTCAACCCGGTATACACCGTGGGCAACCAGCTCACCGAGGTGATCCGCAAGCACAAGAAGTGCAGCCGGAAGGAGGCGTGGGAGCTGGGGGTACAGGCGCTGCGGGACGTGGCCATCCCCGAGCCGGAGCGCCGCATGGAGAACTATCCCTTCGAGCTGTCCGGCGGGATGCGTCAGCGCATCCTCATCGCCATCGCCGTGGCCTGCAATTCCAAGCTCATCGTGGCGGATGAGCCCACCACCGCGCTGGATGTGACCATCCAGGCCCAGGTGATGGAGCTGCTCCAGGGCATTGTAGAGGAGAAAAAGACGTCGCTGATTATCGTCACCCATAACTTGGGGCTGGTGACGCGGCACACCAAGCGCATCTATGTGATGTACGCGGGCAAGATCATCGAGTCCGGCACCACAGAGGAGCTGATTACCAGGCCCCGCCACCCCTATACTATCGGCCTGCTCAACTCCGTGCCCAAGCTGGAGGAAAAGAAGGGCGACCAGTTGGTGCCCATTGAGGGCGCGCCGCCCTCCCTGGTCCACCTGCCGGACACCTGCACGTTCCTGCCCCGGTGCCCCTACGCCTGCGACAAGTGCCGCAGCAGTCCGTACCCGGCGCTGCGCAAAACCGAAGGGGAGGAGCACTATGTCGCGTGCCACCTGGATTTGGAGGGGAGAACATGAGCGCTGAGGTGAGACAGGAACCCATCGTCAAGGTGGAAAACCTGAAAATGTATTTCCCGCTGTCAAAGGGCCTGGTTTCAAAGGTCTACGCCCATGTCAAGGCCGTGGACGACGTGAGCTTCGAGGTATACGAGGGCGAGACCTTCGGCCTGGTGGGGGAGTCCGGCTGCGGCAAAACCACCACCGGCAAGTGCGTGCTGCGGGTGCTCAAGCCCACGCAGGGAAAGATCCTCTACCGCGGGGTGGACATCGCCCAGATGCCCCCCAAGCAGTTCCAGCAGTACCGGCGCAAGCTCCAGATGATTTTCCAGGATCCCTACGGCTCGCTGGATCCCCGGGAATCGGTGTACACCATCGTGAAAGAGGCGGTGGTGGCCGACCGGCAGCCCCACAGCGCCGCCGAGATCCGGGACCGGGTGGTGGAGCTGATCGAGATGGTGGGGCTGAGTAAAGAAATGGTAACCCGCTATCCCCACGAGCTGTCCGGCGGCCAGCGCCAGCGCCTGGGCATCGCCCGCGCCCTGGCCTGCAACCCGGAGTTCATTGTGTGCGACGAGCCGGTGTCCGCGCTGGACGTGTCTATTCAGGCCCAGATCATCAACCTGTTCGAGAGCCTCCAGCAGAAGCTGGGCCTGACGTACATTTTCGTGGCTCATGATCTGGCCGTGGTACGCCATATCGCCAAGCGCATCGGCGTGATGTACCTGGGCCACCTGGTGGAAGTGCTGGACTCGGACGACCTGTTCCACAATTCGCGCCACCCATATACCAAGGCGCTGCTGTCCGCCGTGCCCACCACGGACTACTACGCGGAGCAAAAGCGCAAGCGCATCCTGCTGGAGGGGGAGGTGCCCAGCCCCATCAACGCCCCGTCGGGCTGCCCCTTCCACCCCCGCTGCCGTTATGCCACCGAGGCGTGCAGCCAAGTCATGCCCCCGCTGAAGGACAGCGGCGGCGGGCACCTGCTGGCCTGCCACAACCCGCCGGAGGACTGACCGGCGGATAAGAGACCATGACGCGGGGAGGCGGATGGCGAAGCCCATCCGCCTCCCCGCGTCGGATAAGGAGATGAGACCAGACTTGAGACGTGCAGATTCCGACCCCCAGGCCAGGTACTTGAAAATGACCACGCAGCCCATCCCAAAGCTCATCGTGTCCATGGCGGTGCCCGCCATTTGCAGCCAGATTGTCACCTCGCTGTACAACATCGCGGACACCTATTTTGTGGGCAGCATCGGCACCAGCGCCACCGCCGCGCCTGGGGTGGCCATGCCGCTGCTGATGATCATCCAGGCGGTGTCCCTGATGCTGGCCATGGGCGCGGGCAGCCTGGCCGCCCGCCAGCTGGGCGCGCGGGAGGACGAGGATGCCAACCGCACCATCTCTACCGCGTTTTTCCTGTCCGTCATGATCGGCACGGTGATCGGCGCCATCTCCCTGGCGGTGCTGGAGCCCATCATGGTCATCTGCGGCGCGACGGAGACGATCCTGCCCTACGCCTGCGACTACGCGTTTTGGATCATCCTGGCCACGCCGTTTTACAGCGCCACCTTCGTGCTGTCCGCCGTGGTGCGCCAGGAGGGGAACGTCCGCCTGTCCGTGATCGGCACCGTGGCCGGCGCGGTGGTGAACTGCGTCCTGGACCCCATCCTCATCTTTGTGTTCGACCTGGGCATCATCGGCGCGGCGGTGGCCACCAGCCTGAGCCAGATGGTCAGCTTTGCCATCCTGTTTTCCCACATGGTGTCCGGCAAGTGTGTGCTGAAGCTGGGGTGGCGGTATTTCTCCCCCCGGTGGCGGGTGCTGTGGGAGATTTTTAAGGTGGGCGCGCCGGACCTGTTCCGCAACGGCCTGCTCAGCGTCGCCAACATCCTGCTGAACAACGCCGCGGGGGTGTACGGCGACGCGCCCCTGGCGGGCATGGGCATCGTGACTAAGATCATCAACGTCATGGTGATGGTGCTCATGGGCTTCGGCCAGGGCTACCAGCCCATGTGCGGGTACTGCTTTGGGGCGAAGCTCTACGGCCGGGTAAAGGAGGGGCTGTGGTTTTCCCTGCGGGTGTGTCTGACGGCCATGACGGCGATGGCCGCGGTGTCCTTCCTCCTGGCGCCGGAGATGATCGCGGTGTTCCGGGGGGACGACCCGGAGGTCATCGACGTGGGCAGCCGGATCCTCCGCGCCCACGTGGTGGTGCTGCCCATGGCCACGGTGACGATTATCGCCAATATGCTGTTCCAGTCCTGCGGCCGGGCCATCAAGTCCGGCATGATTGCCCTGTCCCGGAATGGGCTGGTGCTCATCCCCACCATTCTGTACCTCCCCAGGGTGTTCCATCTGGACGGCGTGATCTGGGCGCAATCGGTGGCGGACCTCTTGACATTTGTGATCGCGTTATTTATGCTTATCCATGAACTGGGCAGGCTCAGGGCGCTGGAACGGCAGGCCCTGCCGGACGGGGCCGCCTGAAAGCGAGGGACACGAGTATGGAAAAGGACATTTTGTTCGGCGCGGAGGCCCGCGGGGCGCTGATGCGGGGGATAGACCGCCTGGCCGAGGTGGTGAAGGTCACCTTGGGCCCTTGCGGCAGGAACGTGGTGCTGGACCGGCATTTCGGCACGCCGCTGGTCACAAACGACGGCGTCACCATCGCCAAGGAGGTGCTGCTCAGCGACCCCTTTGAGCGCATGGGCGCACAGTTGGTGCGCTCGGTGTCCAGCAAGACCAACGACGTGGTGGGGGACGGCACCACCACCTCCATCGTCCTGGCCCAGGCCATGCTGCGGGAGGGGGTGCGCTGTGTGGAGGCGGGGGCGAACCCGGTACTGCTCCGCAGGGGGATGCAGGTGGCGCTGACCGCCGCCCTGGACGGCCTCCGGGCCCAGGCCCGGCCGGTTTCCGGCCACGGGGACATCCTGCGCGTCGCCTCCATCTCGTCCGGCAGCGGGGAGATCGGCAAGCTCATCGCCGACGCCATGGAACAGCTGCCCGCCAATGCGGTGATCAGCATCGACGACTCCAACGGGATGGAGACCTGGTGCGAGGTGGTGGAGGGCATGGAGTTTGACCGGGGCTACCTCACCCCCCACATGGTGACCGACCCGCAGCGGATGGAAGCGGTGCTGGAGAAGCCCTGCCTGCTCATCACGGACCGCAAGATCGGCAGCATCGATGAGATTCTGCCGGTGATGGAGCTGGTGAAGGAGCGGGGCAGACCGCTGTTTATCATCTCGGACGGGGTGGAGAACGAGCCGCTGGCAGCGCTGATTGTCAACCGGATGCGGGGGAAATTCTCCTGCGTGTGCGCCAAAGCCCCCAGCTTTGGCGACCGCCGCCGGGATCTGCTCCAGGATTTTGCCATTGTAACCGGCGGTACGGTGATATCCGCGGAGCTGGATATGCCCCTGCGCAAAACGGGCCTGGACATGCTGGGCCAGGCGGACCGGGTGGTGTGCACCAGCGGGAACACGGTCATCATCGGCGGAAAGGGCGACCCCGGGGAGATCCGCCGCCGGATTGCCCACGTGCAGGACGAATTGGCCCTGGCGGAATTTGACTACGACAAGCTGAAGCTGGAGGAACGCCTCAGCCGGCTGTCCGGCGGCGTGGGCGTGATGAAGGTGGGCGCGCCCACCGAGGTGGAGCTCCAGGAGAAAAAGCTGCGCATTGAGGACGCGCTCCACGCCACCCGCGCCGCTGTGAAGGGCGGGGTGCTGCCCGGCGGCGGGCTGGCGTTCCTGCGGGCGGCAGAGGCGGTGCGCCGCGCCGCCTCCGGCATGGAGGAAGACGAGCGGACGGGGGCGCTGATTGTGGCCGCGGCCCTGGAGGCCCCGGCGGCCCAGATCGCGGAAAACGCGGGGGTGGAGGGCAGCGTGGTATGCGCCCGTCTCCGGGAGGCGGAAGGGCGCGTGGGCTATGACGCGCTGGCCAAGCGGTATCGGGACATGGACGAGGCGGGCATCATCGACCCGGCGGGGGTGGCCTGCGCCGCGCTGGAGAACGCGGTGTCGGTGGCCTCGGTGGTGGTGACTACGGAGAGCCTGGTGGCGGAGCCGCCCCCGGAGCCCCGGCCCGGGCGGTAAAGCGGACAGCGGTCCGGCAGGATATCTTGCATCATGCATGTTGCAGGATCCTGCCTGGCCGCCGCGCGGCGTTTTTCAGATGGGAGGGATTGGGATGGAGGACGGATGGGCGGTCCTGGAGCTCTTGACGGAGGCCAATCTGGACGAGGCGCGGGGGATCGACCGCTCGGATGTGCCGGAGGACTATGTGGATTCTGTGGACGAGCTGATGGAGCTGACCCGGTACGGCCTGGAGCACCGCTGCCTTGGGCATACCTACGCGGTGAGATATGGGGGAAAGATCATCGGCGTAATCCTCCTTGGGGAGGCCATCCCCTGGGAGACCGACCCGGAGGAGATGCGGGGCAGGCCTTTCTACCGGCTGATGGGCTTTGTCATCGACCGGCGCTGCCGGGGGCAGGGCGTGGGCGCGTGGGCGCTGGAGGAGGCCGTCCGGCGGGTTTACGGGGAGTTTGGCCCCCGGCCCATCGCTCTGGGCTGCCATAAAGACAACCGCCGGGGGGAAAAATTCTGGCTCAGGCACGGTTTTTGCAAAACGACTGCCATGGAGGGCGGCGACGTCTACTATATCCGCGAACTGCGGTAGGGGCGGCAAAGGGAAAGCCGCCGGGAAGCCCCGGCGGCTTTTTGTCATCCCATCTGTCCCCCCAGGAACATGCTGAGCACGCACGCCACGGCTCCCGCGGCCACGAACAGCAGCCCCACGCCGAACCGTTTTTTCCGCCTTCCCATGAGGCTTTTCTGCTCCTCCGTCATGGACAGGACGGGGTGCTTGCGCCGCCCGATGAGATAGAGGATCAGCCCCGACTGGCCGTTGCCCGAGGCGGCGAACAGCCCCCACAGCTTGGGGTGCTTCAGCCCTCGGCACTCCGCGTCCACCTGTACCAGCCTGTAGAGCTGGTACACGCAGGAAAAGCTGCCCACGATGACGGCCGCCGCCCCGACGGCCGCGAATACGATGTATAATTTGTCCATTTCCATCCCTCAAATCCTTTTCACAATCTGGTACAGCAGACAGCTCACGCCCGCCACCGCCAGGCAGAATACGCAGACGACGAAAAAAGCGCTCTCCGGCAGGAAAAACGCGGCTATGAGGCAGGCCAGGAGCACCACGACGTTCAGCGCCGCGGCCAGGATCAATTTCCGGCTGCTGTTCACCACGTCGGTATTCTCCTCCAAATGCTCCAGCATTTTCGCATCCCCTTTCAGCAATTCGTCCAGGCTGATGGAATACAGGTCGGACAGCTTGACGACGCTGGTGATGTCGGGGTAGGATTTTTCGTTCTCCCAGTTGGAGATGGTCTGCCGGGACACGAACAGGCGCTCCGCCGCCTGCTCCTGGGTGAGCTTGGCCTCCAGCCGCGCCTGCCTCAGCTTCTTCCCTATTTCCATAAGGTTCCCCTCCTTTCGGGGCTATTGTCTCAAAATGCCCCGGTTTTGTCTATCAAAGGCCGTTGACAAACCCTGTTTTTGGGCTGTCAAAAGGCTTTGACATGCCGCTTTACCCACTATAAGCTCTCCGCGCCCCCGGCGTCAACCGGCCGGGACGGAAATGGTCAAACTTTTTCCCGGGTTTTCCTTGACAAGAGGGGCGCTTGGTGATAAAATAGCGTGCGTGTTCAAAGACAGCGGGTGCGCAAGCGTAAATCCCGCCGAGAATGCAGCCAATCACGCTATGTTTGCGCTGTTTTCGTGTGGACACGAAAGCGGCGTTATTTTTTCGCCGCCTACCAACATTTCGGAGGTGAATTCAAACAATGCCGAACGCAAAGGTTCTCAGTGAGAAGCAGGCCATCGTGGCTTCCCTGGTGGAAAACCTGAAGGCCGCCAGCTCCGGCGTCCTGGTGGACTACAAGGGCATCACCGTGGCCGAGGACACCGCCCTGCGCCACGAGCTGCGTGAGAATGGCGTGGAGTACGCCGTGGTGAAGAACACCCTGCTCCGCCGCGCCCTGGACGACGTGAATCTGGGCGAGCTGGACGAGGTGCTCAACGGCACCACTTCCATGGCCATTTCCAAGGACGACCCCATCGCCCCCATGCGCGTGGTCAACAAGTATGCCAAGCAGATGGGCGACCGCTTCAACATCAAGGCCGGCTTCATGGACGGCAAGGTGCTCCCCCTGGACGACGTGTACGCCCTGGCTGAGCTGCCCTCCAAGGATGCCCTGCTGGGCCAGGTCCTGGGCATGATGCTGGCCCCCATTACCAGCCTGGCCATCGTCCTGAAGGCCATCGCCGAGAAGGACGGCGAGGCTGCCCCCGCCGAAGCCGCCGAGGAAGCCCCCGCCGCGGAGTAAGAGTGGCTGTCCCAGCCGGGACGCAACATATTTTAACATTTTAGGAGGAATATCATCATGGCAAGCGAGAAGATCACTGCTCTGATTGAAGAAGTCAAGAATCTCACCGTCCTGGAGCTGAACGACCTGGTCAAGGCTCTGGAGGAGGAGTTCGGCGTTTCCGCCGCCGCCATGGCCGCCCCCGCCGCCGGCCCCGCCGCCGCCGCTGTGGAGGAGAAGACCGAGTTCGACGTGGTGCTGGCCGGCTTCGACGCCGCCGCCAAGATCAAGGTCATCAAGGCCGTCCGCGAGATCACCGGCCTGGGCCTGGCCGAGGCCAAGGCCGCTGTCGAGGGCGCTCCCAAGACCCTGAAGGAGGCCGTGTCCAAGGACGAGGCCGAGGAGCTGAAGAAGAAG
>CAJULZ010000097.1 GCA_910587205.1 uncultured Oscillospiraceae bacterium
AGCACAGCCCTTGGAGAGGGGCTCTAATAACTACTACTCCATAATACAAGGAAGTGCGCCCGTATGAGCCGTCCCGCCGTTGTGATCCGTCCCCAGATTGAACCGGGCCGCCGGGTGGTCGCCGTCAGCGACGTCCACGGCAACCTGCCCATGCTCCAGGGCGTGCTGGATAAGATAGGGTTTTCACCCAGCGACGTGCTCGTCATTGTGGGCGACCTGCTGGAAAAAGGGCGGGACAGCCTGGCCACCCTGCGGTATGTGCTGGCGCTGCAAAAAACCCACACGGTGTACACCCTTTGCGGCAACTGCGATTACATCGACATGGTGCTGCTGGAGGACCCCCCTGTGCCGGATAATGCGTTTTCCACCCGGATGGGCGTGCGGTACGAAACCCGCGGCGGCCCTGATCAGGCGCTTTGGCCCATTCTGGACTGCTGGCGGGAGCGCTCCGTCCTGTTCCAGATGGCGCAGGAGGCGGCCCTCCCCCTCCCCAAAGGGCCTGGGGATCTGCCCGCCCTGCGCACGGCCCTGATCAGGCGCTTCCCGGAGGAGACCGGGTTCCTGCTGAACCTCCCCCATATTTTAGCGGCGGGGAATTTTATCTTCGTCCACGGCGGCGTACCCCGGGAAGACCGGCTGGACGAGCTGGACGCCTACTCCTGCATGAAAAACGACAACTTTATGGGCCAGGGGTACAGCTTCCGGAACTGGGTGGTGGTGGGCCACTGGCCCGTCACCCTGTACGATCCCGCCATACAGCGCTCCGCCCCCCTCATCCACCGGGGCCGGCACATCGCCTCCATCGACGGCGGCTGCGTACTCAAGCTGGACGGCCAGCTTAACGCCCTCCTCATCCCCGACATCACCGGGGAGGACCTGGCCTGGGACTGGTACGACGGCCTGGAGCAGGTCACCGCCCTGGACCCGCAGGAGCCTTCCGGGGATCCGCTGAACATCCGTTGGTCGGACAGCGTGGTGGAGGTGCTGGCCCAGGAGGGGGACTGCCTGTACTGCCGCCACCCGTCCACCGGGCGGGAGCTTTGGGCGCCTCGGGAGTACGTGGCGCAGTGGCGGGACGGCAAAACCCACACCGAGGACATCACCGACTACCTCCTCCCCGTCTCCCCGGGGGACCGGCTGAGCCTGGTGCGGGAGACCACCCGGGGTCTGCTGGCCAAAAAGGACGGCGTCACCGGCTGGTACCTGGGGCGGATCCGGCGGGGGCAACACGGTCCGGCGCGGTATGGAAAACAGTCCCCTCCACGTTGATTTTGCATGGCCCCGTGTGAGTACACGGGGCCGTTTCATGTCCTGGCTTAAATAATTCCCCCAGGGGCGGGATACGGCTCCCCGCAAAAATTACAGTCCGATTACAAATGATTACAGGTTAACATAACCTCTTGATTTTCGACAAAAACCGACATATACTTATCCCGATGAAATCAACGGGAGCGGATCTTCACATGGAGCACACAACAGGCCGCAGCGCACAACCAAACAGCTCGGAGGAGCTGCGCGTGTCCCTGGATGGGCTTGCCCCCATTCAGGAGGGCGTCCCAAAGCGCCGGTTTGCCGCCGTTTTGGCGCTGGCCGCGGCGCTGGCGCTGGCATGCGGCCTGCTGGCCTTTTTCTGCGTCTGCCAGCGGTATGACTATGGCCTCCAGCTGGCCATGCGCCTGGACAGCCAGGCCGCGGAATTATCCCAGGCAAGGGACGAGCTGGCGGCGGCGCGGGCCGAGCTTGCCCGCCGGACGGAAGACCTGGCCCAGCGGGAGGAGGATCTGGCCCAGGCCCGGGACGCCATCGCCCTGTTGGAGGAGTACTCGGTGGCCGCGCCGGACGGGACGGTGCCGGAATACGCCACGCTGTTCCCCGACTTCTACGCCCCGGAATGGACGGGGGAGACCGTGAGCGGCGGCCGGGTGTGCTGCCTCACCTTTGACGACGGCCCTTCGGCCAGCACCGGCCGGCTGCTGGAGGCGCTGGACCGGTACGGCGTCAAGGCCACCTTTTTCGTGGTTGGCAAAACAGGGGAGGCAGACCAGCAGCGGATGCGGGACATTGTGGCCGCCGGTCATACCCTGGCGATGCACAGCTGGAGCCATGATTATAAAAAAGTGTACTCCTCGGTAGAGGCGTTTTTGGAGGAGTTCGACCAGCTCTACCACTGGATTTACGAGGTCACCGGGACGTACCCCTCGGTGTACCGCTTCCCGGGGGGCAGCATCAACGGCTATGACCGGGGGGTGTACCAGGAGATCGTGGCCGAGATGGCCCGCCGGGGCTTCGTCTACTTTGACTGGAACGCCTCCGCTCAGGACGCCACCCTCACCCCACTGCCCGCGTCTGCGGTGGCGGCCAACTGCCTGAAGGGGGTGGGCCGGGACCTGGTGGTGGTGCTGGCTCACGACGGAGCCGCCCGCGGCACCACCGTGGACGCCCTCCCCGCCGTCATTGAGGGCTACCAGGCCGCGGGGTATACCTTCACCGCCCTGCACCCCGGGGTGGAGCAGGTCACCTTCGGCTACCCCAAGCCCCGCTGACCCGATTGCCCAGGGGCCCGCCGGAAGGCGGGCCCTTTTTCCTTGCTCCGGCCCTTGTCCCGGCCGGGAACTTGTGGTATACTATATAAATTGTATTGTTATGCGCATCCCCCATATTGGATTGAGAGGAGCCCCTTCCATGAACACCAACTACGACGTGATGATCTTAGGCACCGGCGAGGCCGGCATCTACGCCGCTTACGAGCTCGCCCTGAAGTGCCCCGCCGCCCGGGTGCTGGTGGTGGACCAGGGGGCGGATATCTACCGCCGTCAGTGCCCCATTGTGGCGGGGCAGGTGCGCTCCTGCGTCCAGTGCAAGGTGTGCGGCACCATGTGCGGCTTTGGCGGCGCGGGGGCGTTCTCCGACGGGAAGTTCAACTTTACCACCGCCTTCGGCGGCTGGCTCACCGACTTTCTGGAGCAGAAGGAGGTTATGGATCTCATCGGCTACGTGGACGGGCTGAACGTACGCCACGGCGCAACCACCGAGGTTTACTCCACTGAAACCCCAGCGGCCAAGGCGCTGGAGCGGGAGGCGCTGAAATACGACCTGCACCTGCTCCAGGCCCAGTGCAAGCACCTGGGCACCGAGAACAATCTGAAAATCCTCACCAGTATCTACGAAACCATCCGGGATAGGCACACCTTCCTGTTTGACACCGCTGTCACCCAGATCGAGGCGGGGGAGGGGATCTACACTCTGATCACGGAATCCGGGGAGCGGTACGCCGCACCCTACCTTATCGCGGGCCCCGGCCGCTCCGGGGCGGAGTGGTTCGCCAACCAGTGCAAGGCCCTGGGGCTGGAGCTGCTGAACAACCAGGTGGATATCGGCGTCCGGGTTGAGCTGCCCGCCACCGTGTTCGAGCACATCACCAATGTGGTCTATGAGTCCAAGCTCATTTACCGCACCAAGCAGTACGGCGACCAGGTGCGCACCTTCTGCATGAATCCCTACGGCCATGTGGTGGCGGAGAACGTAGAGGGCATCAACACCGTAAACGGCCACTCCTACTCCGACCCCGCCCTGCGCTCGGAGAACACCAATTTCGCCCTGCTGGTGTCTAACCGGTTCACGTCGCCCTTTAATGAGCCTTACCGCTACGGCAAGCACATCGCGTCCCTGTCCAATATGCTGGCGGGGGGCGTGCTGGTGCAGCGGTTCGGCGACCTGGTGGGCGGGCGGCGCACCAACGACCACCGCATGTCCAAGTCCTTCGTCCGGCCTACCCTGACGGCGGCGGTACCGGGGGACCTGTCCCTGGCCCTGCCCAAACGCCAGCTTGACGATATTATCGAGATGATCTACGCCTTGGACCGGCTGGCCCCGGGCACCGCCAACTACGATACGCTGCTGTACGGCGCGGAAGTGAAGTTCTACTCCGCCCGGATCAAGCTGTCCCCCGAGCTGGAGACGGCGCTTCCCGGCTTCTTCGCCGTGGGGGATGGCGCGGGTGTGACAAGGGGTCTCGCCCAGGCGGGAGCGTCGGGGGTGAAGGCGGCGCGGGTCGTTGCCGCACGGTTGAACGGGAATTCCCGGCGATGAACATCCTATTGGTCAATTGCAGCCCCGTGCGGAACGGCGCGACGGCGGAGATCATCCATATTGCGCGGGCCTGCCTTGTCGGGGCCCATGAGGTGAGAAGCGTCTGCATCGACGATTACTCCATCGCGTTTTGCAAGGGCTGCCGGAGCTGCCACAGCACGGCGCGCTGCGTCCAGGAGGACGATGTTCCCAAGCTTGTGGCGCAATATGAATGGGCGGACGCCGTCGTCTCCGTCTCCCCCTCCTACTGGGCGGACGTGCCGGGGCAGTTCAAGGCGTTCATCGACCGGTGCACCCCCTGGTGCAATACCCATGAGTCCTGCGCCAAAATCGGCGGCGGCAAAAAGGGGTACACCATCGCGCTTCGCACGGGGCCGGGCATGAGGGAGTGCAGCCGGATTATAGAGACCATGGAGCATTTTTACGGCCACCTGGAGATTGAGCCCCGCGGAAGTCTGGGGCTTTGCTCCATCGAGTACAAAGCGGATTTGGAGGGCCGGACAGACGAGATTACGGCGTTCTGCGCCGGCATTGCGGCGGAGAATGTCCCTCATTGACAAAGGATACCGACTATGGAAATCGAACGCATTGACGGCTACAAGGACCCCCGCTTCCCCCAGGAGGTGCTCAACCAGCACGGGGCCTTCCTGGCAGATGGCGTGCCCTGGGCCTTCCGCATCGTGTCCGGGCAGGGGGCGGTGGTGACCGCCGCCCAGCCCTTCGACGGGGACGCGCTGGCGGAGGTGGCGGGACAGTTCCGCTTCTACGCCGGGCACATCACCGACTTTTTCGACGGCGACGGCACGCTCCTGCTTTCCCTGCCCCCGGTGGAGCAATGGGAGGTGGACATCGACTCCCTCCAACCCTCCCAATTCTCGGTGGACAAGGACAAGTGCGCCGCCGTGGACGGATTTCTCCACACCGCCGCCGATGTGGTCATCCCGATAGCGGAGCTGCCCGACGGCACACTTTGCTCCATGGACGGCCACACCCGGCTGTACACCGCGTGGCAAAAGGGCATCCGTGCCGCCACGGTGTTTCGCTGCTCCGACGGGGAGATGGCGGCGGCTATCCTGCCCTTTGTGGACGAGGCCCGGAGGCGGGGCATTTTCCACGTGCGGGACATGGCCCTCTACCCCCACGAGGAGCAGGAAGAGAAGTGGACCGGCTGGTGCGATGCCTACTTCGCCGCCCAGGATGGGGGCCCGTGAGCCGCCGCGGGCAAACCGATAATTTTATTTGTTCAGAATTCCGTCACAGAAAAGTTACAAAATCCGACCGGCCCCGACAGGGCTCGATGGCCCAATCCCCCACCATTCCACAGTT
Organism: uncultured Oscillospiraceae bacterium; assembly: GCA_910587205.1. GTDB lineage: Bacteria > Bacillota > Clostridia > Oscillospirales > Oscillospiraceae > Enterenecus. The sequence goes on from CAJULZ010000097.1 coordinate 5,416, forward strand.
TTCAACAACTTCCACACACTTTTCCACATCCCATGCGCCGCACAGGCGGTAAACATAATGCTTGTCAAGCAAAATTTTTCCGGCTTATCCCACAAACTTTTCCTCCCCCGTCCACCGTCCAGCCAAATTCCTCCCGGAAATCCCGGAAGCACTGGGGGCAGATCCAGCGCGCGGTCCGGCTGTTGATCGGTTCCGTGCAGTAGCCCTCACGCAGAAACTCCGGATGTCCAGGGTGCAGATAGAACTTGTCAAAGCAGAATACGCAGTGCTCATGATCCCGCTGCTCGGACTGTGGAATGAAGGGCACACGGTAGAGCCTGGCGCCCATCAGGTAGTCCCCCTGCCCCATGCGCCGCCAATCGTCTTTTGGCATCATAGCTGCCACCCCCTTTCTGTTTTATCCTATCACAGGGCCGCGCCAGAAATCAATATGGAGGTTTCCATCCTTGAAACGAACCACACCCGTTATCCCCGCTGAAGACATCCAGCGGCAGAAGGAATACTGCGCCGAACTGCGCGGGCGCAACGCCCAGCGCCCCGTCCCGCCCCGGGCCTATGTGGACACCTATGGCTGCCAGCAGAACGAGGCCGACTCCGAGCTGCTCCGGGGGATGCTGGCCGACATGGGCTGCGCCATCGTGGACGACGATCAGGGCGCGGACATCATTGTCATCAACACCTGCGCCATCCGGGAGCACGCGGAGCAGCGGGTGTTCGGCAACGTGGGCGCGTTGGTCCACGGCAAGCGGAAAAACCCAGACCAGATTATCTGCCTGTGCGGCTGTATGGCCCAGGAGCCCCACGTAGCCCAGCGCATCCGCCAGTCTTACCGCCATGTGGACCTGGTGTTCGGCCCCCAGCAGCTGTGGCGCTTCCCGGAATTCCTGCGCCGGGTGTACCTGCGCCGTGGGCGGGTGTTTGAGACCGATCAGGACGACGGGGCCATTGCCGAGGGCCTGCCGGTGCGCCGCTCGGGAAAGCTGAAGGCGTGGGTGTCTATCATGTACGGCTGCAACAATTTCTGCTCCTACTGCATCGTGCCCTATACACGGGGGCGGGAGCGCAGCCGGGAGCCGGGAAATATCCTGCAGGAAATCAAAGCCTTGGCGGACCGGGGCTACAAGGACATCACCCTGCTGGGCCAGAATGTCAACTCCTACGGCAAGGATTTGGAGGGCGGCTGGGAGTTCCCCCGGCTGCTGGAGGCGGCCGCCGCCATCCCGGGGGACTTCCTCCTGCGCTTTATGACCTCCCACCCCAAGGACGCCACGGAAAAGCTGTTCGACGTGATGGCCCGGTGCGAAAAGGTGGCCCCGGTGATCCACCTGCCCTTCCAGTCCGGGAACACCCGGGTGCTGACGGCTATGAACCGCCGGTACACCCGGGAGCAGTATCTGGATAAGATCCGCGCCCTGCGGGCGCGCGTTCCCAACGTGGTGCTCACCAGTGATGTGATCGTGGGCTTCCCGGGGGAAACTGACGCGGAATTTGAGGACACCCTTTCCCTTATCGAGGCGGTGCGCTTCGACGCGCTGTTTACCTTTATCTACTCCCCCCGGAAGGGCACCCCTGCCGCGGAGCTGGACGACCCCATGCCCAAGGAGGAGAAGTCCGCCAACTTTGACCGGCTGGTGGAGGCACAGAACCGCATTTCCCTGGAAAAGCACCAGGCGTACATCGGCACGGTGCAGCGCTGCCTCATCGACGGGGCGGGGGAGGACCCCCGGAACAACCTCACCGCCCGCACCGCGGGCAACCGCCTGGTGCATCTCAGCGGCGACCCCGCCCTCATCGGGCGGTACGCCGACATCCGCATCACCGCCTGCTCCACCTGGGCCCTGTTCGGGGAGCTGGTTTGATCTGCTTTTGCAGGCCGTTGTAGGGGCAGACATTGTCCGCCCGCGAAAACAGGCCGCATCAAAGGAAGCGGGCGCACACTGTGCGCCCCTACAGGCGTCCCCGGTGCCTGATACCGTTCAAAGGAGAACCCAACCCATGCCCATGACCCGACGGGATAAAATCTTAAAATGGACTGCCTATCTCGCCGCCCTGGTGCTGGCGGCAGCGGTCAACTACTATGTGCTGGGCCCGCTGCCCATCGCCCTGCCCCTCGTGCTGCCCGTGCTGGCGGTGGCGGGGGGCGTGCTGGAGGGTGCGCCCTTCGGCGCCATATACGGCGCAGCCGCCGGGCTGGTCATGTCCGGCCTGGGACACCTGGGCTTCGGCTGTCTGGCCGCCCTGGCTGCCGTCGGCTGGGCGTCAGGGCTGGCCGCCCAGTACGCCCTCCGGCGGGACGTGTGGGGCCATCTTATCTGCTCTGTCATCACCCTGCTGGGGTGGGAGCTGTGGGCGGTGGCCGCCCGCCTGCTGGCCGGGACGGCCCCGCTCCCGGCGCTGCTGCGGGTGGCCGTGCCCGAGCTGCTCTGGTCCCTGGCCTTTGTGCTGCCGGTATACTGGCTGGGCCGGTTCTGCTGCGTGAACTACGGGAGGATCTACCATGAATAATCCTTTTGACCACACCCATATCCAGGAGGAAAAGGCGGAACGGGAGGCCCGCCGCCTCAAACTGCGCACCAACCTGCTCATCGCCCTCTTCTGCGGAATGCTGTGCCTGTTTTTCGCCGTGCTTTACCAGGCCCAGATCGTGAACGGGGCCAGCTATCTCTCCAACTCCGACGTGCGCGACATTCAAAGCGAGCAGGTGGACAGCGTCCGGGGGGAGATCTTGGACACCTATGGCCGCGTGCTGGTTACAAACGAGGTGAATTACAACGTGGAGCTGGACACCACCTCCATGGGGGAGGAGCGCAACGCCATCCTGGAGCGCCTGCTGGACATCTGCCGGGAGCAGGGGGTGGCATGGTCGGACACCCTGCCCATCACCCGGGATGCCCCCTGGACGTTCACCACCGGCACTCCCTACATCTACCGGGCGGAAAATGCCGACGGGGAACTGGAAGACCGGCCCACCCTGCTGGGGCAGCTGGCCGCCGAATACAAGTGGAGGGAGGCGGACAGGGCGGAACCCACCGCCACCCAGCTCCTGACCGCTATGTGCGAAACTTTCGGCCTGACGGAGCAGGGGGAGGTGCCCGACCAGCGGGATCGGGAGCTGGCCGGGGTGCTGTATGAATTGTACCTGCGCAATACCGGTCTGAACAACAACACCTATGTCTTTGCCCGGGGGGTGGACATTACGTTTATTTCCCGGGTGAAGGAAAACGCCCTGGCAGGCGTGCACATTGAGACCGCCACCTCCCGGAAGTACGGCACCAGCTATGCCGCCCATGTGCTGGGCTACACCGGGGCCATCAACCCAGGCGCCGAGTGGGAGCGCTATAAAGAACTCAACTACCCCATGGACGCCACCGTGGGGAAGGAAGGGGTGGAGCTGGCCTTTGAGAAGCGCCTCCACGGCGTGAGCGGCACCCGGCGGATTGAGAAGGACGGCGATGGGAACGTGGTCAGCCAGGAGTGGCGCAGAGAGCCGGAACCGGGGGAAAACGTGGTGCTCACCCTGGACATAGCTCTCCAGGCCACCACCGAGGACCTGCTTGCCCAGTACGCCGCCCGGCAGGAGGAGCAGAAGGGCATGGCGGCGGCGGTGGTGGACATGAGCGGGGGGGTGTTGGCCCTGGCGTCCTACCCCACCTACGACCTGTCCACCTTCCGGGAAAACTATTCCGAGCTTTCCGAAGACCTGGAGCACCGGCCCCTGCTTAACCGGGCCACCCAGGGCGTCTACGCCCCCGGCTCCACCTTCAAAATGCTCACCGCCGTGGCTGCGCTGTCCGAGGAGGTCATCACCACCCGGGACCGCATCGAGTGCACCGGGCGGTACCGCTTCTACCCCAACCCCGCCGACCAGCCCTACTGCTGGAATACCTATGGCCACGGCAATGAGAACGTGACGGACGCCATCAAGGATTCCTGCAACGTGTTCTTCTACGACGTGGGCCGCCGCACCACCATCGCCAAGCTGCGGGAATACGCCCAACAATTCGGCCTGGGGCAGTACACCGGCATCGAGCTGATTGAGGACAAGGGCCGGGTAGCCGGACCGGAGACCTCCGAGGCCCTGGGCGGGGTATGGTTCGAAGGCAACACCATGTATGCCGCCATCGGCCAGGAAAACAACGCCTTCACCCCCCTCCAGCTGGCCAACTACGTGGCTACCCTGGCCAACGGCGGCAGCCACTATGACTGCCACCTGCTCAAGGAGTTCAAGTCCAGCGATTACAGCCGGGTCACTGAGACCTATGACAAGGCCCCGCGAAACACCATCGACATCGACCCCAACCATCTGGCGGCCATCAGGCAAGGCATGTACGACCTGTCCAAGACCTACACCATGGCCAAGTGGTTCGACCCCCTCCCGGTGGAGGTGGGCTGTAAGACGGGCACCGCCGAGACCTCGTCCAAGGCGGCCACCACCAACGCCATTTTCGTGTGCTTCGCCCCCTATGACGACCCCCAGGTGGCCCTGTGCCTGGTGTCGGAGGGCGGCGAGGCGGGCGGTACCCTGGCGGAGCTGGCCGCGGGCATCCTGGCCCAGTATTTTTCCACCGACAGCTCCCTGTTCGCTGTCTCGGGGGAGAACACCCTCCTGCGGTGATCGGGCCTTATATAAAAAGCAAGCACCCCGGCCCTGCGGCCGGGGTGCTTAACCATTTTAAGACCAGATCAGGATTACTTGTGGTCCACGCTGTACATGTGCTTGATGAGCTCCAGCACCTTGTTGGAGTAGCCCATCTCGTTGTCGTACCAGCTGACAACCTTCACGAAGGTGTCGGTCAAGGCGATGCCGGCCTTGGCGTCGAAGATGGAGGTGCGGGCGTCGCCCAGGAAGTCGCTGGACACCACGTCCTCATCGGTGTAGCCCAGCACGCCCTTCAGCTCGCCCTCGGACGCGGCCTTCATGGCCTTGCAGATGTCCTCATACTTGGCGGGCTTCTCCAGGTTGACGGTCAGGTCCACCACGGACACGTCCAGGGTAGGCACGCGCATGGACATGCCGGTCAGCTTGCCGTTCAGGGCGGGAATGACCTTGCCCACGGCCTTGGCGGCGCCGGTGGAGGAGGGGATGATGTTGCCGG
>CAJULZ010000098.1 GCA_910587205.1 uncultured Oscillospiraceae bacterium
AGATGAAGTCCCTGGCCAACCTGGGCCTGCTGGGCAACTTCGTGGGGATGCTCACGGATTCCCGCTCCTTCCTCTCTTACGCCCGGCACGACTACTTCCGCCGCATCCTGTGCAACCTCATCGGCCAGTGGGTGGAAAACGGCGAGTACCCCGCCCACGACACCTCCCTGAAGAAGATCGTGGAGGGTATCTGCTGCAACAATGCCATGCGTTATTTTGGGCTGTAATCTCTGGGTGCAAAGGCCCGGGCCGCCTACCGGCGGCCCGGGCCTTTTTAGAGCTTGTTTCACATCTCGAAGAATGCCAAGTTGACAAGGGGTTTTCCCCTCAGGCGAGGCGGGATTTCGTAGTAAGCAGGCTCTTATAAGTCACAGGGCAGCAGCTCAAAACAGGCGCTTCGTCTGGGTGAGCAGCCAGTTGGGCAGCGTCATGATATCCCCTCGCAGCAGCGCCTGCGCCGTGTCGAAATCACCGCAGGTCAGGGCCCGTTCGATCTCAATATGCGGCTTGCTGGTGGAAGCCTGGAAGAACTCGCTGCGCTGTTCAGGCGTGGCCAGCATCTGCGCGTAGGCCCGCCATTCCAGCTGGATCATCTTGCGCACTACCTCCACCGCCAGCTCGTTGCCGGCAAAGGAACACAGCGTAGCGTGGAACCGGGAATTGTGCTGCCATCGCTTTTTGATATCCACTTCGCCGCTGATGACCTCCTGCCACCAGTCCTGGTTCAGCCGGGATACCTGGGTCAGCATCCCCCCGCTGAAATTCCGGCTCGTCTTCTCCAACGCCCCCAGCTCCAACACCAGGCGCAGTTCGGTGGCGTCCAGGATGTCCCGCTCAGTGACGGGCATCACCTGGTACCCTAGACGCGGGATACTGCGCAGGACGTTTTCGTTGCAAAGCTCGATCAGCGCCTCCCGGACCGGGGCCTTTCCCACCTGGTAGCGCTCCATCAGCTGCTTTTCCGTGATGAACTGATCCAGCGGGAAGTTCCCCTCCAGCACATCGCTGAAAATGTGGTCGTAAACCTGCTCTTTGAACGTGGTCCTATGTACGGCCATCTCTCTACCATCCCTTCACAATAAAGTCCCGCCCAGGCCGGGCGCAGGCAGACGGCGCCCGGCGCAGCCGTCCTTACAACATTTTACCACCAAAGCAGACTTTTTCCAAACTATTTCGAAATGCGACCAGGTTTTCCAGTGGATTCTCGCTCAGGAACAGGATATCCGCGTATTTTCCCACCTCCAGGCTGCCGACATCCCGCCATACACCCAGGCATTTCGCCGCGGTTTCCGTAGCGCTCCGGATGACCGCCGCAGCGGGCATTCCGGCCGCCTGCATATACAGCATTTCGTCCGCAAACTCACCCTGATCCATAAAAAATCCGCCGCTGTCACGGCCAAAGGCGATCTGTACGCCCTGTTCATACGCCTGTTTTAAACAGCGGCGCTTCTCCCCAATGATCGCCCGGGAGTTGAGAATGGCATCGGGGAGGATGCCGCATCCAATCTCGCTGGCTGCGGCAATCTCATAGGGCGTAAAGGTGGGAACGACGAACACACCCTGCCCGATAATGCGCGCGTTTACCTCCGGATCCAGGTAGGTGGCATGCTCAATAGAGTCCGCCCCGGCATCCAGCAGCAATTCCATCCCCGCGCGGCTGTGACAGTGGCAGGCCACTTTCTTCCCGTGCCTATGGGCCTCAGACACAATGGCCGCCACCTCGTCCAGCTCCATTTCCACCGCGCCGGGGTCCTCCCCCACTTTTCCCAGCCCCCCGGTAATCATCACTTTGATGAAATCCGCGCCGTCATGTATAAGCTGCCGCGCCGCGCGCCGGGCCTCCACCGGGCCGGTCACGTCCAGGCCGGGTTCATGCCCCCCTACCACCTTCAGCGGTGTCCCGCTGCACAGCAGGCGCGGGCCAGAAATGGCCCCCCGGCGGATGAAATCCCGCAGGGCCATCGTCTCCCGGTATTTGCCCCCACAGTCCCGAGCGGTCGTGATGCCGTGTCGAACCATTTTTTCGCAGTTCACCACCCCCTCCAGGGCCAGCTCACATTCATTCTCCGCAAAGAACACGGCCATATGATGATCTCCGCCTACCATGGTAACATGGGCGTGGCAGTCGATCACACCAGGCAGCAAGTAACTTCCCGCCGTATCCAGCACCTCTGCGTCCCCTTCCGGTTCGGTAGGGGCGCCCACATAGGCAATGCGCTCCCCATCCACCACCAGGTCCAACGGAACAAACCGGTTGTCCTGCCAAACCAGGCCGTTTTTGATGTGTTTTTTCATCTGTATAAACGCTCCTTTCCACAGTGGACAGTCAAATGGATGTGGTTTCCACCCTTTTGAATATATTAGTAATCATATCACAGCGGCATTGTCCTGTCAACATGAACAAAAATGTTTTTTATTGAGAAATATTTTAATTTCATATTGACAATTTCTTTTGAGGCATCTATACTAAGAATGGTCATCCTAATATGATTAGTAATCATGCCAACAATTGCTTCACAATACACCCGGCCCAACCGGGTGGGGGAGGGTTCGGAATGGGAAAATATCTGCTCAAACGGCTCCTGACTGTGATTCCCGTTTTCCTCGGGATCACCATGCTGGTGTACTTCATGTCCTCGCTGGCGCCGGGCAGCCCCATCGAGCTGCTGATGGCCGACCCCTTCGCTACTGCGGCCGACATTGAGAAAAAACGCCATGAGCTGGGCTTGGACCAGCCCGTGGCCGTACAGTACCTGCTGTGGCTCAAGGAACTGCTCCGCGGCAATTTTGGGATATCCTACCGCACCTATGGCAGCGTGCTGGAGCTGGTCTCCTCCCGGATCGGCCCTACCCTGATCCTCACCGGGTTTACCACCCTGCTCTCCCTGTGCGTCGCTATCCCGCTGGGCACCGTCGCGGCGTATAAGCCGTACTCCCTTTGGGATTATGCCTCCTCCGGCCTGTCCTTTGCCGGGGCCGCCACCCCTAATTTCTTTGCCGCGATGCTGCTGATTTATCTATTCTCCATCCGGCTGGGTCTCCTGCCCACCGGCGGGATGTACGACACATCGGGCGTCCACACCTGGGGGATGCTGCTGCGCCACCTCATTATGCCCGCCCTCGTGCTGTCTATCCAGCAGGTCGGCTCTTTCATCCGCCACATGCGCGGCAGCATGATCGAAGTGCTCAACGAGGACTATATCCGCACCGCCCGGGCCAAAGGGCTTTGGGAGAACGCCGTACTCATCCGTCACGGCCTGCGCAACGCCCTGATCCCCATCCTCACCCAAATCGGCATGAACATTCCCTTCCTGATCGGCGGCGCCGTGGTCACGGAGCAAATTTTCGGCTGGCCCGGGCTGGGCAGCCTAATGGTGACCTCCATCCAGGCCCGGGACTACCCCGTCATCATGGGGATCACGGTATTCGTATCACTGGCTGTCCTGCTGGGCAACATCGTAGTCGATGTGCTCTACACCTTCCTGGATCCCCGCATCCGGTATGATTGACAGAGAGGAGGAACCGATATGTCCCCTGCCGCAGCCCCAATCCCCGGGGCCGTCACAAAGGAGCGCAAGCGGTCTTACTGGCACGACGTGTTCAAGCGCTTCTCCCGCCACAAACTGGCCATGGCTGGGCTGGCCGTAATCGCGCTGGAGCTGGTGCTCGTGCTGGCGCTCCACCTGGACCCCTACTCTATGAACACTGACAGCGGCTTCGGCGCGCCGCCTAGCGCCGCCCACCCGCTGGGTACGGACGAGGTGGGCCGGGACGTGTTTGCCCGCATTGTCTACGGTGGGCGCACCTCCCTGTTCGTCGGCCTGGTCAGCGCCCTGGTCAGCCTGGCTATCGGCGTCCCTCTGGGGCTGCTGGCCGGCTATTACAAGGGCGTGCCCGGCGTGATGGTCATGCGCCTGGCGGACATCTTCATGTCTGTCCCGTCCATGATCCTGGTGCTGGTGCTGGTGTCCATGATCGGCCCCAGCATCCAGTCCGTCACCATCGTCATCGGCGTGATGGGCTGGCCACAGTTCGCCCGGCAGCTTTACGGCAGCGTCCTGGCCGTCCGGGAAAAGGATTATGTGCAGGCGGCGGTGGCTATTGGGGAGAAGAGCTGGCGCATTATCCTAAAATATATCCTGCCCAACGCCTTCGCCCCGGTCATTATTACCTTTACCTTCAGCATTGCCAGCGCCATCCTACAGGAGTCCAGCCTCAGCTTCCTGGGCATGGGCGTGCAGCTCCCCCAGGCGTCGTGGGGCAACATCATGTACGCCGCCCAGTCTATCACCGTACTCTCCCAGCGCCCTTGGCTCTGGGTCCCCCCTGGCCTGGCCCTGCTGATCACCGTACTAAGCATCAATTTCTTCGGAGACGGCCTGCGGGACGCGCTGGACCCCAAAACCAAGTTGTAAGCCGCCGCCGGCGGAGCTTTACAAAATAAACGAAAAGAGGAGAATGTAATGAAAAAGCTGTTCCGAAGCCTCGCCGCCCTGGTTCTGGCGGTCGCCACCCTCTCCGGATGCACACCTTCCGATCCCAGCGCCGCTTCCTCCCCGCCCTCCGCCCCGCCCCAGCAAAGCGCCGGCGCTTCCCAGGACCCCGCGCCCGCGGCGGAAAAGGTCGTCGTGGGGGCTATTTCCTCCCCATGGACCAACCTCTACCCCTATGAAATCAGCGGGACCTACGATGAGATCATGAACATCCTGATCTTCGACCGGCTTATCGATGTCTCCATGGACGGCGACTTGGTCCCCCGGGAGGCCACCGAGGTCACGCCTTCCGCAGACGGCAAAACCCTTACCGTTGCCCTGAGCAAGGACGCCCACTGGCACGATGGCCAGCCCGTCACCGCGGACGATGTGGTGTGGTCGCTCCAAATCTCCTGCAACCCGGAGCTGTCCGTCAGCCGCCGCTACCTCATGAATATCCTGGACGGCACCGACGACGACGGCGCGCAGCTGTCCGAGGGCAGCCTGGGCGTCTCCAAGGTGGACGATTACACCATCGAGATGAAGCTGAAAAAGGCCATGGACCCGGTGACGGTGTTCAACACCCTGAAGCAGTTCGTAGTGCTGCCCAAGCACCTGCTGGGCGACATCCCCCTGGCTGAGATGCACACTAACGAATTTTGGCGCAGTCCCATCGGTTCCGGCCCGTTCATGTATGACAAGGAAGTCACCGGCGAGCGCATCGAACTGGTGAAAAATACAGGCTACGAATACGGTCCCATTGACATCGACCGTCTGATCCTCCGGGTGGTGCCAGCGGCCAACATGGTGTCCGGCCTCATCAGCGGCGAAATCGACCTGAACATGGGCAGCATCGGCCCCATCCAGCCCGTGGATTACGCCACCCTCCAGGACAGCGCCAACCTCACCGTGGAATCCGTACCCTGCTTTGACTTCCAGTATATGGCCATCAACGACGCCCGGGACTACCTCACCGACGACGTCAAGCGTGCTATGAATATGGCCATCGACAAACAGCTCATCGTGGATCAGCTTCTGTATGGCCAGGGCACCGTCATGCGCAGCGTATGGCCCGAGACCCATCCCTATTATGCCGACCTGGACTGGGATACCTACGACCCCGAGGCGGCCGCGCAGCTGGTTAAGGACGCCGGGTGGGACACCGAGCGGGAACTGCTGATGCTGGTGCCCACCGGTAATACCGTGCGTGAGCAGTCCGCAGCCATCATCCAGCAAAACCTGGCCGACGTAGGTATCAAAGTCCGCATCCAGACCTCCGATTTCGCCACTGTCATGTCCGAGTGTTTTAAGGGCAACATGGACCTTGCCCTGCTGGGTTCCTCCGGCACCGTCGAGCCCCACGAGGTGTCCACCCAGTTCGCCCCCGGCACCACCACCTGCTTCTCCAACCTCCAGACCTCCGAATACTACGACCTGTTCCAGAAGGCGCTGGAATACACCTCCTACGACGAGCGCTACCCCATCTATAAGCAGTTCCAGGAGCTGTTCAACGAGCGCACCCCCTATGTGACGCTGTACAGCCGCAACATGATCCAGGCGTACAGCACCCGTCTGGGCGGCCTGGACACCAGGGATTTCTGCCAGACCAATTTCGCCATCTGGAACTGGACCGTACAGGAATAACGGCAGCCGCCCCCAGGGCCTCACAGCCCCGGGGGCGGCAGAAAGGAAGGGACCGTTATGGCGCCCATACTGGAAGTGTCCAACCTGAGAACATACTTCCACGGGAAGGACGGCACCGTCCCCGCCGTGGACGGCGTCAACTTTTCGCTGGATGCCGGGAAAACGCTTGGCGTCGTAGGGGAATCCGGCTGCGGCAAGAGCATCACCGCCCTCTCCGTCCTCCAACTACTGCCTTCGCGGTCCGCCCGCATTGAGCCGGGTTCTTCCATCCGCCTGCGCGGGGAGGAGCTGCTGGACAAAACACCCCGGCAGATGTGCCAGATTCGGGGGAACGACATCGCCATGATCTTCCAGGACCCGATGACCAGCCTGAACCCGGTGATGACGGTGGGGCGGCAGCTGTCCGAGGCCTTTATGGCCCATGAGACCCTCAGCCGCCGGGAGGCCTGGCTTCGCTCCGTGGACATACTCGCCCAGGTGGGCATACCCGCGCCGGAGGCGCGGGCCCGGGACTACCCCCATCAGTTATCCGGCGGAATGAAGCAGCGGGTGATGATCGCCATGGCGCTGTCCTGCAAGCCGGCGGTACTCATCGCCGACGAACCCACCACCGCTTTGGACGTCACCATCCAGGCCCAGATCTTGGACCTGATGACCCAGCTCAAACAGCAGATGAACACCGCCATCCTGCTCATCACCCATGACATGGGCGTGGTGGCGGAGATGTCCGACGCTGTTCTGGTCATGTACGCGGGCCACGTCATGGAGTACGCCGGCATCAAAGACCTGTTCCAAAAACCACTCCACCCCTACACCCAGGGGCTGCTCGCCTCCATCCCCCGCCTGGACCAGGAGGTGGACCGGCTGCACACCATCCAGGGCAGCGTGCCCAGCCTTTCCGATATGCCCGCGGGCTGCCGGTTCTGTACCCGGTGCCCCTATGCTCAGGACCGCTGCCGCACCGCCCAGCCCGGGACCTACCAGGTGGACGACCGCTTGGTCAAATGCTTTTTGTACGAGGGGGGAACGGCATGAGCGGCGATATCCTGCTCCAGGTCAAGGGCCTGAAAAAATACTATCCCGCAGGCAGCAGCCTGTTCGGGCGCAACCAGCGGTACGTCAAGGCGGTTGATGGGGTGGACTTGGCCATCCGCCGGGGGCAGACCGTGGGGCTGGTGGGGGAATCCGGCTGCGGGAAATCCACCCTGGGCAAAAGCGTCCTCCGGCTCATCGAGCCCACCCAGGGCAGCGTGGAGTTTGAGGGGCAGGACGTGCTGCGCCTCCCGCCGAAAAAAATGCGGGAGCTGCGCAAACGTATGCAGATCGTGTTTCAGGACCCCTATTCCGCCCTCAACCCCCGCATGACCGTGTTTGAAACGGTGCGCTCCCCCCTGGATGCCTTCGGCATCGGTGACCGGCAGACCCGGGAGAAAAAAGTCATGGACGTCATCGAATACGTGGGGCTGAGCCGCCAGCAGATGCACCGTTATCCCCATGAGTTTTCCGGCGGCCAGCGCCAGCGCATGATTATCGCGCGGGCGCTGGTGCTGGAACCGTCCTTCATCGTCTGCGACGAGCCCGTCTCCGCCCTGGACGTGTCCATCCGCAGCCAGGTGCTCAATCTTATGCAGGACATACAGCGGGAGCGCGGGCTGACCTACCTGTTCATCTCCCATGACCTCAGCGTCGTCAAGCACGTCAGCGACCAGGTGGCGGTGATGTACCTTGGCCGCATTGTGGAGCAGGCATCCCGGACGCAGATCTTCTCCAACCCCCAGCACCCATATACCCAGGCGCTGATGTCCGCCATCCCCATCCCGGACGCGGGGCACCGTCGGCAGCACACCACGCTGGAGGGGGACGTTCCCAGCCCCTTGGACCCGCCCCAGGGCTGCCACTTCCACACGAGATGCCCGCAGGCCGTCCCGCGCTGCGCCGCTCAGGCGCCCTGTCTGCGGGAGACGGAACCGGGCCACTGGACCGCCTGCCACCTGTGCAGCGGCACACCACAGAAAGAGGGTCAAGCATGAGACAGCTCATTAAAAATTGCAGTGTGTTCGACGGCAACCACAGCGCGCTCAAACAGAACGCCTGCATCGTCATCGCGGACGACCTGGTGGAGGACATCCTCCAGGGCGAGGTGCCGGAGGAGCGGTTTGACCGCGTCCTCGACGCCGGTGGGCGCACCGCCATCCCCGGACTCATCGACGCCCACGTCCACATAGCCCTAACCGGCGGCGGGGATGAGATGGAGCCCCTCCGCGCGGACGAAACCGCCGTGCGCGCGGCAAAAAACGCTGAGGAGTGCCTGCTCCGGGGCTTCACCACCGTGCGGGACGCGGGCGGCATGATCTACGGCGTCAAGGCCTGCATCGACAACGGCTACACCATTGGTCCGCGTATTTTCCCCAGCCACTCCGGCATCGGCCAGACCTGCGGCCACTGTGACAACCGCCCCGGCGCGGCCAGCCAGCGCACCGTGGAGGGCTATATGTCCCCCGTGATGAACAACGGGGTGTGGGTTCTGGCGGACAGCCCCGACGAGGTCCGCCGCGCTACCCGAGATCAGCTGTTTCTCGGCGCGTCCCAGATTAAGCTGTTCCTGGGCGGCGGGATCGCCTCCAAATTCGACCACCTCTACACCGTACAGATGACCTTTGAGGAGGTCCGCGCGGCGGTGGAGGCCGCGGCGGACTACGGCACCTACGTTATGGCCCACCTCTATACCAACGAATCCATGCAGCGGGCAATCCGGGCCGGTGTTATGAGTTTGGAGCACACCCAGCTCATGGACGATGAAACCGCCCGGATGATCCGGGACAACGGCGTATGGGTATGCCCCTGCCCCACGTTTACCGAGGACTCCATGATGGACTTCAAGTACACCCCCGACATGCTGGAAAAATACGCCCTGGTGCGCAAGGGCGTGGAACAGCAGACCGAGCTCATCGTCAAATACGGTCTGAACATGGTGTTCGGCACGGATATGGCCACCAACAAATATTTCTGCGAAGAACACCAGCTCAAAGATTTCTCCGCCTTCAAAAAGCGCTTTGGCAGCTTTGAGGGTCTGCGGGCCGCCACAGGCCGCGTCCATGACCTGTTCCAGTTGTGCACCTACCGGAACCCCTACCCCAAGGGCAAGGTTGGCGTACTGGAACCGGGTTCCTTTGCCGACCTGCTGCTCATCCAAGGCAACCCGGTGGAGGACCTGGACCTGCTGACGGACAAGGACAATATGAAGCTCATCATGAAAGGCGGCACAATCTATAAAAACACATTGTAAGCGGCGCCCGCCGGAGGGGACTGCCGCCCCGGACCGCGCCGCCCACAGGCCGCCGCCGGGCGGCAGACAGACCTCAATTTGAGAAAGAGGGCATTTTCATGAACAGACGTGAGCGGTTCTACGCCGTCCTGGAGGGACGCGCACCCGACCAGACCCCCACCGGGTTCTGGATGCACTTCCCCCCGGACGCCTTTTTCGGCCAAAAGGCCGTGGATACCCATCTGGATTATTTTGAAAAAACCCAGACCGACATCTGCAAAGTCATGACGGAGCACACCTACCCCTGCCGGGGCGATATCAACACCGCCTCGGACTGGAAGCTGGTGCGTAGTTACGGCCCCGACGCGGAATTCATCCGCAAGCAGGCCGAAATCATCCGGGCTGTGGCCGGCCGGGAGCCCGGCGGCGCTATAACCGCCACCATCCACGGGGTCATCGCCTCCGCCTCCCACGCGCTGCTGGGCATCCCCAAGTACGACTCTGTGGGGCGCTATGCCCAGCTCTACCACCTGCGCACCAACCCCCAGGCCGTTAGCGACGCCTACCGCCGCATTGCCGACACCCTATGCGTGCTGGCGCGGGAAGCGCTGGCCGCGGGCGCGGAGGGCATCTACTACGCCGCCCTGGGCGGAGAAGGCGACGGTTTCACCCGTGAAGAACACGCCCGCTACATCGCTCCGCTGGATAACCTGGTCATCCGCTCCGCCTATGAGTCGGGCGCCAAATTCGTGATCCTGCACATCTGTAAACCCAGGGCAGACCTGCACCGGTTCCTCGGCTACCCCTGCGACATCGTAAACTGGGGCGTGCGGGAGAGCGGCGTAACCCTGGCCCAAGGCCATGCCCTGTTCCCCGGCAAAGTAATTCTGGGCGGACTGGACAACGCCTGCGGCCCGCTGCTTAGTGGAACTGAGGAACAACTGGAGCACGCCGTGGAGGACATCATCAGCAGCGCGGGGACCGACCGCCTGATTTTGGGCAGCGACTGCACCCTGCCTGGGG
>CAJULZ010000099.1 GCA_910587205.1 uncultured Oscillospiraceae bacterium
ACGCCGTCGTTAATGGCGATATAACGTACCTCATATTCCGGGAATACGATTTCGATAAGCTCCCCGGTTTTCAGATAGTTCCGGCCCAGGCGGGATAAGTCTTTAGTAATGACCGTCGCCACATTTCCGACCTCAACTTCATGGAGCATGGCTTGAAGTCCCTCACGCTCGAAGCTGACCCCGGAAAATCCATCATCCACGAAAAAGCGGGTGTTCAAAAAGAAATGTTCATCCGCATACCGTTGTAAAATCAGCTTTTGAGAATTTCTTGAGATTTGCATGATAAACTCAATACACGCAGAGGGGGTGTCAGAATTGAAAGAAACGATATTGATTGTGGATGATGAGCATGGCATTGTTGATATGATGTGCGCCTACTTTTCCCCACAATATGAAGTTTTGACCGCTTACAGCGGCGAAGAGGCATTACAAAAAGTAGAAAAGCAGCCGGACTTGATTTTGCTGGACATCAATATGCCTGGAATCAATGGTTTGACTGTATGTCAGACCATCCGGGAACATATTGCCTGCCCGATTCTGTTCCTGACGGCTCGTATCGAATCCGCTGACAAAATCAACGGCTTCAAGCAGGGGCCGATGACTATATCGTAAAGCCCTTTGACCTGGACGAGCTGGCGGCAAGAATTGCCGCACATCTGCGAAGGGAGCAACGGAGGCACAGCCAATCCACGGTGCGCTTTTTCGGTGAACTTTCGGTGGATTACTCTGCCCGAACTGTTTGCCATTCATGGTGAATTGGTCACACTATCCAAGAGGGAATTTGACATACTGGAATTACTCTCTTTGAACGCCGGACAGGTATTTGACCGAGAGCGGATTTATGAAACAGTATGGGGAATTGATGGTGATGGAAACAGCGATACCGTCATGGAACATATTCGTAAAATCCGGGCAAAACTGGCGGCACATACGCTCCGCAGCTATATTGAAACAGTTTGGGGGTGCGGCTACAAATGGAACGCTTAAAGAATATGGGATTGAAGAAGTCCTTTTTCTTTCTGTCGGTATGGTGTATCCTGATTTCCCCACTGCCGGTTTTATCGGTGTTCCTTGTATGTAACGCCACAAAAAGCGGTTATCCACCCGGCAGTATGAACATGAGGGATGGTGTTGCAATACCTTTGGAACAGCCGACAGCAGCCCAAAAGCAGGTGATAAACCTGCTGACATATTTTCAATGGCTATCCTGCATCGTACTCCCTGTCAGCGTTTTGAGGTTTGATGCCGTCTTATCCTATCGCATCAAACTGAAAAGGCCGATTGATTTATTGAGGGACGGCACAGAACATATCAGGGCAAACGATCTTAACTTTTCCATTCCGGCAGCATCGACAGATGAACTCGGTCAAATCTGCGCAGCTTTTGAAACTATGCGGCTGAAACTTTTGAAAACGTCCTATAAATCTATCCTTATCATAAATCCCCGGCATAGCAGGCTGTCCAACCCGCTGTGCCGGGGATTTTTAATACATAGTAAGAGGAGATTTTGCAGGAAGGGATCTTTTACGGCGTGCGCCCCGCGCCGCCCATAAACCCAAGAACCTGGTGCGGAAGCATCAACCCTTGGGCGGCATTACCTTGGCCGAGCCCGTGATCACGGGAACCCCCGCCTGGTTTGTGCACAGGGTTTCCAGTTCCACACAGCCTTTGTCCATGTCGATTGCGGTAACAGTGACAGTGGCGGTGATGGTGTCCCCAATATGCACCGGGGCCCGGAAGGAGAGCGTCTGCCCCAGGTAGATGGTGCCCGGCCCGGGGAGCTGCATCCCAATGGCGGCGGAGATCAGCCCGGCGGAGAGGATTCCGTGGGCAATACGCCCCTGGAACCGGGTAGACGCGGCATATTCCTGGTTGATGTGCGCAGGGTTCAAATCCCCCGTAATCCCGGCGAACGCATAGACATCGTATTCGCTGATGGTCTTGGAAGAGGACGCGCTCTGCCCAATGGATAGCCGGCTAATGGTATATCCTTCCATTCCGTCACACCTGCCTGGTCAGGCCGAGGATTTCCCTGGCCTCATCCGGTGTGGCGGGCTCCAGGTTATTCAGCTCCAGCGCCCTAACTGCCCGCTCCACCAAATCCACATTGGATTTGGCCAAAACACCCCGATCCAGGTACAGATTGTCCTCCAAGCCCACCCGCAGATGGCCGCCCATGGCGATGGTGGCCATCATGATGGGCAGGTGGCCCGACGAGATCCCGCAGGCCGCCCAGGTGGAGCCCTCCGGCATGATGCTGCGCAGGTGTACCAAGTTCTCCACCGTGCTGGTCATGCCCCCGGCGCAGCCCAGGACGATCTGGTAGTGGCAGGGGGCCTTCAGTACGCCCTTTTTCATGTAGTAAATCGTGTTGTAGATCATGCCGGCGTCAAATATCTCAATCTCGGGCTTGACATTGCACTCCTGGATGGCGTAGCCCAGCTTCTCCAGGAAACGGGGATGGTTTTCAAATACCGTGCGGTTCTGCCAGTTCAATGTTCCGGCATCATAGGAGCACAGCTCGGGCAGAAGCTTATGGATCGGCTCAATGCGTTCCTCATCGGGGCCGCACTCCCGTCCGGAGCTGGTGATGTTGATACACACGTCGCAATCCTCGTGGGCGCGGATGCGGTTGACGATATCTTCGTACAGCTCATAGCGGATGGAGGGGGAGCCATCCGCCTCCCGGGCATGGATGTGGACGATAGCGGCCCCGGCTTTCCAGCAGCTGTAGGCCTCCCGCGCGATCTCCTCCGGTGTATAGGGCACGGCGGGATTCATATCCTTGGTGGGCCAGGAGCCGCACAACGCGGCGGTAATGATGCGCTTTTTCCTTAAATCAGACATAGTTGACAACTCCTTTGCTTTTTTCGTCCTTACCGGGGCTACTCCGCTCAGTCGTCCAGGGCCAGCAGCGGTAAAAACTCCTTTTTGGCTTCCATGGTGTGCAATATACCGGTCTCCTGCTCCCGCCGAACCAGTTCCACCACCTTATCGTTATAGGGGGTATCGATGCCCAGCTCGTCGCCCTTGCGGCAGACAATGCCGTTGATAAAATCGATCTCCGTCGGGCGGCCTTTTTCCAGGTCCTGGAGCATACTGGCCTTCAGCGCGGCGTGCTGATCCCAGACCTGGTGGTAAATGGGGAACTTAGCGGGAATGTCCGCCGGGCTCTCCAGCCTGAGCTGCTCGAAATCAACTCCCTGCATAGGGGCCAGGCGGACCCCGCTGGCGGTGGCCACCCGGATGGTCTCGTCCGCGATGTGGGCGATACAGCGCAGGGTGGTCTCGTCGTTGAGCACCGCGCCAAAGGTGTCCGCCATGGCAGCGGACATACCGGAGAAGGTGGCGTTCATGAGCACCTTGGCCCAGCGGATGCCCATCAGATTGTCAAGCACCTGCGTGTTCCCCACCAGACTAAGGATGGCCTGCGCCCGACGGATACGCGGGGTATCCGTCCCGTCAATCTCGCCGATTTCAAACGCAAAGTTTTCCATCACTTTCATGGTGGAGGTCAGTTTAGATACGCCGGGCTCCAGCCACGTGGCGCCCCAACCCACCGCGCCCCCGGCAGTGCGTCCCTGGCCCACATAGGCGGCCACCAGCTCCTCCGGGATACCGTTTTGGAGGGTGAGCGCCAGGCTGTTCTCATCCATGTGCTTGACCAGCTCCGGCAGGACGGCGGCCAGGGCCGTCTGCTTTGTGGTAATCAGCAGCAGGTCATAGATCCCCTCCATGTCCTGGGTGGCGCGGGCGGAGACGGGGACGTTGAACTCCATGGTGCCGGTCACGGTCGCGCCTTTGGTACGCAGGGCATCCACGTTGGGCTGGTAGTTGTCGATCAGATCCACCTGGCCGCCGTTCTTTGTGATGAGCGCACCGATGATCGTGCCCAGGGAGCCTGCGCCGATGACTGCGGTTCTCATAAATTATAAAGCCTCCTTCTTGGGTGTGTTGTCTGCGGGAGTTTTCAAAGGTTAGCAGAACGCAAGTTGTGTGCCAAGTGCGCCCGCCCGTCCCACACGCCCAAGGCTTGTTCCCAACAGGTTCCCGCGCTGCGCGGGAACCTGCCCCCTTCCCCATGGGATCCGCAGAACAAAAAAAGCGCCAAGTCATAACCGGTTCGCAAACCGGTTATGACTTGGCGCTTAAGCCGATAGAGACTTATTGGGCCCCGCGGAACATAAATAAGCCGCTACGAAAGAAAATATTTCTGCTTGCGCCGCATGATGGAGGACTGGCTCGTCCCCAAGGCCGCCGCGGCAGCATAGGTGCTTTTATAGGTGTTCAGGGCATACTGGATGTATTCCCGTTCGCAGCGCTCCAGGTACTCCTGGAGCGTGGGCCCTGCGCCCCAAAGCTGCTGGTACATGGGGGGGTATACCAGCGCGGAGGCGGACGATTCGTCAGAGGACGTCTGCTCGCTGTGCCGCACGGCGATGCTTTGGATGTTGGTGATCTCAATCCTATCGCTGGCGCTCATCACCACAGAGCGCTCTACAAAATTTTTCAGCTCCCGCACATTGCCGGGCCAGCTGTAATTCTGCATCTTCTGAATGGTATTTTCGGTAAATATCTTGCTTTTCGTGTACTTTTTGTTGTAGAAGTTTAGAAAATGCAGCGCCAACGGGAGAATATCCTCCGTGCGGGCGCGCAACGGCGCGATTTCCAGGGGAATCACATTAAGCCGGTAGAACAGATCCGCCCGGAACCGTTTCTCCTCCACCGCTTTTCGGAGATCCTCGTTTGTGGCGGATATTAGCCGGAAATCCACCTTTTTTATCGCGGTTGACCCGACGCGCTGGATGGTTTTCGTCTCCAGCGCCCGGAGGAGCTTCCCCTGGAGGGGCAGGGGGAGGGAGTTAATCTCGTCCAAAAAGAGGGAGCTTTGGTCGGCAGCCTCAATCAACCCCTTTTTTCCTGCGGCGGAGGCCCCGGTAAACGCGCCCTTCTCATAGCCAAACAGCTCCGCCTCCAGCAGGTTTTCAGGCAGGGAGGCGCAGTTGATCACGACCATCCCGTGATCGGCCCGGCTGCTGTGCCCGTGAATATACTGGGCGATCACCTCTTTCCCCGTGCCCGACTCCCCGCTGACTAAGACGGAGGTGTCAAAGCCCGCGATCTCGTGGGCGACCTGCAATAAATTCTTCATGGCGGGGCTGACCGCCACAATGGTCTCCTGGTCGTCCATCAGAAAGCTGTTGGGCTGCACGCAAACCTGGGAGGCGCTGTTTGCCATGGCCTCATTATAGAAGTCGTTAATGGCGTTCAGCGGCTTGCAGACCGCGATAATATTCTGTACCTCGCCGTCGGCGCCGAAGACAGGGGTGGATACGACAAGGTGCCGGAAGGGTTCACTGCGCTTGCTGTTTGAGATCGCCACGTCCTGAAATACCACGACCCGGCGCTTTTCCCGGTAAACAATATCAGAGATGCAGAAATTGATCTGATTGCTGGACAGAAACTCATGCACATTGTAGTTAAGAAGCTCTGTCTTGCTCATGCCCAGCATTTGGACATACGCGCTGTTGACATATAGATAATTCCCTGCGTTATCCAGGATGTAGACGCCATCCGAGATGTTGTCCAGCATCAGCTCATA
The DNA here is from genome assembly GCA_910587205.1 of uncultured Oscillospiraceae bacterium. Taxonomy (GTDB): domain Bacteria; phylum Bacillota; class Clostridia; order Oscillospirales; family Oscillospiraceae; genus Enterenecus. The sequence continues at coordinate 5,603 of CAJULZ010000099.1, forward strand.
AAACGCGCGATCCAACATCAAAGTTTCCCCCTCCTGTTCTCTGCGGCGGTTGCCCGCATTATATCACAGGCGGCAGGACAGGGCAAGCGGGCAAAGTTGGCACTATTATTGCTTGCATAAACGGGCATCAAGAGAAAGGAGGAATTTCTATGCGAGTTGCAATTCTGGGCTGCGGCGCCATGGGGACCGTGATGGGCGCTTACCTGACGCAGAACGGCTGCCCGGTGGACATGGTAGACAATTACCAGGCCCACGTGGACGCTCTCAATGAAACCGGGGCCCACATCGTCGGCATGGTGGACAAGCGCGTGCCTGTTCGCGCCATGACACCGGAGCAGATGGAAGGGATCTATGATCTGGTGTTCCTGTTCACCAAGCAGACCGCCAATAATCAGGTGCTGCCCGCCCTGCTGCCCCACCTGGGGGAGCACAGCACGGTATGCACCCTGCAAAACGGCGTGCCGGAGCCCTATGTGGCCCGCCACGTGGGGGCGGGGCGCACCGTGGGGGGGACCGTACTCTGGGGGGCGACGTTCCTTTCCCCCGGCGTGTCCGAGCTCACCCAGAACATCTCGAAAAACAACCACCTCTTTGAAATCGGCGAAGTGGACGGCAGCGTGGGCCCCAGGATCCGCCAGGTAGCGGAGGTGCTGGGGAAGATGGGCCGCCCGGCCAAAGTGACAGATCAGCTCATGGCCTCCCGCTGGGGCAAGCTGATCAACAACACCTGCATGAGCGGTATGTCCGCCGTGTGCGGGGCCACTTTCGGCGGGGTGCTGGGAAACCCCACTGCCCGGGCCTGCCTCAGCTACCTGGGGCGCGAGGTCAAGCAGTGCTGCGAGGCGGCGGGCTACAAGCTGCCCCTGCTCCTAAATGAGCAGCTTCCGGACAGCCTGGACTTGGCGGACCATACCATGTACGACGCCAACCAGACCATGTTCCAGGTGATGTACCAGGACATGCACGCCGCAAAGGCCAGTATGCTCCAAGACCTGGAGAAGGGGAAACAGACAGAGGTCACCATGATTAACGGTTTCGTCTGCCAAACTGGGGCTCAGCACGGCATCCCCACCCCCTTCAATGATAAGGTGGTGGAAATCGTGACAAAGATTGAGGCGGGAGAACTGCCCCTGTCCATGGAGAACCTGCGCCTGTTCCCGCGTGAGTGGTTTTCCTATCCCGTGTGAAAAACCCCAGCCCGCCGGCGCAGGTACGGGGTTCCCCGGGCCGGCGCAGACCGGTGTTTTTAAGAACATAAAATAACAAGGAGGTTATGGTTCATGGTATCGTTTTTCCCGTTTATTGCTTGGGGCGCTGTGATCGTCATTGGTTTGGTGGTCTATCTGGGCGTGGCCACGAGGATTGAGAAGTCCGGCCTGCCCCGGCTGGGCGCCACCGGGAATCTCTTTACCTGCGATCCCGACGCGAAGAAATAGCCTGTATGGGCATACTTCAATTGTAGCAGAGGAGGAGTCATAATCCATGAAAAATGCGATTTATATCGGCATATTCGTCGTTTATTTCTTGTTTATTATCATTACGTCCCTGCGCAGCTCCAAAAAGGTGGAAACCATGAGCGACTTCACCACCGGCGGGAACAAAATGGGCCTGCTGCTGGGCGTGGGGACCTCCATGGCCACCTGGCTGTCGGTGGCCTCGGTCATGGGCGTGCCGGGCAATATTTATTCCCGCGGCGTCTGCGCCGTGTTCGGCTGGGTGGCAGGCTGGTTCCTGGCCACGGGCCTGATGCCCCTGGTCGCCTATAAAATCCGCCGCCCCGAGGTGCCCAGCCGCACGTTCCCCGAGTTTATGCGGACCCGCTACGATCCGTTTACCGAAAAGAGCCCGATCCAGATCTTCTCCGCCGCCATTGAGCTGGTCGGCTACTTCGTCTTTTCCTATATCCAGATCCAGGGCTTCGGGATTGTCTTTTCCACCCTCACCGGCATCCCCTACCCCATCGCCTGCCTGTGCTTCATGATCCTGCTGATCTTCACCTGCATGGGCGGCTTTGAGTCCGTGGCCGCTACCGATACCCTGAACGCCTCGCTGATCCTGGTGGGCGTCATCGCCGCCATGATTGCCGTGCTGACAGAGTGCGGCGGCGTGGGCGCGATCTTCGCCAATTTCGCCACCACCACCGCCCCGGTCGTAGAGGGCGGCGAACCCCTGGTGGCGGGCATCCTGGGCAGCAACTGGGGCACCCTGGGGGCAAGCGTGTGCATTTCCTATTTCCTGTCCAACTGCTTCGGCTCCACGGTCGCGCCCCACTGGGTTTCCCGCTTCATGGCCCCCCGCAACGCGAAAACTGCGGCCCTGCAGATGTTCCTGGTCATGGTGATCCTCATCGCCGTGTTCTGCCCCCTGATCCTCATCGGCATGGGCGGCAAAATGATTATGCCCAGTCTCCCCGAGGGCATTACCAGCGACTATATGTTCCCCCGCCTGATTATGGATCATATCCACCCAGTCCTGGGCGCACTGGCCCTCACGGCCATCTGCGCCGCCGCCGTCTCCACCGCCAATTCCATGCTCCTGCACTGCTCCACCTCCTTGATCTATGACATCAAGCGGGTACTGCAGGGCGGCGAGGCCTCCGAGGCGGAGGACGCCAAGACCACCAAGCAGCTTCGGATCACCATCCTCTCCCTGGGCGTCATTGCCGTCATCTGCGCGATTGGCCAGTTCTCCCTGCTGGCCGACGGCTTCACCTACGTCTACGGCGCGTTCGGCTCCATGTTCTTTGCCTCCATCTGGCTTGGCCTCTATGTCAAGCGGATGAACAACGCTGCCGCCTTTGCCTCCATGCTTACGGGGCTGGCGGCCTACATCTACTGTATGGTCGCCGGCGCCCCCTTTGGCCTGCCTGCCTTCATCGTCTCCTGCGGGCTTTCCCTTGTCGCCGCGGCAATCGGCATCCTCGTGGGCAAGAAGCCCCCGCTGGAGGCCTATGAGAGCTACTTCAGCGACAATGTGAGCGCAAAGACCCTGGAGGTGGCCCATAAGATCCGCAAGGACGTTGTGTAATCCATATCCCGTAATCATCTGTAGAAAACGGCCTGTCTGCCTTCCGGCCAGACAGGCCGTTTTCAAAGATCCATCCGCGGCAGCCAAAATTATGTCATTGAGGAGTGCTTACCATGTCTGATTTAAAGAACAAGCGTATTATCTCTGTCGCCACCACCGGCGCCTGGCCCAAGAAGGAGAACAATCCCGACGTCCCCCTCCAGCCTGACGAGATTGCCGAGGAAATTTACCAATGCTGGAAAATCGGCGCCGCCGTGGCCCACATCCATGTCCGGGACAAGGAAGGCAACGACTCCATGGAGGTGGAAACCTTCAAAGAAGTTATCGACCTGCTCCATAACAACCATCCCGACTGTGACGTCATCCTCAACCTCACCTCCGCCGGCGGCATCGCCAACTCCGAGGAGGCCCGAATGGCCCCCTTCATCCAGCTCAAGCCCGAGATGGCCAGCTTTGACTGCGGCACCATGAATTGGATGTACTTCGGTATCTTCAACAACAACCCGCCTTTTCTGGAGAAGATGGGCAAGGCTATGCTGGAAGCCGGTGTCAAGCCGGAGATCGAGGTATTCAACCCAGCCATGATCCACGACGCCGCTTACTATTTGAAGAAGGGCTTTCTAAAAGCCCCGTTACATTTCCAGTTCTGCATGGGCTGCGCCAATGGCAGCCCTGCCACCGTCGAGGATCTGGTATTCATGAAGTCCACCTTGGAGCGTGTCTGCCCCGGCTCTACCTGGAGCGCCTTTGGCGTGGGTAAAGGCGCCATGGAGATCATGTACGCCGCTATCGCCGCCGGCGGCCACATCCGCGTGGGCATGGAGGACAACGTGATATACAGGAAAGGCGTTCTGGCCCAGAGCAATATGCAGCTCATCGCCCGGGCCCGCCGGGTCATAGAGGAGTTCGGCTGCGAAGCGGCCACGCCCAATGAGGCCCGGGAACTGCTGGGCCTCAGGTAACTGCTTTTACCGGTCCGTGTCCAATTCTTCAATGCGGCTGCTTGCGTATGTAACAAAAGCGGAAGCCGCGCGCCGCCTCGCAGACCACGCTGGTCTTGTTCTTTTCCTGAGAGCGGATTTCCTATGCCTTCCGTTACATGGGGTTCTACTGACGGAACGATATGGAGGCCGCGTTTCTGGCTGCTGTGCTCAATTGCCGTCTGGATGTACGGCCTGCTGGCGCCAACTACACCAAAAGGGCAGCAATCATAATGACTGCTGCCCTTTTGCTTTGTCCCAAAGAATAAGCGAGGCCGGTATCTCAGCGCTTCCGCAGGGCGATCTCGTGGCGTTTGGGGCCGGTGGACACGATCGTGATGGGCGCCCCGATGCACTTTTCCAAAAACTCCACATAGCCCTTGGCATTGGCGGGAAGGGCGTCATAATCGGTGACGCCCCGCACATCGCACTTCCAGCCGGGCAGAGTCTCAAACACCGGCTTTGCCCGCATCAGCCGGGGCACGGTGGGGAACATGTCCGTCACTTCCCCGTCGATCTCATAACCCACGCACACTTTGATCTCGTCCAGGTAGCCCATCACGTCCAGACAGGTCAACGCCACCTGGGTGGCCCCC
>CAJULZ010000100.1 GCA_910587205.1 uncultured Oscillospiraceae bacterium
TGCCTCGCCTGTATCCTCCTTTGGCTACTTTGATGGTTTTAAAACAGACTCTAAGCAAAACCATATCGATAAGCGGCGTCTGTTTGTAAATAGCGGCAACAAAGCACTTAAAGCACTTGATATGCAGGAAAAAAGAGTATATTACTTCTTAGGACCTGACCCAAATTCGCTGCGCAGCTTTTGCGTCAGATATCCGCAGACAGGGTGATTTTAGCCCTAAAACCTTGTTTATGTAGGGAATATCTCATGCAGTTCATGGCGAACAAAAAACTTGCCGCGCGGATCGGCATCATTACGACTGTTATCACCCTGGTGGGGATAACGCTACTCTGGGTCTTTGTGTCTACCAACGCAGCGTCCGTAGTCAAAAACAACATCACCAATCAAATGACTGACGCCGTAGAAGCTATGGCCGCTATTATTGACGAGTATGTGCTCTCCGCAGAGGAATATATGACCGCCTTTGCCCTGGGCAGCGAGGTTCACGACTTGCTCTTAAACCCAGAGGACCCGGAACTGCTGGCACGGGCACAGAAGTACACCAAGGACTTTGCCGCCGTCAAAGGGGTATTTGAAAGGCTGTACATCGCTACCCCGGAAACTCATGTCCTAACCCACACCTCCCAGGGCGCCATTGGCATGACTACCCGGTCGGGGGACTCGCTGAAAACCTTCCAGGACACCATCCTGGCTCAGCGGCGGCTGACCAATCTGGGCATCATGCAGTCCCCGGCACCGGCAGCATGCTCCTGTCTATGTACTACCCCATCTTTGAAGGCCAACGGTGCATCGGCTATGCCGGGGCCGGGGTCTATGCCAGCTATCTCATGGACTCGCTGTTGAATCTTGACATCAAGGGCCTGCCTGACAGCGAGTGTGTATTCCTAAATGTGGACACGGGCGTCTACCTATACCATGAGAACGACACACTTCTAAACACCGAGACCACTGACACCGGATATCTGGAGATTATCCAGCGCATCCGGGCAGACAACAGTACTCAGGCTAATACATATTCCTACCGGGATAACAACGGAGTCAATCAACTGGTGGTGTATAAATACCTGAAGGACCGCGGCTGGGTCTTTATGGTTCGGGACACCGCCACAGAGGTCTATGCCGCCGTAACGACCGTACGGATTCTGGTGGGTGTTCTGTGTGCCGTCACGGCCGCTGCCGTTATTCTAATCACCCTGCTAATCCTTTGGCGGGAAGGCCGGGAGCCCATGGTCGTGGAACGGGCGATCGGCCGTCTGGGCGATCTGAACCTCTCCGCCGACCAGGAACTGGAGCCCTTTTACAGCCGGTCGGATGAGATCGGCATGATCGCGCAAACCACTCACCGGGTCTGTGGCTGCCTGTGAAAAACCATCGACGATGTGGGACGCATCTTGGGCGAAAAGGCGGATGGCAACCTCACCGTGGACGTCATGAAGAATGAATCCTACTATGTCGGCGATTTCAAGGCCCTGTCCTCCAGTTTGCAGTCCATCCACGCCAATCTGGTAAATGTCATCCGCGATATTTCCCAGGTAGCCGGACAAGTGGGTGCCAGCGCGGAACAGGTGTCCTTAGGCGCCCAGGCGCTGGCACAGGGGACAACCGAGCAGGCGTCCTCTGTGGACAGTCTTATGAAAAACGTGACTTCCATTACCACGCAGATCCAGACCAGCGCCAGCCAGCAGGTGAGCCGAGCCACCGGCTATGCCGCCGAGGCGGACACAAAGATGGAGCAACTGACGGTGGCCACCAGGAATATTGACCAATCTTCCGCACAAATCGGCACCATTATCAAGACAATTGAGGATATCGCATTCCAAACCAGCATCTTGGCACTGAACGCCGCGGTAGAGGCTGCCCGGGCCGGAAGCGCAGGAAAGGGCTTCTCCGTGGTGGCGGACGAGGTCCGCAATCTGACCGCCAAATCCGCTGCGGCCGCCCAGAATACCAATGACCTCATCAGCCGTTCTATCCAGAGCGCCAAATCTGGGACAGAATCTACTGGCCTGGCCGTTTCCGCCATGCAGGATATCAATGACTGCATCCAGTCTATCAAAACCCTGATGGATGAGATTGCCTCCGCCAGCGTCCAGCAGTCGGAAATGATCTCGCTGGTTGAAACTGGGATCAAAGGGATCTCCGTAGTCGTTCAAGACAATTCTGCCTCCGCGGAACAGTGCACGGCAGTTTCTAAGGAGCTGTCCCAGCAGGCACGGATGCTGAACAATCTCATCAGCCGCTTCCGTATCCACTGAAAGGCCGCATGGGGTGGCAATAGATATTGATTGTTCCAGCGGTTTTTCCTGACCAAAGAGTCAAAATCGTTCCACAACCTTGAGTGCTACGGTTGTTTAGCGGATCGTCACGCTCCTCCGATTCTACCCGCCAGAGGCTCCTTGCTACTGTGCCTTTTTGTCGCCCGTCTTCTGGAGCTCACCCAGAAGACGGGCCTTTCTTTTGTAAAAGACGGCGTAACCGAAGTTACGCCGTCTCAGACCGGCGAAAAAGGCAAAGCCTTTTCCGACGGGAGAAGCTGCGGCCTCATGCGCGCACTCGCTGTCCGCCTGCGGCGGCCAACTCGCACACTGTTCGGCCGAGAAGTGTTTTCCCCGACGCACATGTCGCCGGGGAAAACGGATTTTATTTTTTTCGCGCCTGCGGGCGCGAACTCTGCGAGGCTTTTTCGACAAGCCCAGACGGCGTAACCGAAGTTGCGCCCCGTCTAGATCAAATAATATTTACTATCCCCCGCTGTTGAGATGGCCCCCGTGAGGAAGCCGTCTCAAAAGAACCAGATTTTAAACAGATCCTACCCATATCCAGGCCAGGGCCTGTAAGTCCGCGCCCTCAGCCGGCCTTGTCCAGATACCCCATATCCACATACGCCCTCAATGCCGCCCGGCCCATCTGCCGGCTCCGGTAGACGGCCTTATCGCTCACCCCGCACTCCCGGGCGATCTCCTGCACCTCGTAACCCTGGGCACTGCGGGACACAGCTATGCGCTGCATCCGGGTCAGCTTCACCTGGCAGAGCGCATCCAACATCTCAACCAGTCCCAGTTCACCCCAGGGCCCCTCCAAACAGACCTCGTCCACAGGCCCTGTCATTCTCTGCCCATATCGGTGTACTTTTTTCTGCGCGTTGCTCAGGGCATTGCGCACCAGCCACGCGGGCTCCTGCTTCGAGTCCTGCCATCGCATCAGCTGATCCAGCGCCTCGTCGATGACCGCCTTTTTTACGTGATCGCTACACATACTTTCCCGTTTGTACAGCTCCAGCATAGCCGCTTCCCATTGCTCTGTCATTTTACAAACACTCCTTTTCATAATCATGGACGCCATCCGGTCGGCCATGGCTTGGTTTCTTGGCTGCTTGTAACTCGCCTATATATTTAATTGTCCATTATATAGAATATCACTTCTTCATAGTGTTTGTCAAGACATCCATATAGCTTCCTAAGAAAATTCCCCAGTAGCTACGCAGCTCGGAGTAAACCGTGTCCGCGTTGGGGTTGAGGCTCTCCGCCCTGGCATATGCCATCAGCAACAGCTCAATCGCCAGCTTCGTATTGTTCGCTATCTCCGCCAGCTCACTCTTAGTCCAGTCGGCGGCGTCCTTTTCCGCCACCTGCTTCAGCTTGCAGTATATCTCTTGAAAAAACGCGTGCCGGGTGTTCAGCTTCACAATGGAGGAACCGTTGATGTGTTCAATTTCGAAAAGCTCCTTACCCGGCCAGCCCGAGGACAAAATAGACACCGGGTTTTCCAAAAATTCCTGCCTCTTCGCTTCGGCCAGCTTTGGATCGGAATCAGGGTCTACGGCAATGTCCTGCAAAGCCCTTTGCAGAATCCTTTCGATTTCCTCTGCGCTGCGGCCAATACCTGCCTGCCCACGGGGCGCTGTCTTGCTAGCCTCGGCCACAATCCGCGTCACCAGCTCGTGCTCGTTGTTCTGAGCGGCGTCCCTTTTCTCCATCTCGCTCCAGCATGCCCGAATTTTCGCCCGGGCCCTTTTGACCGGGGGCTGTACGAATTTCCTGAACTCCTCCCGGAGGTTGTCCACCGGTTCCGCCCCCCGTTTTACGTTCCGGACTTGGAAATACTCATCCAGCTGAGCGGGGAAGCTGATCTCAATCCCGATAAAGCGGTCCAGCTCATCCCGCCCGCCCGGCAGGCTCCGGGGGATGATGTTGTAGTAGATCTCCCGGCCATTCCGCAGTATGCTTACCTTGCCCGCATTGTCGCCCAGGTGCAGGAACTCAAACTGCTTTGCCTCGCCACGATTCCCGCCGGCCCCACGCTTCCTGCGGAAGATCTGCGGCAGCAGGGTGACGGTGAACTCCACCTTCTGCCCGTCAATTACCAGTTCCTTTTCCTCCATGATCTCCGCGCGGAGGCTGTTCCTATCCTTCTCCTCCACCTTTTTTATCAAACGCGGATTTTCAATCAGGAACAGCGGGTCATAAGGGTCCACCAGCTTGCCGTCTAAGTAGATTTTCAGGCCCTGGGCCAGGAAGCGCCGGTACGCCCGGGCGAGGAAGTCCAGCAAGTCGCCTATCTTTTTGTCCAGGGAAGACGAATATTTCCCCTGGTTCACCAGCCGGTCGATTTTCGACCAGATCACCAGCGTGCCGGAGGGATACTCCTCCCCTTTTTCATCGCACATCAGGTGCTTATATTGCAGCGGATAGCCTTTGACCTCTTCCTCCACGATGCAGGTCTGCTTGTGCTCCCGGATCTCCGTCAGGTCGATATACGTATGATGGATCTCTCCCCCGATCTGGCGGGTATAGATCTCAACCCGGCGGGCCTGGCTGATGCTGGCAACCTTCAGCCCCATGCCAAACCGGCCAAGCAGGGTGCGCTGGTTGTGGTTGGAGGAATAGCCCAGGGTCAGCACCTGCGGCAGGATACTGGGGGAGATCCCCGTCCCGTTGTCCGAAAACGCCATCTGGGTAATCTCCTTGGTCTTGCCCTTGACAAAACCCGTTTCAATCTTGACCGCCCTTCCTCCCGCGTCGATGGCGTTATCCACCACCTCGCCCACGGCGGTAGACAGGTCATGCCCGGAGTTCCGCATACTTTCAAGGGCCGCATCCACCTCAATCAATTGTCCGACTTCTTTTTTCTGTTCCATAAAAAATACCTCCTTGGGGAAAGATGGATTTCCATTCGTTCCCCTAGTATTGAGGCTCCTATACCCCCTTGTGGGAAGGACGAATTTCCGTTCGTTCCCGCAGCACTGGGATCTCTCGCACAGGCGCCTCTACTATAGTATGGGAGTCCCAAAGCGGATTTTCAACATAAAATTGAAAAATTTTTTAAATTACTACAGATTATCCCTCCGCCCCACAGTTTCCAGGCCCATGATCCGCATCCCCCGCGGCCCCAAAACGGGCAAAGGGCAGCGGAGTTCCGCTGCCCTTTGCCCGTTTTTATCGTACTGGACGCGGCTTTGCGCCAAAGATGGGTCAGGTGATGGACACCACCTGGTACCCCGCTTCCTCCACGGCGGCGCGGATAGCGTCGTCGGTTACGTTCCCCGTGACCATCGCAGTCTTGCTGTCCAGGCTCACCGTGGCGGACACGCCGGGAAGGGCGTTGAGCGCCTTGTCCACATGGGCCTGGCACTTGGGACACATCATACCCTCAATGACTACTTTCTTTTCCATAGCTTTTCGTTCTCCTTTCACTTCAACGGCGAGATTCCCGCCGGGGTTGACTTCGGAATGGGCCGCAATACTGGGCTTGAAAAACCGTAGGCGCAGGGCGTTGCTCACTACGCACACCGAGCTGAAGCTCATGGCCGCCGCGCCCAGCATGGGGCTGAGCTGGGGGCCGCCCCAGATGGCCAGCACCCCCGCCGCCACCGGGATGCAGATGGCGTTGTAGAAAAACGCCCAGAACAGGTTCTGCTTCACGTTGCGGATGGTGGCCTGGGACAGCTCCACTGCTGTCACCGCGTCCACCAGGTCGGACTTCATCAGCACAATGTCGGCACTCTCGATGGCCACGTCCGCCCCCGCGCCGATGGCGAGGCCCACGTCCGCCCGGGCCAGGGCCGGGGCGTCGTTGATACCGTCTCCTACCATAGCAACCTTCTCCCCACGGGCCTGGAGGGCCGCAACCTGCCGCTCCTTGTCTGCGGGCAGCACCTCCGCCACCACCTCTGACAATCCAAGCTCCTTGCCGATGGCCTCGGCAGTGCGCTTGTTGTCGCCGGTGAGCATCACCACCTTCAGTCCCAGCCGCTGGAAGCCCTCGATGGCCGCGCGGCTGGTCTCCTTCACCGTGTCCGCCACGGCGACGATGCCAATGAGCCTGCCGTCCTCCACAAAAAACAGCGGGGTCTTTCCTTGTTGGGCCAGCCCGTCCGCGATCATCGCATCCTGGCCTATGTCCACCTCGGCGTCCGACAGCATGGCCGCGTTGCCCGCCAGGAAGTTCACCCCCTGGATAGTCCCCCGCACGCCCTTGCCATGGACCGCCTCAAACTTCTCCACCGGGGCCAACGGGATATTGCGGCACACCGCCTCCTCTACAATGGCCGCCCCCAGCGGGTGCTCCGATGGCTTCTCCAGCGACGCCGCCACACACAAAAGCTCCTCCGTCGTGGTTTCGCCTAAGGGGTAGACGTCCGTTACCTTGGGCCTGCCCTGCGTCACCGTCCCCGTTTTGTCCAGCACCACGGTCGTGACCGAGCGCAGGTTTTCCAACCCCTCGGCGGACTTCACCAGGATGCCCTGCTCCGCGCCTTTGCCCGTGCCCACCATGATGGCCACGGGAGTGGCAAGACCTAATGCACAGGGGCAGGAGATCACCAGCACCGCCACACCGGAGGTCAGCGCCCGCTCCACCGACCCGGTAGCGATCATCCACGCCACGGCCGTGACCAGAGCGATGGCCATCACCACCGGCACAAACACCCCCGCCACCTTGTCCGCCAGCTTGGCGATGGGGGCCTTGGACGAGGCCGCCTCGTCCACCAGGCGGATCATCTGGGCCAGGGTGGTGTCCTCCCCCACCCTTGTGGCCCGGAGGGTAAGAACGCCGGATTTATTGATAGAGGCAGAGATCACGGTGTCGCCGGGACCCTTGTCCACCGGGATGGACTCCCCCGTGAGGGCGGACTCGTCCACGCTGGACGCGCCCTCCACCACCACGCCGTCCACCGGCACCGAGCCCCCCGGCCGCACCAGCACCAGATCCCCCGCCTGGACCTGCTCCACCGGCACCTCCACCTCCACACCGTCCCGGAGGACGGCGGCGGTCTTGGGCGTCAGATCCATGAGCCGGGCAATGGCCTGGCCCGTCTTGCCCTTGGAACGGGTCTCCAGATACTTGCCCAGGGTGATGAGAGCCAAAATCATCCCAGCGGACTCAAAGTACAGGTCCATGGAGTAGTGCTCCACCAAGGCCGCGTCGCCGTGGCCAAGCCCCCAGCCGATGCAGTACAGGGCGGCCACCCCGTATACCACGGCGGCGGCGGAGCCCACGGCGATAAGGGAATCCATGTTGGGCGAGAGGTGAAACAGCGTCTTGAAGCCCACCCGGTAGTACTTCTGGTTGATGACCATGATGGGCACGGTGAGCAGGAACAATGTCAGCGCATATGTCATGGCGTTCTCCGTCCCGTGGAAAAAGTGGGGAATGGGCCAGCCCATCATGTGCCCCATGGACAGGTAGAACAACGGGATCAGAAACACGAACGACGCGATGAGCCGTGCTTTCATGTTTTTCAAATCGTTCTCCATGGCGTCCGCCGCCGGCTTAGCCGCCACGCTTTGCGCCCCTGTGGACGGCAGGGACGCGCCGTACCCCGCCTTCTCCACCGCGGATACGATCTGCTCCGGCGTCAGCTCCCCGTCCCAGTCCACCGTCATCGACCCGCCCAGCAGATTCACGTTTACCTCACACACACCGTCCAGCTTCCGCACCGCCTTGTCCACGTGGGCCGAGCAGGCAGAGCACGTCATGCCGGTGACAGTAAACTTCTGTTTCATTTAGAATCCACCTTACTTTCTATTAAAAACAGGCTATGCGTCCCGTTGAAAGACCAAAGACATCGTTTCAATATCCCCTGTCCCCCTCGTTTCCAGGGGAATGAAGCCGCAAAATTCCCAACCAGCCTCAATCCGCGCCCTGATGGCATCCTCCGCGCCGTCAAAACTATATTTTGTCCCCTTCCCAAGGCCGTATCCGCACAGCCCGGACTTGACCTGCACAAATTCCACCCTTTTCATTCTGCTCCCCCTTACAGGATCTTTTCCAACGCTTTTACCAATTCATCGATTTTATCTGCACGCTCCTGGTCACTTTGTGCGTACTCCACACAGTGCTTCAAATGGGCGGTCAAAATCTCCCGGTTGGCCCGCTTTAGCATAGCGTCGGCAGCAGTGACCTGCTGGGAAATATCCATGCAGTACCGGTCCTCCTCCACCATTTTGATAATCCCATCGATCTGCCCCCGGGCCGTCTTCAATAGGCGCAGCACCGTTTTCTGGTCCGCCATCATGGGCCGTCCCCTCCCTTTTTCGCATATACCCCCCTGGGGGGTAGTGTTATCCTACCACGCCGCTGGGCCTTTGTCAAGGGCTTTTTCCGCCATCCCTATGCCACCGCCAAAAATTTCCCAAAGTTATTGACTTTCCCGCCGTCAATTTGTTACATTAGTAAAGACGAAACCATCGTAATTCAGCGGCCCGGCTATGGGGCCGGAATGCCGCAAAATCATTCTTACTGGGAGGTCAAATCATGAAGGAATTTATGGACAAGGATTTCCTGCTGGAGTCCGACACCGCCAAGCACCTCTACCACGACTACGCCAAAGCTATGCCCCTGGTGGACTATCACTGCCACATCTCCCCCAGGGAGATCTATGAGGACCGTCGCTTCGACAATCTGGCCGAAGTCTGGCTGGGCGGCGAAAACCCCGACGGCTCTTACTTCGGCGACCATTACAAATGGCGCCTCATGCGCTCCAACGGCGTCAGCGAGGACTACGTGTCCGGCTCCAAGCCCGCCTTTGAGCGCTTCCTGAAATTTGCCGAGACCCTGGAGATGGCCATTGGCAACCCCATGTATCACTGGTGTAACCTGGAGCTGCGGCAGTTCTTCGGCTACGACAAACCCCTCACCACGGAAACCGCCCAAGAGTGCTGGGATTTCTGCAATGAAAAGCTGCGCCATGACCCAGATCTCACCGTCCGGGGCATCATCAAAAAGGCAAACGTGGCCATGATCGGCACTACCGACGACCCCATCGACTCCCTGGAGTGGCACGAAAAGCTGGCCGCCGACCCCTCCCTGTCCGTCAAAGTATGCCCCTCCTTCCGCCCCGACAAGGCCATCAACATCAATAAGCCCGGCTTTGTGGACTACATCGGCAAGCTGGCCGCCAGCGTGGGCCGGGCCAGCCTGGACAGCGTGAGCGACGTGTGCGCCGCCCTCACCCAGCGGCTGGAGTTTTTCGCCAAGCTGGGCTGCCGCGCCAGCGACCACGGCCTGGACTACATCCCCTTCCGCCCCTGCTCCCCCAAAAAGGCGGAGGACGCCTTCCGGAAGGCCATGGCCGGTGAGGAGCTCAGCTCCAAGGACGCTGAGCGCTACCAGACTGCGATCCTCCTCCATCTGGGCCGGGAGTATCACCGCCTGGGCATCGTGATGCAGCTCCACTACTCCTGCCTGCGCAACATGAATGAGCGGATGTTCGCCAAAATGGGCCCGGACACCGGCTTCGATATGATCTCTCAGAACACCTGCGGCGGCGATATCGCCCGGCTGCTGTCCGCCCTGGACAAGGATGGCCAGTGCCCCAAAACCATCCTCTATTCCCTCAACCCCGCCGACAACGAACAGCTGGGCACCCTGCTGGGCTGCTTCCAGTCCGACGAGCTCCCTGGCAAAATCCAGCACGGCTCCGCCTGGTGGTTCAATGACACCAAGTCCGGCATGGAGGCCCAGATGAAGTCCCTGGCCAACCTGGGCCTGCTGGGCAACTTCGTGGGGATGCTCAC
>CAJULZ010000101.1 GCA_910587205.1 uncultured Oscillospiraceae bacterium
AAGCCGGTGGTACTGCCCATGGTAAAACCCAGGATCAGGAAATCCAGCGCCCCCGTCACCCCCACCGCCGACAGCGCGTCCACGCTGATACAGCGGCCCACGATGGCGGTGTCCGCAAAGCTGTACAGCTGCTGGAACAGGGAGCCCAGCACCAGCGGCAGCCCAAACCGCAGCAGCAGCGGCAGCGGCCTGCCCTGGGTCATATCCAGCACCGGCCTGTTTTTCATCAAAATCCCCCCATTTCAGCCCTATTTTATGGATGGAAGCCGAAAAAGTCAACAGGTCAAGGCCGGATGGCAAAGGCGGTGCTATAACTTCCAAAACCGCGGCGCTTCTCAACGGTTTGAACGACCGCCGCAAAAACATCTTGCATTTTCCCCCGTTTTGTGCGAACATAAAAGGGTAAGATCCATGGCTGCGCCGTCCCGCCGTGCGTATGCCGTGGCCGTGGGCGGGAGCATATATGGAGGAGGAGTTCCTACGATGCAAAAAAAGCGGATCAACCAAGCCGGCAAAAACCTCGTGTCCGCCGCCATGCTGCTGGCGCTGGGCCTGGTGCTGCCCTTCCTCACCGGACAGATTCCCCAGATCGGAAATATGATGTTGCCCATGCACCTGCCCGTGCTGCTGTGCGGGCTGATCTGCGGCTGGCAGTACGGAGGCATAGTGGGGTTTGTGCTGCCCCTGTTTCGCTACGTGCTGTTTGGGGCGCCGCCCATGCCCGCCGGGGCCGCCATGGCCTTCGAGCTGGCCGCCTATGGCGCGGTAGTGGGCTTCCTCTACGCCCGTTCCCGCTGGCAGTGCGTGGTGGCCCTCTACCGCTGCCTGATCGCCGCCATGGTCGCCGGGCGGCTGGTGTGGGCCGCGGCGCGGGTGGTGATGACGGGGGTGGCCGGGGTGCCGTTCACCTGGGAGCTGTTCCTGTCCGGCGCGCTGCTCGCCGCCATCCCGGGCATTATCCTCCAGCTCATTGTCATCCCCGCCGTCATGGTGGCCATGGACCGCACCGGCCTGGTGCCCTTCCGCAAGGCACAGGCGGACCAGGCCGGCTGCTGACGGCCTGCCAAACGGCAAAAAGCCCAGCTTAGGCTGGGCTTTTTTGCGTCCCGGCGGTCAGGAAAAGAACAGCCGCCGGGCGTTGTGGTAGAAGATGTTCTCCTTGTCCGTCCCGCTCAGGCCGGGGTGCTGGGCGATAAAATCGACAAAATGCCGGTAGCTGTCCCGCGTGAGGGCGGAGGGCATATCGCTGCCCCACAGCAGCCGGTCCGTCCCCACGATGTCCGCCGCGTCCCGGACGTATTCCCGGGCGGCGGGGTAGGGGAACGCCTCCGGCTTGGTATTCAGGCACAGGGCGGCCAGGTCGAACCACACGTTGGGCAGGGCCAGTTTGTCCAGGGAGCGCTTGAGCAGCTCCCCGTCCCCCAGCTGGGGGGAGAGCAGGTGGCACACCACGAACCGCATCCCAGGGTAGCGGGCGATGGCCCGGCTGAGGGCGTCCACCTGCCAGCTGACGCTGCGGGGCTTGCCGATGTCAATGACAAAAATGAGGTCCCGGTCCGCCGCGTGGCGGTATGCGGCGTGCAGAACCTCGCCGTCCAGGTCCACGGGCGGATGATTGGCCATCAGGCCGGAGCCGCCGCTCACCTCGAACTTCACGATCCGGAACCCCAGCTCATCGAACAGGTGGGCTTTGATTTTGTCCGCCTGGGCAGAAAACGGGTCATAGGACGCCGCCCCCACAAACCGCTCCGGGTACGCCCGCACCGCCTGGTAGGTGTACAGGTTCTGGAACCCGAAATAGTTCCCCTGGAGCAGCACGGCTTTCTCCACGCCGTGGGCGTCCATCACCCGCAGCAGCGCCTCCGGGGTGGCATCGTACTCCCCGATCTCCGGGGGAAGGATTTGGAAGGCGTTCCCGGTCGCATATACCGCCCGCCCCCCGCCGCAGGGGCGCAGCTCCCCCTGGGAGCCGGTGCCGGCGATGCACTGGACCACGTGGGCATGGGCGTCGATGATTTTCATACACATTCTCCTTTCCCCGGCGGGCGGCCAGGCGGGCCGGGCCGGTTCCATTTATCTATTCGTCCGTCCCGGCGGCAAAATTAAGGTGCGGGCGCCGGGCCAAAATTGCCTCTTGCAATTTCGGCCCCATGTTGTTACAATAAACCCCGACAACTGAATATGACAGTTGCGAGAAATGCAGCAGGCAGGGTCCTTCCGGCCCTGCCCAAAGAAAGGAAGAAGCAAAATGCCCAAGTTTGTCAAACGGGCCCTTTTGCTGCTGGCCGTCGCCGCCATGCTGCCGGCTTCACTGTACGGATGTACAGGAGGCACGGAGCCCACGCCGCCCCCCGCGGACGTGAGCGACAGCGTGAACAGCCCGGCCGCTGCACAATCGGGCGAGTTACCCGAAGGGAACTCAGTCACGGTAGGTATCGCACAGGATTTGAGCAACCTCGATCCCCAGCTGGCCGCCACGGCCGGCGTACGCGAGGTGTTGTTCAACATCTTCGAGGGACTGGTGAAGGCCAGCCCCGACGGCTCCGTTACCGAGGCCGTCGCCAGTGACTATGAGATCTCCGAGGACGGAACTACGTACACCTTCACCCTGCGGGAAGGCGTCACGTTCCACAATGGGGAACCGGTCACAGCCGAGGATGTGGTCTATTCCCTGGAACGCTGCGCCGGATCGGAGAACGATGGAACGCCTCTGGTCTCGGCGTTTTCTAATGTCTCCAAAATCGAAGCCCCGGATGACAGCCATGTGGTGCTCACCCTGGCCGAGCCCAGCACCGAGTTCATCAATTCCCTCACCGCCGCCATCATCCCCGCGGGCTCCGGCCCCTCTATCACCCAGACCATGGTGGGCACGGGCCCCTTCCGCTTCGTGTCCTACGCCCCCCAGGACAGCCTGGTGATGGAGCGCTATGACGGCTACTGGGACCAGGCCAAGGCTGCCAAGCTGGACGAGGTCACGTTCAAGATCATCCCCGACGTGAATTCCCTGGTCATCGGTCTGAAGGGCAAAACGCTGGATATGGTGGTCCACCTGCCCAACACCCTGCTGGCCGAGGTGGAGGACGGCTTCACCGTCCACCAGAACACCATGAATATCGTCCAGGCGCTGTACCTGAACAACGCGGTGGAGCCCTTTGACAACGAACTGGTGCGCCAGGCCATGTACTACGCCGTCAACGTGGATGAGATCATCGACTTCGTATGCTCCGGCGCGGGCGTGGCCACCGGCACCAGCATGTATCCCGCCCAGACCAAGTATTTTATGCCCGAGCTGGCGGAAAACTACCGGCAGGACGTGGAGAAGGCCAAGGAGCTGCTGGCCCAGGCGGGCTATCCCGACGGGTTTGAGATGACCATCACCGCCCCCTCCAACTACGCCCAGCACATGGACACCGCCATGGTGCTCATCGAGCAGCTCAAGGCGGTGGGCATCACCGCCGAGCTGCTCCCGGTGGAGTGGCAGACCTGGGTGGACGACGTATACCGGGGCCGGAACTACCAGTCCACGGTGTGCGGCATCGCCGCAGACGACATGACCGCCCGGGAGATGCTGGTGCGCTACATGAGCGACAACCGGAAGAACTTCATCGCCTTCAGCGACCCGGAATACGACGAGGTGATGGCCAAGGCCATGGCCTCCACCGACGACGGGGAGCAGACGGCGCTGTACAAGCGGGCCCAGGAGATCCTGAACGAGAAGGCGGCCAGCCTGTGGATCCAGGACGCCTGTGAGCTCACCGTCACCGACCCGTCGCTGGAGGGCTTCACCTTCTACCGCACCTACGTCATCGACATGGCGGCCATCAGCCGCAAGTGACGGGTTATCCCCCGCCGGGGGCGGGGATTACGGAACCGGCGCGGCGGCCGTCCGCCGCAAGTCATGCGATATCCCCCCGCCGAAGGCGGGGGGATGCCTTCCGGCGTGCCGAACTATGTTTTCGGCACGCGGAAGGCTTTTTCTGGAACGAAAGGGGGTTGTCCCCATGGGGCAAGCCTTGCTGAAACGGGTGGGGCTGCTTTTGGGCACCCTGCTGCTGGTAAGCGCGCTGGCCTTTGTGGCCTTTTCCGTCATCCCCGGCGACCCCACCGGCGCTGTGCTGGGCGTCGAGGCCACCGACGAGCAGATCGCCACCTTCCGCGCCCAGCACGGCCTGGACCTGCCGGTGTGGCAGCGGTATTGGAACTGGCTGTCCGCCTTCGCCGCCGGAGACTTCGGCCGGTCCTATAAGTACGACATGACGGTGGCCCAGCTCATCGCCCCCAAGGTAGGGGTCACGCTCACCCTGGCGGCGCTGGCCTTCGCCTTGATCCTGCTGATCTCCCTGCCCCTGGGCCTCATCGCCGCCCGCCGCCCCGGCGGGATCGTGGACCGGGCGGTGACGGTGCTCACCCAGGTCGCCATGTCGGTGCCCAACTTTATCATGGGCATCGGGCTGATGTACCTCTTTGCCCTGGTGCTTAAATGGTTCCGGCCGGAGTACGTCCCCCTGCGGGATGAGGCGGGCTCCCACCTGGCGGCCCACCTCGGCTTTATGGTGTACCCCGCCCTGGCCATCGCCCTGCCCAAGAGCGCCATGACCGTGAAACTCCTGCGGGGCTCCATCCTGGGCGAGCTGGGCCAGGACTACATCCGCACCGCTTACAGCAAGGGCAATACCCGGGGCTCCGCCCTGCGGCGGCACGTGCTGCGCAACGCCATGATCCCGGTGGTGACCTTCCTGGCCATGGCCATCGGCGACATCATGGCCGGCTCCATCGTGGTGGAGCAGGTGTTCGGCGTCCCCGGCCTGGGCCGCATCCTCATCTCGTCCATCAACAACCGGGACTATCCGGCGGTGCAGGCCATCGTGGTGCTGCTGGCGGCGGTGGTGGTGGGGTGCAATTTCCTGGCCGACCTGCTCTACCGGGTGATGGACCCCCGAATCGAAAGGACATGACTTACTTTTTCTTGAAAGAAAAAGTAAGCAAAAAGAACTTAAAGCCCGCTTCCGTTGTGGAGGTTGTCGCAACAGGTCGCGACGGCCACGAGACACGGGCTGTTATGGGGAAACAAGTATGAAGGTCAAGAAAAAAAGCTGGTATCTCACCATCGGCGGCATCCTCACGGCGTGTATGCTGGCCTTCACCGCCCTGGGCCTGTTCTGGACGCCCTTCGACCCCTCCGCCATGAGCGCCGCAGACCGGAACGCCCCGCCCTCCCCCGCCCACCCCTTCGGCTGCGACCAGATGGGGCGGGACGTGTTCTCCCGCACGTTGGAGGGGGCGGGCTCCACCCTCACCATCGCCCTGGCGGTGCTGGCGGTGGGGGCGGTGTGCGGGCTGGTGATCGGCGCGCTGTGCGGCTACTACGGCGGCCCCGCCGATGCGCTCATCATGCGCCTGTGCGATGCGGTGGCCGCCTTCCCCAGCGTGCTGCTGGCCCTGGTGGTGCTGGCGGTGACGGGGCCGGGGAAATATAACGTCATCGGGGCCCTGGGGGTGCTGTTCATCCCCAGCTTCGCCCGGCTGGTACGGGGGGAGTTCCTGAAATACCGGGAGCGGGATTTTGTAAAATCCGCCCGGCTCATGGGCGTCCATGACCTGCGCGTCATTTTTGTCCACATCCTCCCCAACCTCTGGCCCACCCTGCTGTCCGGGCTGACCATCGGCTTCAACAACGCGGTGCTGGCGGAGGCGTCCATGAGCTACCTGGGCATCGGCGTCCGCCCCACCGAACCCAGCCTGGGCTATATGCTTAAGGACGCCCAGGGCAGCCTGTTCACCCTCCCCTGGTGCACCGCCTTCCCTGCGGCGGCGGTCATCCTGCTCATCCTGGGCGTGGGCCTGGTGGGCGAGGGCGTCCGCGAACGGATGGGGGTGGCGTCATGATGCTTGATATCCAAGATTTGAGCGTGGTGTTCACCGACCGGGGGGAACCCTTGACGGCGGTGGATCAATTCTGCCTCCAAATGGACCGGGGCGAGGTGGTGGGCATCGTGGGGGAGTCCGGCTCCGGCAAATCCATGACGGTCCATGCCCTGATGGGCCTCATCCGCCGCTCCCAGGTCTCCGTCACGGGGCGCGCTGTGTTTGAGGGCACGGATCTGCTCTCCCTATCCCGGGAAGGGCTGCGGCGGTACCAGGGCCGGGAGTTGTCCATTATCTTCCAGGAGCCCATGACCAGCCTAAACCCCACCATGCGCATTGGAAAGCAGGTGGAGGAATCCCTGCGCATCCACGAGAGCCTGTCCCCGGCCCAGCGCAGGGCAAAAGCCCTGGATGCCATGGCCCTGGCGGGCCTGTCCAATCCGGAGGAGGTATACCGGCAGTACCCCCACCAGCTGTCCGGCGGGATGCGCCAGCGGGTGATGATCGCGTCGGCGCTGGTGCTGCGGCCCCGGCTGCTCATTGCCGACGAGCCCACCACCGCCCTGGACGTGACCATCCAGGCCCAGATTTTGGAGACGCTGAGGGACATCAACCGCAAAGAGGGCGTCGCCATCTTGTTCATCTCCCACGACCTGGGGGTGGTGAAGGCGCTGTGCAGCCGGGTGGTGGTGATGAAGCAGGGGCGGGTTGTGGAGTCCGGCCCGGTGGACGAGGTGTTTTACCATCCCCGGGAGGACTACACCAAGCTGCTGATTGCCTCCCGCCCGTCCCGGAAAAAACTGAGAGGGGGCAGGGCGGATGGCTGACCCCATTGTTCGCATCGCCCACCTGAACAGCTGGTACGGCAGGGGCAGGGGGCGCAGGCAGATCTTGCAGGATATATGCTTGGAGCTGGCCCCCGGTGAGGTGCTGGGCGTGGTGGGCGAGTCCGGTTCCGGCAAGTCCACCCTGGCAAAATGCGTGCTGGGGATGGTGACGGACATCACCGGCACGCTGGAGGTGCACAGCGAGCGCCCCCAGATGGTGTTCCAGGACCCCTACGGCTCGCTGAACCCGGCCAAGACGGTGGGGTGGATTCTGGAGGAGCCCCTCCGCGCGGCAGGCGTGAGGGACCGTGGGGAACGCCGCCGCCGGGTGGCGGACTTTCTCCCCCTGGTGGGGCTGGAGGCGGAGCACCTGGGGCGGAAGCCCGCCCAGCTGTCCGGCGGCCAGCGCCAGCGGGTGGCCATCGCGGCAGCCCTCATCCAAGGCAGCAGGCTCATCGTTCTGGACGAGCCGGTGTCCGCCCTGGACGTCACCCTGCAAGCCCAGATTCTCCGCCTGCTGGCGGATTTGAAAGCGGAGCTGGGGTTGTCCTACCTGTTTATCTCCCACGACCTGGCGGTGGTGTACCAGCTCTGTGACCGGGTGGCGGTGATGACGGGGGGCCGGGTCGTGGAAGAAGGGGATGTGGACGGCATCTACGACCATCCCCAGCATGAGTACACGAAAAAGCTGCTCAGCGCGTCCCTGTCTCTGGATTGACAGGAAGCGCGAAGCGCCCGGGAGCAGGCGCCTAAGACACGAAGCGGAGCGGACGGCTTGGCGGCCCATAGGGCCGGCAAACGGCGCGCGCAGTCGGAGTGGTTCAGACGCCGTCGCGGAGGGTGCGCAGCGTGACAAAAAACGCGCCCCGGTGTCTGAACACACCGGGGCGTTTGTCTGCATTTTATTGCAGAAAATTGAAAATCAGGATGGCCGCGCCCAGCACCATCAACACCACGCCGGTGGCCCGGTTGAGGACGATGGGGCTGGCCTTGTTGGCAAAGCGGGCGGCAACGCGGGCCCACAGCAGGGTGGACAGCACGCAGAACAGCAGCATCCACAGGTTGGGCGCCCCACCGATGGCAAAGTGGCTGGCCGCGCCGGTGAACGCGGTAAACGCCATGATAAACACGCTGGTGCCCACAGCGGTTTTCAACTCGTAGCCCAGGACGGTGGTGAGGATGAGCAGCATCATCATGCCGCCCCCGGCCCCCACGAAGCCGCAGATGAAACCGATCATCACGCCGCACACGATAGATTGGACGACCCTCTTTTTGGGGTCCGCCTCCGTCATGGATTCCTTGGTGGTCATGACGGGCTTGACAATGAATTTGATTCCCAGAATGAGGGTCATAAAGGTGGAAAACCCACCCATGGTTGTGGCGGGCACCATGCTGGACACCCAGCTGCCCACCAGGGTGAACAGCAGCACCGCGGCCATCATCACCAGGCCGTTTTTCACGTCCAGGTTTTTGTTTTTGTGGTACGTATAGGCGGACACGGCGCTGGCGAGCACGTCGCTGGCCAGCGCGATGCCCACGGCCTCATAGGGCTCCACATGGAGGAAGGTGATGAGCATGGGGCTGATGACGGCGGCGGCGCTCATCCCGGCAAAGCCGGTGCCCAGGCCCGCGCCGATCCCAGCGACAAAACAGATGAAAAAGATAAACGGCATGGCGATTTGACCTCACTTCATTTCGGAATCCTGAAGATTCCGGATAATCTTCTGGAGCACCTGCTCCATGAGCTGGAACTCCTCCTGGGTGATCCCCCGGTTGATGGCGTCCCGGAACCGGTCCTGGGCGGCCCGTCCCCGGCGGATGATCTCATCCGCGGCGGGCAGGGGCGCCAGGCAGCGCAGCTTCCGGTTGCCGGGGGGATGGCTGGCGCGCAGCAGCCCCTTCCGCTCCAGGGTGTGGACGGCGGCAGACACATGGGACTTGGTCCACTGCCGCATCCGGACAGCCTCCGCCGCCGTGTTGTGGGCGGGGTTGTTGCAGAGGAACAGCAGCAGATCCAGCTCCATCCGGGTGAGGCCGCAGCCCTGGGCTACCGGGTCCATCGTCTGGTCATAGAGCTTATGGAACAGCAGCAGGTTTTCCAACGAGACTTCCAGCATGGCCGCCCCTCCTTTTATTGTTCTATTTTGAACTATTTGCAGTATAACCGGTCCCGCCCCCTTTGTCAAGAGGGAATTTGGGGGGCCGGGGCGGTTGAACCGGCGGCCCCAAAGTGGTATAATGGCCAAAATAGGCGGAGGAGGCTGGATGCCATGGAGGAAGAACAGCGGTGGGGCGGCGTCAGCTCCGCGGCCCTGCACGTGCTGGCGATGGCGCTGATGCTGTGCGACCACCTGTGGGCCGCGCTGTTCCCGGCGGCGGAGTGGCTGACCTGCGTGGGGCGGATGGCCTATCCCATTTTCGCGTTTTTGCTGGTGGAGGGCTTTTTCCACACCCATGACCTGCGCCGCTATGTCCTGCGCCTGCTGGGGTGGGCGGTGGTGTCTGAGATCCCCTTCAACCTGATGTACGCCGGCAGCGCCGTCTACCCGTACCATCAGAACGTGCTGTGGACGCTCCTGCTCGGCCTGCTGCTCATTGCCTTGATCGAGCGGGCGCGGGACCGCCTGCGCCCCGTTCCGACCGTCCTGGTATCCGCG
The DNA here is from genome assembly GCA_910587205.1 of uncultured Oscillospiraceae bacterium. GTDB lineage: Bacteria > Bacillota > Clostridia > Oscillospirales > Oscillospiraceae > Enterenecus. Next base: position 9,350 of record CAJULZ010000101.1, read on the forward strand.
GCGGTGGCGGCGGCAGGCTACCTGCTGGGCTATCTGTTCATGGTGGACTACTACGGCGTGGGCGTGCTCACAATTCTTATATTTTATTTCTTGCAAGATCGAACCTGGTGGCGCCGCCTGGCCCAGCTGGCTTGCCTGGCCTTCTTGAACCTGGAAGTGCTGGGGGGATACAGCTACGCCGTCACCTTGTTCGGCTGGGAGCTGGAGCTGCCCCAGCAGGGGCTGGCCCTGCTGGCGCTGATCCCCATCTGGCTGTACCGGGGACGGCAGGGGCGGCACGGCAAAGCCTTCCAGTATTTCCGCTATGCCTTCTACCCCGCCCATATGCTTGTGCTGGCGCTGATCCGGGGGACGCTGGCGGCATAGGGGCGCCCCCTTTTCAGCATTGCATTGCTCAATGACATTTGACAAAGCGACCCGTCAGCATATCTAAAAAAAGGCGAGACTGTCGGGAAACACGCTTCTTTTTCGACACGCTGAGGCAGTCACTTTAGAAGGTGACTGCCCGATAAGCCGGAATTCGGGGGATGAATCCCATGAAAATTAGAAGAGCAACAGCGCATGAGTTGTTGGAATTGTGGGGATATGAGAGTATTCATACTGCTTCTTCCAATGC
>CAJULZ010000102.1 GCA_910587205.1 uncultured Oscillospiraceae bacterium
CGTCCATGATCAGCTCGGTGTAGCCCTGGTTGGCGATGACCACCAGCAGCTCGTATTTGGTATCCCTCAACGTGCTCTCCTCCCCCGCTTCGAAATCCTGGCCGTCGGTGAGGAAGGCCAGGGGCTTTTTCCCGCCGATGCTGCTCAGCGGGACAAGGAACGCGATGCCCGTGCCGGGCACGTCGATGCTCAGCTCCCGCTGCATGGCGGACTTCACCGCCCGCCAGGTGTCCCGGGTGACGACGGAAAAGGAGACCACCTTTTCCGTCTTTTCCAGACCGAAATAGTCCAGCAGCTCGCTGCGCGCCGTCCCTTGGCCCAGGGCGCTCAGAGTGACGGTGACGTTGTGCCGGGCAAACAGGGCCAGGAACTGCCGGGCCCTGGGCCGTTCGGTAATGCATACCATCAGATACAGCTCATTCATAAGAAATTTTTCGCCCCGCTTTCTCAACTCCAGATTGTTACACGACGGCTCAGAGCTTATAGTTCAATGATGGCGTTGTCGTCCAGGTCGGCAAAGGCGGGCTGCTGGGCGGGTTGGGCCTTGGCGGCGGCGCGCTGCCGCGCCTGGTAGACCACGCCAAGCACCTGGATGGCGATCAGCGGCGTCATGGCCACCATGGCCACCACCCCGAAGGCGTCGGTGACGATATTCCCACCCACCGCCGCGCAGGCCCCCTGGGCAAAGGGCAGCAGGAAGGCGGCGGTCATAGGCCCCGAGGCCACGCCGCCGGAGTCGAAAGCGATGGCGGTAAAAATTTTCGGCACAAAGGGGGACAGCAGGATTGCCACCGCGTACCCGGGGATCAGGAACCACAGCACGGATACCCCGGTGAGCACCCGCACCATGGCCAGGCCGATGGACGCCGCCACGCCCAGCGACAGCGCCGCCCCCATGGCGGAGGACGAGATAGCGCCGTCGGTGATCTCCTCCACCTGCTTGTTCAGCACGTAGACGGCGGGCTCCGCCTTGACGATGAAGTAGCCGATGACCATGCCCACCGGGACGATGATCCAGCGGCAGGGCAGCCCCGCCATCACCTGGCCCAGGTAGTTGCCCGCGGGCATGAAGCCCACGTTGGCCCCCGTGAGGAACAGCACCAGCCCCACGTAAGTATAGGCCAGGCCCACGCCGATCTTTTTCAGCGTCCGGGCGGACAGCTTCAGCACCAGGAGCTGGAACAGCCCGAACAGGGCCACGATGGGCAGCAGGGAGACGGCGATCTCTTTGATGTAGGTGGGCAGGCCCGAACGGAACAGCGCCCACAGCTCCACGGAGTCGGAGATCTCCGGCAGCACGGGCGGGGTATAAGCCCCGTCCTCCGGGCGGAAGATCATGCCCAGCACCAGCACCGCCAGGATGGGCCCCACAGAGCACAGAGCCACCAGGCCGAAGCTGTCGTCGGCGGCGCGGCGGTCGCTCCGGATGGCGGAGATGCCCACGCCCAGGGCCATGATGAAGGGGACGGTCATAGGCCCGGTGGTGACGCCGCCGGAGTCAAAGGCCACGGCTAAAAAGTCCTTGGGGACAAAAAAGGCCAGGGCGAACACCACCAGGTAGGAACCCACCAGCATGGGGGCCAGGGGCACGCCCAGCAGCATACGCAGCAGGGCCAGCACCAGGAACACCCCCACCCCCGCCGCCACCGACAGGATCAGGGTCATATTGGGCACGGCGGGCACCTGGCCCGCCAGCACCTGCAAATCCGGTTCCGAGATGGTGATGAGGAAGCCCAGCAGAAAGCCCATGGCGATGATGACGGGCAGGCTGCGGCTGCGGGTGACGGCGGCGCCCACCCGCTCCCCCATGGGGGTCATGCTGGCCTCCGCCCCCAGGGTAAAGGACATCACGCCCACCACGATCATGGCCGCCCCCAGCAGGAAGCACAGCAGGATGCTGGGGGAGATGGGGGCTACGCTGAAGCACAGCACCGTGACGATGCCCACAATGGGCAGCACCGCTTTCAGCGCCTCCAGCAGCTTTTCCTTCAGTTTTGGGAGGGAACCGCGCAAATGGGCCACATCCTTTCAATTGGCAAACAATCCACCATTTTGACCTTATCCGGCATTATATCAAAAAATGTAAGGTTTGCCAACGGGGAAGCTGGAATTTTCAGAAGTGTTTACAATTCGACAAAAGAGACGGGAAAAAGCGGTTTGCAGTTGTTTTTGGCAGGTTACTATGGTATACTAAAGGGTAGACATCATCAAATGCCGGGTCTCCGGCGGAGGGGAGGGGCCATGGGGAATAACAGGACGGCTTTTGGCCATATGCCCGACGGCACACAGGTGGATGAGCTCACCCTGCGCGGCGGTTTGATAACTTGCAAGATCCTCACCTACGGCGGCGCGGTGCGCTCCCTCATCGTGCCCGACCGGGACGGGAACCCGGTGGACGTGGCGCTGGGCTTCGACACGCTGGAGGATTACATTGCCCAGGATAAATACATGGGCGCGCTGGTGGGGCGGTACGCCAACCGGATCGGCGGGGCCAAATTCACGCTGAACGGGACGCAGTACCCCCTGTACGCCAACGACGGCCCCAACTCCCTCCACGGGGGGCGCGTGGGCTTTGACAAGAGGGTCTGGACGGTGGAGCGGCTGGCGGCGGATTCCGTCACTCTGTCGCTGGTCAGCCCCGACGGGGAGGAGGGCTACCCCGGCACCCTCCGGGTGGAGGTGACCTACACCTTGAGGGACGGGGGGCTGTACGTCTGGTATCAGGCCAAATGTGACAAGGACACCCCGTGCAATCTGACGAACCACACCTATTTCAACCTGTCGGGTCATGACAGCGGCAGTGTGGAGGGCCAGTATATCAAGCTGTACGCCTCCCGCTACACCCCCACGGCCCCCGGTTCCATCCCCACCGGGGAGATCGCCCCGGTGGAGGGCACCCCCATGGACCTGCGGACGGCCCAACCTATCGGGGAACATATCGGTGACCCCTTTGACCAGCTCGTCCTGGCGGGGGGCTACGACCACAACTGGGTGATTGACGGCTATGACAACGAAACCGTCGTGCCCGCCGCCCGGGCTTGGTCGCCGGAAACCGGAATCTGCATGGAGGCCGCCACCACCCAGCCTGGGGTGCAGTTCTACACAGGCAATTATGTGGGCGGCTGCCCCCTGGGCAAGGGAGGCGCGGCGTATGGGGACAGGCACGGCTTCTGCCTGGAGACCCAGTGCTTCCCCGACAGCCCGAACAAGCCCAATTTCTCCCCCTGGGTGCTGTGGGCGGGGAGTGAATACCGCAACGGGACCGTGTACCGCTTCTCCATCATAGACGGCGCCGGTCAGCTCTGAGAAACCGAATACCCGCAAACCGCCTGCGCCCCGCCGCGGTCTTGCCGAAAGAAAGAAGGAACCATATGACTGCCAACGAAAAAAAGGCCCTTCGGCTGAACGCCTGCAAGGTGCGCATGGGCATCATTGAGGGCACCTATGCCGCCAAATCCGGACACCCTGGCGGAAGCCTGTCCGCCGCTGACCTGTTCACTTACCTCTACTTTAGGGAGCTGAACGTGGACCCCGCCCAGCCGGACAAGCCGGAGCGGGACCGCTTCGTGCTGTCCAAGGGCCACTGTGCGCCGGGGCTGTACGCCGCGCTGTCCCTGCGGGGCTTCTTTCCCTGGGAGGACCTCAAAACCCTGCGGCACATCGGCAGCTATTTGCAGGGCCACCCGGACATGAAGTCCATCCCCGGGGTGGATATGTCCACCGGGTCGCTGGGCCAGGGCATATCCGCCGCCTGCGGCATGGCCCTGGCCGCCAAGCGGCAGGGGAACCCCTGCCGGGTGTACACCCTGTTGGGGGACGGCGAGATTGAGGAGGGCCAGGTGTGGGAGGCGTTCATGTTCGCCGCCCACTACAAGCTGGACAACCTGTGTGCCGTCATCGACAACAACGGCCTGCAAATCGACGGCCCGGTGGACCGGGTGATGAGCCCCTACCCCATTGGGGACAAGCTGCGGGCCTTTGGCTGGGAGGCCGTGGAGACGGACGGCCACGATTTTGACGCGCTGGAGGCGGCGTTTGCCCGGGCCAGGACGGTGCAGGGCAGGCCCTTCGCCATCGTGATGAAAACCACCAAGGGCAAAGGGGTCGGCTATATGGAGAACCAGGTGGGCTGGCACGGCAAGGCCCCCAACGCGGAACAGTATGAAACGGCCATGGCGGAGCTGAGGGCCAGGCTGGCGGAATTGGAGGGGGAATAACATGGCGGATGTGAAAAAAATCGCCACCCGGCAGGGGTACGGCGAGGGGCTGAAGGAGCTGGGGGCGCTCCACGACGACATCGTCGTGTTCGACGCGGACCTGGCGGGCTCTACCCAGACCGGCGTGTTTGCCAAGGAATTCCCCGACCGGCATTTCAACTGCGGCATCGCCGAGGGGAACATGATGGCGGTGGCGGCGGGGGGCGGCGGCCATGGGCTATACGGCCTTCGCGTCGTCCTTCGCCATGTTCGCGGCGGGCCGGGCCTATGAACAGGTGCGCAACTCCGTCGGCTACACGGGGCTGAACGTGAAGATCGGCGCGTCCCACGGGGGCATTTCCGTGGGAGAGGACGGGGCGTCCCACCAGTGCCTGGAGGACTTCGCCCTCATGCGGGCCATCCCCGGCATGGTGGTCATGTCCCCCGCCGACGCGGTGGAGGCCAAGGCCATGGTGAAGGCCGCCTACGAGCACCAGGGGCCGGTGTATATGCGCTTTGGCCGTTCCCCGGTGCCCGTGTTCCACGACCCGGACACCTTTGTGTTTGAAATCGGCCGGGGCGAGGTCATGCGGGACGGCTCCGACGTGGCCATCATCGCCAACGGCCTGCTGGTGGCCGAGGCGGTGGAGGCGGCGGAGCTGCTGGCAAACCGGGGGATTTCCGCCCGGATCATCAATATGGCCACCATCAAGCCGCTGGACGGGGAGCTGGTGCTCAAGGCCGCGGCGGAGTGCGGGAAAATCGTCACCTGCGAGGAGCACTCCACCGTGGGCGGCCTGGGCGAAGCGGTATGCTCGCTGCTCAGCGAGCAGCGGCCCACCCCGGTGCGGCGCATCGGGATCAACGACGTGTTCGGCCACTCCGGCCCGGCGGGGGAGCTGCTCCGGGAGTTCGGCCTGTGCGCGGACCATATCGCGGACGTGGCGGAGGCGTTCGCCAAGGGCTGACAGGTGGAGAGGAAACGCCCCGGCTTGCCGGGGTGTTTTTTTCACAGGGCCGGGAATTGTAGGAATTCACAAGAGGAACGGCCGCGGGATATACTTATGTAAACTGCGCGATGAAGGAAAAGCGCCGTTTTGGGGTTCAACAGGCTGTGGAAGTTTTTGTGGAAGTTGTGGAAGCCCTGCGGCGCCATGGTTTTCCAGGAATTGGAATGAAGGATGCGGGATTGGCCGCCGGATCCGGCGGCCACGGCGGACGCCGAAAAAAATTATTGTCGCCCGCACGGGACCGGAGAGGAGGAGACAGATGACAACCGTATATTTTGTGCGGCACGCGGAACCCAATTACGAAAACCACGACGACCTGACGCGGGAGCTTTCCCCAAAGGGGCTGCGGGACCGGAAGCTGGTCACGGAGTTTTTATGGGACAAACGGATTGACGCCGTATTGTCAAGCCCCTATAAGCGGGCGGTGGATACGGTGGCTGAGTTCGCGGAGCTGGCAGGCTTAGAGATCAAAATGATCGAGGATTTTCGGGAACGCAGGGTAGGCGAGGCGTGGATCGCCGGGTTTGACGTGTTTGCCCGAAAGCAGTGGGAGGATTTTGACTATAAATTGCCAGGCGGAGAGGCGCTAAGCGAGGTGCAAGGCAGGAACATCAGGGCGCTGAACGCCGTATTGAAGGCTTTTCATGGGAAAAATATTGTAATTGGGAGCCATGGGACGGCATTGTGCACAGTGATCAACTACTATGACAGGACATTTGGGTACGACGGTTTTGAAAAAATCAGGGGGCTTATGCCGTGGGCGGTGGAATTCTCCTTTGAAGGCGGCGCCTGCGTAAAAATCCGGCAGCATGATCTGTTTAAGGCTTAGCCGGGGATGCCGACAGCGCCCGTGCTATTGAACCCTGGGGTGGTTTGTGGTATTCTATTAAAATAATTTGCCGCGGGGTTCGGGAGGTCGTTATGAAACCAAATATCCTTGTCATATGCGGACCCACGGCCTCGGGCAAAACCGCCCTGGCCGCCGCCCTGGCCCGCCGCCTGGACGGGGAGGTGGTGTCCGCCGACTCCATGCAGGTCTACCGCCGGATGGACATCGGCACCGCCAAGCCCACGGAGGAGGAGATGCAGGGCGTCCCCCACCACATGATCGACGTGGCCGACCCGGGGGAGAACTACTCCGTGGCCCGGTATGTCCAGGAGGCGATCCCTGTGGTGGACGGCATCCTGGCCCGGGGCAGGGTGCCCGTCGTAGCCGGGGGGACGGGGCTGTATATCGATCACCTGGTGGCCGGGCGGCGGTTCGCCCCCTTTGCGCCGGACAGCGGCCTGCGGGCGTCGCTGCAAGAGCGGGCGCGGACGGCGGGCCTGCCCGCCCTGTACGCCCAGCTGGGGCAGACGGACCCGGACGCCGCAGCCCGCATCCACCCCAACGATGAAAAACGGGTCATCCGGGCGCTGGAGGTATACCTCTCCACGGGGAAGACCATCAGCCAATTCGACGTGGAGAGCCGCGCACAGCCCAGCCGGTACACGCCGCTGACCATCGCCCTGAACTTCCAGGAACGCCCGTGGCTGTGGGAGCGGATCGACGCCCGGGTGGACAGGATGGTAGCGCGGGGGCTGGAGGAGGAGGTGCGGGCGCTGCTCGCCTCAGGCGTGCCCCTGGACTGCACCGCCATGCAGGCCATCGGCTATAAGGAGGCCGCCGCCGCGATGCGGGCGGGCCAGCCGGCCGACCTGTGGGCGCAGGAGGTCAAGCTCCGCTCCCGGCAGTATGCCAAGCGGCAGCTCACCTGGTTTCGGCGGGGACGGGATGTGCACTGGTATAATTGGGAAAAAATCCCTAATTTTTCCGCCGCCCTGGATTTTTCGACAGGACTCGCCCTGTCGTCGGGCTTACAATAATACACGAAGCGCGCGGTCAGTCCGGGCGCGACATCTCAGAAATTAGAGGAGTGTATTTACATGAGCCTGACATCCGCCACCGTGCCCGTTACAAAACAGCCCAACGTCCAGGACGCGTTCCTGGCCGCCGCCCGCCGCCTCGCCGCCCGCGTCACCGTATTCCTCATGAACGGCTACCAGCTCCGGGGGGTTATCACCGCGTTTGACCCCTATGTGGTCGTGGTGGTGTCCGACGGGAAGCAGCAGGTCATCTACAAGCACGCGATTTCCACCATCGCGCCGGAGCACCCCATTGAACTGGAACCATAAGAAGCGCGAGCTTAGGCGCGCCGCCCTCTGGTCCCAATCCCGCGCAGCAAGAGAGAAATAAGGAATGATCCCATGAAAGAGAGCACCCTTGCCACCAAAATCATGATTGCCGTTCTGTGCCTGGGCGTGGCGGTTTACCTGGTCGTCTACTTTATCCGGGGATGGGACGAGCAGCTGGCCACCACCTACGCTTATACCTATTCCCAGGACATCGGCGTGGAGGCCGCCGGTATCCTGGTCCGCCAGGAGACCATCCTGCCCGGCGGGGGGGGCAGCTACGTGGACCAGATCCTGGACGAGGGGGAAAAGGCCTCCGCCGGCCAGCCGGTGGCCCTGCTGTACAGCGACCCCTCCGCCCTCACCACCCGGCAGACCATCCATGCCCTGTCCGCCGAGATCGAGCAGCTGGAATACGCCCTGTCCTCCGGCACCCAGAATGCCGACGCCGCCCGGCTGGACGGGCAGGTCATCTCCTCCATTGTCGCCCTGCGCTCCCTGGCCGCCGGGGGGGATCTGACCCACCTGGAGGACTCCGCCCTCACCCTGCGCACCATGGTGTTCAAGCGGGACTATACATACGGCGACACCGCCGCCGCCGACCAGCTCAACCTGCTCATCCAGGACCGGCGCACCCAGCTTGCCGACCTGGAACGCTCCCTGGGCCAGGTATCCCAGACGGTGCACGCCCCCCAATCAGGGGTGTTCTCCGCCACTGTGGACGGGTGGGAGGGAGTGGTCTCCCCCGGGATGCTGGATACCCTCACCGCCGAGGAGCTCTCCGACCTGCTCACCCAGCGGCGCGAGGTGGACCGCTCCGCCGTGGGAAAGCTGATTACGGGCTCCACCTGGTATTTCGCCTGTCTCCTGCCCGGCACCGACACCGGGCTCCAATCCGGCCGGGCGTATAACCTGGCTTTTTCCGGGGACTATTACGGCCAGATCCGCATGACCCTGGACCGGGTGGTCCTGTCCGGGGAGCAGACCCTGGCCGTGTTCTCCTGCCGCTCCCACCTGTCGGACACCACCCTGCTGCGCGTCCAAACGGTGGACGTGCTCACCCAGCAGCTGGAGGGCATCCGCATCCCCCGCAAGGCCCTCCGGGTGGTGACGGACGACGTGACGCGGGAGGACGGCACCACCGCCCAGGTGAACCGTTACGGCGTATTCACCGTAGTCCGCTCCCAGGCGGAGTGGCAGGAGGTGGAAGTGCTGTACACCGACGACGCCTATTACCTGGTGCGTCCGGTGGACCAGGAATCGGCCACCCGCCTGCGGGCGGGGGACGAGGTGATTCTGAACTCCTCCGGCATCTACAACGGGAAGGTGGTGCGCTGATATGGATTTGCGGGAAAATATCGCCCAGGTGCGCGCGGGCATCGACGCCGCGGCCCGGGCCGCCGGGCGGGACCCGGCGGCGGTAGAGCTGCTGGCGGCCACCAAGACCCAGAGCTCGGATACCATCCGGGCGGCCGTCGCCGCCGGGGTCACGCTGTGCGGGGAGAACCGGGTGCAGGAGCTCACCGCACACATAGCCGACCGCGCCTACGACGGGGCCCGGGTGCACTTCATCGGCCATCTCCAGACCAACAAGGTGAAATATGTGGTGGGGCAGGTGGAGCTGATCCACTCCGTCTCCTCGGAAAAGCTGCTGCGGGCCATCGACGCCCAGGCGGCGAAATTGGGCGTCCTGCAGGATATTTTGCTGGAAATCAACCTGGCGGGGGAGGCCAGCAAGTCCGGGTTCCCGCCGCCGGAGGCCCTCCCGACGGCCCGGCTGGCCGCTTCGCTGGGCCATGTACGGCTGCGCGGGCTGATGTGCATCCCCCCCGCGGCGGCCGCCCCAGGGGAAAATCTCCACTATTTTGAAACTTTGCGCCAGTTGGCTGTTGACATAAGACAGGAAATGTTGGATAATAACATAGATATGGACGTGCTGTCCATGGGCATGAGCGGCGACTATCCCGACGCGGTCGCCGCGGGCTCCACCTGCATCCGGGTGGGTTCGGCGCTGTTCGGCCCCCGCCTGCCCAATGCCCCCGGCTGACCCACCCCGGGCCGGGGTGTATTTCACTTGCGGCATACACGCGTGGGCCGCGCCTGCGGCGGGCTTGGAAGGGACCCGGCATGGGCCTTTTAAGCGTGTCAACTATAGGAAGGAGACCTGTCTTATGAGCTTTTTCGATGAACTCAAGCGCCTTGCCCGCCCCTATGAGGACGAGGAGGACGACGGCTATGAGGAGGACTTCGCCCCGGTAAGCGCCGCCAAGGAGCCTGCCCGGGACCGGGATATTGACCGTGACCGCCGCAACAACAAGGTGGTCAACATCCACACCACCACCCAGCTCCAGGTGGTGCTGGTCAACCCCACCCGGTTTGAGAACGCGTCCGAGATCGCCGACCACCTGCGGGACAAGCGCACGGTGGTGCTCAACCTGGAGCAGAC
>CAJULZ010000103.1 GCA_910587205.1 uncultured Oscillospiraceae bacterium
ATGGCTCCTCACACGGTGGCCCAAGCGCTGAAAACTGCGGTGTTTGCCGCGCGGATCATGGAACTGCTGGGCTATGAGACCGGACCGAGGTCGGATGCGGTGCGCCACGATATTATCCAGATGATCCATCTGGGAAGTCCGGAAGCGGTAAAGCGATTCTGTAAAGGAATCCAGTCCGGCGCGCCGGTGGATTCCTATGTTACGCCGGAGCCCTGGGATATGCCGGGCTATGACTGCCCGGTGATTATGGCCGCTGGAGCCTTTATCCAGGGATCTTCTATAGAGCTGTCCGCCGACGCGCCTATGCGGGAACCGTACACGGTTTACTTGCAAGGCGGCCTCACTTATGAGTCGGGCAGGGCAGGCATCTTGCTGGCGGCGGAAGAGCTATTGCGGAAATAGGCCGGGTATAGGCCGAGCCTTCAGATGCATACAGTGGCCCATAGGGGGTGGCTGTATGCCTGTAAAGCTAAAGCGCCTGCATATTCTATTGAGGCGTATGGGCGGGGCAATGGTGGCGCTGCCTGTGACCTTGACGTTGGTTTTACTCTGCGTAACGCTGTATGCGCTGAATGGGCTGCTGCTGCCTGTGCTGGAAGCAGCGGCATCCAGTCAGGCGGTCAATTTGATGACTCAGGCCATTGACACCGCCGTGGACAACTGCCTTCAGGAAAATGGAATGGATTATGCCGATTTTGTTACGATAGAAACTGATTCAGCGGGGAAAGTGACCTCCATCACCAGTAACACTGCGGCAAACAGCCGCTTTAAGCGCCAAGTGGTGGAGGCGGTGGTCAGGCAGCTGGAGGCTTTGGACGGCGATGCTCTAAGAGTGCCCTTGGGGACGCTTACGGGGCAGCCACTGTTGTCGGGCACGGGCCCCCGGGTTCGGGTGAAGGTGGATTCGGTGGGTGAAGTCGTCGCTGATTATGCCAATTCCTTTACCGCTGCGGGGGTAAACCAAACCCTGCATAGGGTGTGTCTGGAGGTTACGGCCACGGTATACCTGTTTCTGCCTGGGGAGATACTCCCGGTATCGGTCAGCAGCAACGTATGTGTGGCAGAAACGGTGATTGTGGGTGAGACACCCGATACCTATTTGAGATTGGAAAAGGGGGACAGCCGGTATGGGGATTGAGGAGCAGGCCGCGTGGCTCCGGAATATGCTGAACGAGCATAGCTATAACTATTATGTCTTAGATGCGCCTACTATCCCGGACTATGAGTATGACAGAATGCTTCGACAGCTGGAGGAGATAGAGACTGACCATCCGGAACTGGTTACGCCGGACTCCCCCACCCAGCGGGTAGGGGGTAAAGCATTGGACAGTTTTCAGCAGGTGGTGCATCGGGTGCCGTTGCAAAGCCTCCAGGACGTATTTTCGCCTGATGAATTGCTGGACTTTGACCGCCGGGTGCGGGAAAGCGGGGTGGAAGCGGAATACCTGCTGGAACCCAAAGTGGATGGCCTGTCGGTAGCGCTGGAGTATGAGAACGGTGTGTTTGTCCGCGGCGCGACTCGTGGGGATGGCCAGGTGGGGGAGGATGTGACGGAGAATATCCGCACCATCCGGTCTGTCCCAATGCGGCTGGAGAAAGCCCCCTCGGAGCTAATTGTTCGAGGAGAGGTCTACATGCCCCGGAAAACCTTTGAGCGGCTCAATGAGGAGCGGGAAATCCGGGGAGAGCCCCTGTTTGCCAACCCGCGCAATGCGGCCGCCGGTTCCATGCGCCAGCTGGATCCCAAGGTAGCCGCCGCCCGGGGGCTGGATATGGTGGTATTCAATATCCAATATACCGACCATGAACCGTTTGGCACTGACAGCGCGGGCCTGGATTGGCTGCGGTCTCTGAGGTTCAAGGTTATTGACTACCGGCTGTCGGGTGACATTGAGGAAATCCAGTCCGCTATTTTCCAACTGGGCGACGACCGGGAAAAGTATCCATTCGACATTGATGGGGCAGTCATAAAGATAAACAGCCTGTCGGCACGCGACGCGCTTGGGGAGACGGCGAAATTTCCCCGGTGGGCCGCGGCCTACAAATATCCGCCGGAGCAGAAAGAGAGTGTAGTGGAGGACATCGTAATCCAGGTGGGACGTACTGGGGTGCTCACCCCAAAGGCAGTAGTGGCTCCTGTGCGGCTGGCGGGCACTACTGTTACCAGCGCTACCCTGCACAACCAGGACTTTATCACGGAGAAGGATATCCGCATTGGGGATGCTGTGGTGGTGCAAAAGGCGGGGGAGATCATTCCGGAGATTGTATCTGTGGTAAAAGAAAAGCGGCCGGAGGGAACCGTGCCCTACCTGCTGCCTGCGGTCTGTCCAGTGTGCGGCGCAGCGGTAGCCAGGGATGAGGACGGCGCCCACATACGCTGTACCGGAGCGGAGTGTCCAGCGCAGCTCCTGCGGAACCTGACCCATTTTGCCAGCCGGGACGCCATGGACATTGAGGGCCTGGGCCCGGCGGTGGTGGAAGGTTTAGTAAATGCCGGGATGGTAAAAACCCCCGCTGATCTCTACCAGCTGGATCGGAACGAGGTGGCGAAGCTGGAGCGCATGGGACGGAAATCAGCGGATAACTTGTTGGCAGCCATAGAGAAGTCAAAGGGAAACGACCTTTCTAAGCTGCTATTTGCTTTTGGCATTCGGCAGGTCGGGCAGAAAGCGGGGAGAATCCTTGCGGCCCGGTTTGGTTCCTTGGACGCCCTGGCTGGCGCTACGGAGGAGGAGCTTACCGCTATTGACGACATTGGCGGCATCACCGCCCGAAATCTGACGGAATGGTTTGCGGCACCTCAGAGCCAGCACCTCATCGCAGTGCTGCGAGAGGCCGGGGTAAACATGGAAAGCCGGTCTGCCCCGGTGGGGGACAAGCTGGCGGGTCTCACCTTTGTGCTCACCGGGGAACTGTCCGCCTGCTCCCGCAAGGAAGCGGGGGAGAAGCTGGAGGCGCTGGGGGGGAAGGTGTCCGGGTCAGTATCAAAAAAAACGGGGTGTGTAGTGGCCGGGGAGGCAGCGGGCTCCAAGCTGCGGAAGGCCCAGGAATTAGGTGTGCCTATATTGGATGAAGGCCAGTTCCTTATCCTGGTAGGAGAGCGTAATGGGGATGCCGGGGCGCTGCTGGCGCAGCTGAGAAATATAGAGGCGAAGAGGGAATAATCCATGGAGATTAGACTTGCGGGACGGATGGATGGCTTTGAACCAGGTATTTTCAATGTTTTGGACAACCGGAAAAGTGAGCGGCTGGCCCAGGGAAAGCCTGTGTATAACCTGTCCATCGGCACGCCGGATTTTTTGCCTGAGCCCCATATTGTAGAGGCGTTGGCCCAGTTTGCGGCCAACCCGGAGAATTACCGGTATTCCCTGGGAGAGACGGCGGAGCTGATTCAGGCTGTGCAGGACTGGTACCGCCGCCGGTATGGCGTGAAGCTGGCGGAGGACGAGCTGATGGCGGTGTATGGCTCCCAGGAGGGGTTGGCCCACATCGGCTGGACACTGTGCGACTTCGGGGACGTGGTATTGGTTCCTGACCCGGGCTATCCAATTTTTGGGCTGGGACCGTACCTCTGCGGAGCGGAGTGCGTCCGCTACCCACTGTTAGAGGAAAATGGATACCTTCCTGATCTGGAGCATTTTGACCTGGGTTTGGCGGAAAAGGCCCGGTTTATGGTCGTGTCCTATCCCGCTAATCCGCTGGGGGTAATTGCCCCTGACGAATTCTATCCCAGGCTGGTCGCTTTCGCGAAAGCCCACAATATTGTCATTATTCATGATAATGCCTACTCCGATATTGTTTTTGACGGACGGGTGGGCAAGTCATTCCTGGCTTTTGAAGGCGCAAAGGAGGTAGGGGTGGAGTTTAACTCTCTATCCAAGACCTACAACCTTACTGGGGCGCGGGTGTCCTTTGTATTGGGGAACCGGGAAGTGGTGGGGGCGTTCAAACGGCTGCGGTCCCAGATCGACTATGGGATGTTTCTGCCCATCCAGCATGCAGCGGCGGCTGCCCTCAACGGCCCCCAGGATAGCGTGACGCGGAACCGGGCGGAGTATCAGGCGCGGCGGGATGCCCTGTGCGGCGGACTGAGGGCAATTGGCTGGAATGTGCCGGACAGCCAAGGCAGCATGTTTGTATGGGCACCTGTGCCGGATGGTTTTTCCAGCGCTGTGGAGTTCTGTTTCAAGCTGCTGGACCGTACGGGGCTGCTGTGCACGCCTGGTTCTGCTTTTGGCCCGCTGGGGGAGGGGCATGTGCGGTTTGCGCTTGTGCGGCCGGTCCCAGTGATAGAGGAGGCTGCAGCGGCTGTTAAGCTCAGCGGCATCTTAGGGGGTGGCTTATGAGCGCGACCACGCGAAAGCGGCGACAGGCCGGAAGCAGGGAACGGCTAATTCTGTTGTTGCTGGTGATGGCTGTGGTGGTAGGGGTCACCGCTCTGGGCCTGTACTTAAACGGCTCGCTGACATGGGACAGTTTGCTGATCGAGTTGGGGCTCAAGGCCCCGGCGGCAGTTTCGATAGAAGATATCCCGGAATATTCCGGAGAACCCTATGTGGTGCTCCAGGACAACTGGCCGGGATTCGATGCGAAGGATCTGACGTTTGAGCCCGTTGAGACCTACAGTGAGTTGGACTACTTGGGGAGATGCGGGGTGGCCTATGCCAATATCTGTCTGGAGATCATGCCGACCGAGCCCCGGGGGGACATCGGGCAGGTAAAGCCGTCGGGTTGGCAGACAGTGAAATATGACTGCGTGGACGGAAAATATCTCTACAACCGCTGTCATTTAATTGGCTACCAGTTGGCGGGAGAAAATGCCAACCCGCAAAATCTCATTACCGGCACGCGTTACATGAATGTGGAGGGGATGCTCCCCTTTGAGAACATGGTGGACGGTTATGCGGAGGAGACAGGGAACCACGTGCTCTACCGGGTGACGCCCATTTTTGAGGGTGCAGATCTGGTAGCCAGAGGGGTGCAGATGGAGGCTTTTTCCGTGGAGGATGACGGCGAAGGGGTGTGCTTTAACGTGTTTGTATACAATGTGCAACCCGGCGTCACCATCGATTACGCCACAGGAAACAGCTGGGAAAACTAACATGGATACGAGAAAAGCCCGCTCCAAACGGAGCGGGCCTTTTCTTCGGGGATTCACGGAAGGACAGGATGGGCCTTAGCCGGGGAAGAACACGCCCCAAGCCAGGAAGCCCAGGATACCGACAATTCCGGTGAAAATCAGGACGGTTACCAGGTAGCCCATGATGTCCTTGGCCTTCAGACCGGCGACGCCCAGAGCAGGCAGGGCCCAGAAGGGCTGGATCATGTTGGTCCACTGATCGCCCCAGGCGATGGCCATAGCTGCGCGACCGGCCTCCACACCCACGTTCAGAGAACCGGGCATGACGATGGGGCCCTGAACTGCCCACTGGCCGCCGCCGGAGGGGACAAAGAAGTTGACGATACCAGCGGACAGGAAAGTCCACATGGGGAAGGTTACGGAGTTGGAGATGCTCACGAAGAAGTCGGAAATGATGCCGGCCAGGCACACGCCATTGTCGTTGGTGACAGTCATCAGGCCCATAATACCCGCGTAAAACGGGAACTGGAGCAGGATACCCGCCGCGCCGGCGGCGGCGTCGCCGATGGCGTCCACATACTTGCGCAGGTTGCCGTGGGCCAGGATGCCCAGGAACAGGAAGATGCAGTTCACGATGTTCAGATCCAGGCTGAAGCCCTTCTGGATGAAGTAGTAGACAATGTAGATGAAGCCCATCGCGCACACGATACCCCACAGGATCTTACTGTGTTCGATCTTCTCAGCGGGGGTATTGACGGAGTATTCACGCTCCTTTTCGTCGGCCAGCAGGGCAGGATCTACGGTGATAGTATGATCCTTATCGGGGTGCATGGCATAGTTGACAAAGGGCATGGCAATCAGGATCACCAGGCACATGACGATATTCATGGGGTGGAGGATGGTCTCGGCGGTAGTGGCCTGGAAGACCGTTTCGCCGACCTTATAGCCGTCGCCGCCCAGAGCCAGGGGGATGGAGCCGGACAGGCCGGCGTGCCAGATCACGAAGCCGGAGTAGGCGGAGGCGATCAGCAGGGGATAGTCCACGTCCCGCACGCGCTTGGCGATTTCCTTAGCCAGCAGGGCGCCGACGATGAGGCCGAAGCCCCAGTTGAGCCAGCAGCAGATGGTGGACACCGCGGTAGTCACCACGATGGCGCTCATCTTGTTTTTGGCAAGACCGGCGATGGCGCCCAAAATCTTCTTGCAGATTTTGGCGGAGGCCAAGGCGGAACCCAGCACCAGTACCAAGGCCATCTGCATGGAGAACTTCAGCAGGTTCCACAGACCAAGCTTCTCCCCGCCTTCGCCGCCCCAGGCCCAGATCATCCGGATAGGACCCATCCCGGTGCCGATCATAGCGGCGATAAACACCACAATGGTCAGGATGATGGCGAACAGGAACGGGTCGGGGAGCCAGCGGTTCATAACCCGAACGCAGCCATTGGTAAACTTTTTGAACATTAAATTTACCCTCTCTTTCTTCAAAAATTAGACAGCTGGAACCGTGAATCTCAACGGATTTCATTTTATCAGTTTATTCACAGTTTGTCAATAATTTTGCAAAGAAAGTCCGAAAGGACGGGCTGTAGAAGATAATATATTGTATATAATTGCTGAATTGGTTCCGAGAAACAATAAAATCCCAGTATCCCAGACATTTCTGACCGGGATACTGGGATTTATTAAGATTTCAATTATTTATCGAACGCCGGGTTGGTGAAGTACACGTTCTTCTGATCCATGCGGTCCTTGGCAAGGCGGATCGCTTCGCCGAAACGTACAGGGTGTAAAAAAATTAAACACGCCATTCGATCCGGATGCGTCCGGCATCCACCCGGATGGCGCGGATGAGTAGATCTGCTGTGTGTCGCTTGTGTTCGAAAGACAGCGCGTCCCAGAGGCTGAACCAGCTGTTGAGCATCGGGCGGGCCGGCTCATCCCCAGGGCGTCCCTGAGCAAGTTTTTGCCGGATGGCTTGCTTCCTGCCGTCCAGGTTGGACACCCGCTGGTTAATATAGTGGAACAAGGCGCTGTCTGCCTCCCCCAGCCGCGCCATGAGTGCGTCAATCTCGTGGTCAATCTGGGCCAATTCCAGGCGCAGCTCAACGTTTTCCGGGCTGACGGCTGGGGCAGGGCGGGGATGGAGCTGGGGAAGCAGAGCCGATTTTTCCGCCAGTTCATGGTAGACAAGCCCTTCCAGCTCTTCGGTGCGGACAGTACCGGGGCCGGGACAGGCTTTCGTGTCCATCCTGTGGGAACAGAGGAGGTAGCCGCGAGAGGAGCCGGGGGCATGTTTAGAGACTAACGCATATCCGCACAGCCCGCATTTGACCTTTCCCGCCAGCCAGGTGTTTTTGGCCTTCTGCCAGGGCTGGACCCGTTGTGCGTTTTGGCATTTCCGGCGGCATTGGAGCCAGATATCCGCCGGGACGATGCCTGTATGGGGGGCGAGGACCAGGCAGCCCTCCGTCGGTCCAGGTTGATTCCGCCCTATGCCGTCTTTCGTATGGTAAAAGTAGCAACCATTGGTACCGATGAAGTCGGCAGGACCGTTGGCAATGGTGATGCCCAGCTCCTGATAAAAGCGGTAAACAGACAAGTCGGCCCGGACATAGATGGGGTTGCGCAGGATATCTGACATCCGGGAGCGCTCCCAGGGTTTGCCGCGCTTGCAGATGCCCTGGGCGTGGAGTTCACGGATGATATCGCCGTAGGAGCACTGGGGCTGGGCGTAGTGTTCGTAGATCAGCCGGACCACCTCCGCTTCCTCGGGCACGGCCTCATACATGGATGAGCGGATACCGCCGATGACGGTGGGGGCGAGGCGGTAGCCAAAGGGGACCCGCCCTCCCATATAAAGGCCCTTTTGACAGCGAGCAAAATAGGCGTCGGCGACCCGTTTCTGGATGGTCTCCCGTTCCAGCTGGGCAAATACGATGCAGATATTCAGCATAGCACGGCCCATGGGGGAGGAGGTGTCAAATTTTTCCGTGGTGGAGACAAACTCCACTCCATATTTTCCAAATATGTCCATCATAGCGGAAAAATCCAGGATAGAGCGGCTAATGCGGTCCAGTTTATAGACGATGACCTTTCGGATGAGCCCCCGCTCCATATCGGCCATCATTTCGCGGAAGGCGGGGCGTTCCGTATTTTTGCCGCTGTAGCCCCGGTCAATGTAGGTTTTGACCGCTTCGCCGCGGGCTTCATACTGGCACAGTTCGATCTGACTTTCGATAGAGATACTGTCGGCCCGGTCTACTGATTGCCGTGCATAAATTGCTTCCATTCCAGTTTCTCCCATGCAGATAAGAAGTCGGCCACGGTGTGTTACGGTCCGGCGGCGTTGTTCTCATATTGGATGAAGACGTCATATAGGTCATGCCCAATGTCGCGGAGCCTCTGGGCGTACTCCTGCGGGTCCAGCTGAGGTATGGATTCCTCCACCGGAACCGTCCGCGCCCCCAGCCGGGCGGTATGAGTTTGCAAAATGCAAGATTGATTCTCCAGGGCTGCCCCCCCCTTTCCCTCTCAATGTATTCGGGCGAGGGAGGGGGTATACGGCAAACTCGCCCGGCCGCCTGGAACCGGCCAATAAGGGTTTCCAGCTCGTCGGCTTTTGCAAAAGCTGCCGCAATCGGCCCAGGCTGCCAACCGTGTTGATGGAAAAAACCTTGACAGAAGCCTCCTACAGTTGTAGTATAAAGGGAGAAGACTATAATTGTAGGAGGTTTGAGTATGACCAAGCTGTCGGAGCGTGAGTGGACGGTGCTGGGGGTGCTGTGGGATGGCGGCGGGGCCGGTCTGGGGGAGATTACCCAGGCTCTCCGGGGGGAGACGGGGTGGAACCGCAACACGGTGCTCACCTATCTCACCCGAATGGAGGCCAAGGGGCTGGTAGCCATTGAGAAGGAGGGGTATCCCCGCCAGTACCGCGCGGCGCTGAGCAGGGAGGACTGTCAGGCTCAGGCCCGGGACAGCTTTCTTCGCCAGGTGTACCGGGGGTCCACAGGGGATCTGGTGGCGGCGTTTTTGAAGGAGAAGCCTATTTCTGCCCAGGAGCGGGACGAGCTGCGTCGTCTGTTGGACGAAATGGAGGTATAGAACGGATTTTTGTCCCTTTTGACATCGCGGCACGACAATCTTATATCTTGCATTTTGCAAGATTATATGATGGCCGCGAAACGTGGCAAAAACTTGGACCTGTAAAAATTTGCGGTAGGAAAGGTATTGTGCTATGACAGATTTTTGGTCGTTTTTATTGCAGACGCTCACCGCCTCCGGGGTCGCGGTGCTGCTGCTGGCCGTCAAGGCCATGTTCCGGGACAAGCTGTCCCCCCGGTGGCAGTTCGGGGTATGGGGCGTGCTGGCGGTGGTGCTGCTCCTCCCGGCGGGGTGGGGCGGACGGCACGCCCTGCTCAACTGGCCCATGGTGGTGGAGGCGCTGAAATCCCTCTTCACCGGGGAATTTGGGACGCTGGCCAAGGTGACGGCCCCGGTGCCCCTGCCTCCCGCCGCCCCGCTGGGAGATGTCTTTGGCTGGCTGTTCCTGGCCTATGAGGCGGGGGTTGTGGTGCTCCTGGCCCGGTACGCCGTCTCCTACATCCGTCTGCGGCTGGCGCTGCGCGGGGGCAGGCCCGTCCGGGACGGGCAGGTGGAGGCGTTGGCGGAGCGGTACGGGCTGCGCGCCTGCCCCGCGGTGGCGGTGGACGGCCTGCCCACCGCCTTT
>CAJULZ010000104.1 GCA_910587205.1 uncultured Oscillospiraceae bacterium
TTCCACAGGGGGATGGTGTTCACCAGGGAGGACTGGATCTTCTCCAGCATCAGCGTGTCGTTGTTCTGGATCATCCGGGTCTGGGGGCCCATCTGGATGGAGATCATCCGGGTGAGCTCCAGGTCGTGGAGCTTCTTCTCAAAGCGGTTGCACAGGTTGGCGAAATCGTTGTACTTCTGGGCGTCCTCCTGGGAACCGGAGGCCGCCGCCTTCTTGCGCAGTTCCTCCAGCGTCTCGTTCCGGGCCTTCATCAGGGCCTTCTTGCCCGCCAGGATATACATGGTCAGCTCCTTGTAGTACTTGGTGTTCAGCTCATACATCTGGTCCAGCATGGCAATGTCTTTCATCAGCGTGACCTGGTGGCCCTCCAGGATGGAGGCGATCTTGTCCACGTTGACCTCCGCCTTGTCATAGCTTGCCTTCATGGCGGTGAGCTCATTGCGCTTTTTCTGGAAGAACCCGGCGATGCCCTTCTTCTCCGGCTGGCCGAAGGTTTTCAGCTCCACCACCAGGGAGGACAGGGCCTCGCCCACCTCTCCCAGGTCCTTGGTGCGCACGTTGTTCAGCGCGTTCTCCGAGAAGCCCGCGATGTTCTTCTGGGCCGCCGCGCCGTATTGCAGCACCTGGGTGGAATCGGTGATGTCGATCTTTTCGGAGAAGTCGTTGACCAGCTTCCGTTCCGCCTCGGACAGCTGGCTCTCGTCCAGCTGGATGGCCTGGGCGTCCCGCGCGGCCTGAACCGCCGCGGCGTCCTCCGGGGTGACGCTGTTTTCCAGCGTCAGGGCGGGGGCCTCAGGGGCCTTAGGGACGGCGGCCTCCGCCTCCTTGGCCGCCGCGGCGGCGGCAGCGGAGCCGGTGGGGTCCAGCGTCAACTCGGGCATCATGTTCGTCTCATCATTCATGGTTTTTCTCCTCCCAATCGTAGTTGTCGTCATCGTCCGGGAATACGTTGTTCAGGCCGCCGGATCGCAGCACGTCGTTCAGCCCGTCCCCCTGGGGCGGGCGGCGCCCCGCCGCCGGAGCGCCATGGGGTCCGTCCTCCTCCGGCGTCCTCCGGTAAGCTCTCCAGAAATTGGAGGCGGTGAGCAGGCTCAGCACCAGCAGGAGCAGTAAAAGCAGGTTGAACTCGGCCAGCCGCCGTACAAACGCCACCGCCATAGACGCGGCGGCTATTGTCCACACGATGGCCAGCACCCGATAGCCCTTTTTCGTGATCTGCTTTTTCATCCCGTCCCCCTCACGAGCCGCCCAGCGTCATGCCGCCCAGTCCCTCCTGGGCCAGCATCTGTTCCATCACCTTGATCTCGGCGGACACATCCAGCGCCTCCTCGCCGTACAGGTCGTCCAGCTGGCGGGTGAAAGCGGTGCAGATGGTGTCCAGCATGTTCTCGATCTTCCCCTTCGTACCGTCAATGTTGGCCCCGGACACACCGGTGGAGTCCATCCGGTCATAGGCGTTGAGCAGCTTCAGGGTGGTGGGCAGGTAATAGTTCATGAACTTGCGGATCTGGGGCAGCTTGGACGGCGACGCCACCACCACGTCGATGATCTTGCCGGTGGTGGTCTCCAAGTGGGTGATCTGGGCGGAGATCTTCGCATCCTTGATGGTGTCGTTCAGCCGCCGCATCTCGGACACGGCTTTCTCCCGCTCATCCAGCAGCGCGTCGATCTCCGGATTTCCAGTGGATTTGGGCTTTTCCTCTTTCTTCGGCGCGGCCTGGGGCCGGGGCTCCGACCGTGGGATGTCCTGCGCCGTGCCCTGCACCTCGTATCCCCGGTCGGGGAAGATCATCTTACCCACGTTATAGGCGATAAAGGAGGCCAGCGCCGCCATAATATAATGGCCCGGCCGGTACAGCGGCGCAAAAAGCGACCACAGCAGCCAGGTGGCTCCGATGAAATAAATGGGCAGAACGCTGCGTTTTTTGACATACGACACGGCCCCCGCTCCTTCCCGGAAGATAATTTTTGCAGATTCTATTCTACCCCCCACAGCCGTCAAAGTCAAGAAGAAGGGACCGGGAGCGGTTGACTTTAACAAAATCTTCATGTAGAATAAGATGCTAAAATGAGATAAGGGAGTCCTTCCACCATGATGACGCTGAACGATTTCAAGGCGGCGCGGAAAACCCTGGACGGCGTTCTTCACCCCACCGACCTGATTTACAGTCCCTTTTTCACAAAAGCTACCGGCAATCAGGTCTACATCAAGCCGGAGAATATGCAGGTGACGGGGGCCTATAAGATCCGGGGCGCCTACTTCAAGTGCTCCACCCTCTCCGAGGAGGAGAAAGCCCGGGGCCTGGTCACCGCCTCCGCCGGCAACCACGCCCAGGGCGTAGCCTACGCCGCCCAGGCGGCGGGCGTCCAGGCCACCATCGTCATGCCCACCACCACCCCCCTGGTGAAGGTGAACAACACCAAGGACTATGGGGCCAAGGTGGCGCTCCACGGCGAGACCTTTGACGACGCGGCGGCTCTGGCCGCCAAGCTGAGCGAGGAGGAGGGGCTCACCTATGTCCACCCCTTCAACGACCTCACGGTCTCCACCGGCCAGGGCACCATCGCCTATGAGATCTTCAAGGACCTGCCCGACGTGGATGTGATTTTAGTGCCCGTTGGGGGCGGCGGGCTGGCCGCGGGCGTGTCTACCCTGGCCAAGCTGCTCAACCCCTCGGTGCGGGTGATCGGCGTAGAGCCCTCCGGGGCGGCATCCATGAAGGCCAGCCTGGAGGCCGGGCACGTGGTCACGCTGGATAAAGTGACCACCATCGCCGACGGCGTGGCGGTGAAGACCCCGGGGGACCAGGTGTTCCCCTATATCCGGCAGAATGTGGACGGCATCCTCACCATCGACGACGACGAGCTGGTGGACGCTTTCCTGGACGTGATGGAGAAGCACAAAATGGTGGTGGAAAACGCGGGACTGCTCACCATCGCCGCCCTGGCCCATCTGGAGCCCCGGGGGGAAAACGTGGTAAGCGTGCTGTCCGGCGGCAATATGGACGTGATTACCATCTCCTCTCTGGTGCAGCACGGGCTGATCAACCGGGGGCGCATTTTCACCTTTTCCGTGCAGCTCCCCGACCGCCCCGGAGAACTGCTGCGCATCGCCGACCTGGTGGCCAAGCTCAATGGCAACATCATCAAACTGGACCACAACCAGTTTGTCAATATTAACCGCCAGGCCGGGGTGGAGCTGAAGGTGACGCTGGAAGCCTTCGGCCGCAGCCATAAGGCGGAGATTATGGACGCCCTGCGTCAGGAGGGCTACCAGGTCCGGGAGGTCCCCCCCAGCGGCACCATCACCGGCTGAGGCCGGGCCGGCGGGAACAAGCTCCCCCCGCCGCCCAGAGGGCGGCGGGGGGTATTCAGGTGCGGTGCGCCGTCGGCCGGGGCGGGCGCGGGCGCGGGAGAGCCTCCCGGCCGGCAGCCGCGGCGGTTTCCGCGTGCCCTATCCTATGTGGCCGGGGCGCGGCCGGTGTGCGGCCCAGACAGCCCCCGCCGCCCTGTCCACACCAATCAACTCCAAAAAGGAGGCCATCGGCATGGTCAAAGTAGCGCCTTCCATCCTTTCCGCCGATTTTTGCAATTTGGAGCGGGACATTGAGCGCGTGTCCGCGGCGGACTGGCTCCACGTGGACGTGATGGACGGGGCTTTCGTCCCCAACATCACCATCGGCGTACCCGTGGTCCAGTCCATACGGAACCACACGGACATGTTCCTGGACGTGCACCTGATGATCGACAAGCCCGCCCGGTACATTGAACAGTTCGCCAAGGCGGGGGCGGACCTGCTCAGCGTCCACCTGGAGGCCGACCACCCCGCCCGCATCGCCGACGCCCTGCGGACCATGGGGGACAACGGAGTGAAAAAGGCGGTGGCCCTGCGGCCCATCACAGCGGCAAGCGCCGTGCTGCCCTACATCGAACAGCTGGACATGGTGCTGGTGATGACGGTGGAGCCGGGGTTCGGCGGGCAGAAGTTCATGGAACAGCAGCTTGACACCATCCGGCAGGTGCGGGCCATTATCGACAAGTATAACCCCGCCTGCGAGCTGGAGGTGGACGGCGGCATCGCCCCCGGCACCGCCGAAAAGGTGGTCCAGGCCGGGGCCACCGTGCTGGTGGCGGGCTCGGCGGTGTACGGCGCGGCCGACCCGGCGGCGGCCATCGCCGCCCTGCGGAGGTAGAGGAATGACGTACCGGTTGGAGGAACAACGGTCGGAAAGCGGCCTGCTGGAGCGGATTCTGGCCTACGAGGATCAGGCCGTCCAGGCGCTGACCCAGCAGATCCAGACCACCCCCGGCCTACAGGCCATTCCCGGCCTCAGCTTTCGGGCCGAATTGCGCCAAACAAAAAGCGCCCGCACTGGCCCCAGCTCCCCCATCCGGCTGGCGGAGCTGAAAAGGGTTCCTCGGTACTATTTCAGCTCCTTTGAGCTGTCGGTTTTTTGTGACGGCAAGCCGCTGGCGGAGGCCTGCCCTGACGGCATCATGAGCCTGTTCTCCGCGTTTGTCCCGCTGGTCTGCGCCAACCGGGACGAGGTGCTCTGGTATGATTACCAGACGGATTTTCCCCCGGAGCTTGCCGCACTGACCCAGCGTCTCGCCCACACTTTCCCCGGTGGGACCACATAAAACCAACACACCCCTTGCTTTGGAGGTTTTACCATGGACTATTTCCCCGCCGCCTTAGAAAATCTAGTGGAGCAGTTCGCCAAGCTGCCCGGCGTGGGCCGCAAGAGCGCCCAGCGGCTGGCTTTCTATATCCTGGACCAGCCCGACCAGACTGCCCAGGACTTCGCCGCCGCCCTGCTGAACGCGAAAAAATCCATCGGCTGCTGCCCCGTGTGCCAAAACCTCACCGACGGCGACGGCCAGTGCCTCATCTGCGCCTCCTCCAAGCGGGACCACGCCACCGTGTGCGTGGTGGCCGACCCCAAGGACGTGGTGGCCATGGAGCGCTCCCGGGAATACGGCGGGCTGTACCACGTGCTCCACGGGGTGATCTCCCCCATGAACCACGTGGGGCCGGACGAGCTGCGCATCCAGCAGCTGGTGGAGCGGGTGGCGGCGGGCGGAATTGAGGAGGTCATCATGGCCACCAACCCGGACACCGAGGGGGAGACCACCGCCATGTACCTGTCCCGGCTGCTCAAGCCCTTTGGGGTAAAGACCACCCGCCTGGCCTACGGCATCCCGGTGGGCAGCCATCTGGAGTTTGCCGACGACGCCACCCTCATGCGGGCCTTGGAAGGACGTAGGGAAATTTGACACGTAAAAAGGGGAGCTTTCTATGGAAAAATGGCTGTATGTGATGTTTATTGAGAAGACCAAGACCTACAACCGGCTGACCAAGGCCGCCGTGGAGCGCCATGTGGCCAATATCAGAGCCCTGGACGACGCGGGGCATTTGGAGCTGTGCGGCGTGTTCAAGGGCTACCCCGGCGTGGCAGGCATGTACATTCTGCGGGCCGGGAGCTATGAGCAGGCCGAGGAGCTCTGCAAACGGGAGCCCCTGGTGACGGAGGGTTTCGCCACTTATAAGCTGAAAGCCTTACAAGTGGCCGACCGGGGCAACAATTATCTGCTTTAAGCGGGCGCGGCAATTTGATACAGATTTAACAAAAATCCGGGCGCAGAAGCGGAAATTTTTTCGTTTCCGCGCCTTTTGCCCTTTCTTTTTCCCCGCAGATGTGCCATAATATCCTTATCCAACACATCTGCCTGAACCATACAGAGGAGGGACCTGTCCATGAAGCGCTCCGCGGAATTCCGCCCGGAAAAATTGGAGTATCTAAAGCTGCTGGCCAAGCAGTACCCCACCGTCCAGTCCGCCTGCACTGAGATCATCAACCTGCGGGCTATCCAGAACCTGCCCAAAGGCACCGAGCATTTCCTTTCCGACGTCCACGGCGAGTACGAGGCGTTCCAGCACATCCTCAACTCCGCCTCCGGCGTGGTGCGGGAGAAGATCGACGACTTGCTGGGCACCACCGTCCCCAAATCTGACCGGGACCAGCTGGCCACCTTGATCTATTACCCCGAGGAGAAGCTGGAGGAGATCGAGCGGGAAACCGAGGATATGCGAGAATGGTACCGCATCACTTTCCACCGGCTCATCGACCTGTGCTGCCTGGTGAGCGCCAAGTATACCCGCTCCAAGGTGCGCAAGGCCATGCCCCCGGAATACGCCTATATCATCGACGAGCTGATCCACACCCACTACGAGAAGAATGAGGCGGACAAGCGGGACTACTATGAAAACATCATCAACACCATCATCGACCTGGACCGGGCCTCCAACTTCCTCATCCAGCTGTGCGAACTGATCAAGCGCCTGGCCGTGGACCACCTCCACCTGGTGGGCGATATCTTTGACCGGGGCCCCGGCGCCGACGTCATCATGGACAGCCTCATGGAGTACCACAGCGTGGACATCCAGTGGGGCAACCATGACATCCTCTGGATGGGCGCGGCCTCCGGCTCCCGCACCCTGGTGGCCACCGTGCTGGTCAACTCCCTGCGCTACAACAACTTAGAGGTCATTGAGACGGGCTATGGCATCTCCCTGCGCCCCCTATCCGTCTTTGCCGAGGAGTTTTACCGCAAGTGCGACATCAGCCGCTTCGAGGTGAAGGTGTCCAAGGAGGACGAGGACAAGATCACCGACCGGGACAGGCTGCTGTGCGCCCGGATGCACAAGGCTATTACCATGATCCTATTCAAGCTGGAGGGCCAGAAAATCCGGCGCAACCCCTCCTTCGGCATGGACGACCGGCTGCTGCTGGACAAGGTCAACTATGCGGACAAGACCATCACCATCGACGGGCAGGTCTACCCCATGCTGGACACCGACTTCCCCACCGTGGACCCCGCCGACCCCTATTCCCTCACCCCGGAGGAGGACACGCTCATCAACACCCTCACCCGCTCCTTCCGGCACAGCGAGAAGCTCCAGCGCCATGTCCGCTTCCTCTACTCCAAGGGCAGCCTCTACCGGGTCTATAACGGCAACCTGCTGTTCCACGGCTGTATCCCCATGCATGAGGACGGCTCCCTCATCCCCTTCTCCATCGGCTGTAAGGGGCTGTCCGGCCAGGCGTTCCTGGATTACGCCGACGCCACCGCCCGCCGGGCCTACTACAACAAGCCCGGCTCCCCGGAGCGGCAGTTTGGCATGGACTTCCTGTGGTGGCTGTGGTGCGGCCGGAACAGCCCCATCTTCGGCCGGGACCGCATGACCACCTTCGAGCGGCGCTTCATCGCCGATGAGTCCACCTGGGTAGAGACTAAAAACGCCTATTACCGCCTGTACAACGACTCCGCCGTGTGCGAACGCATCCTGGCCGCCTTCGGGCTGGAGGGCCCCCACTGCCACATCATCAACGGCCACGTGCCCGTCAAGTCCAAAAAGGGGGAGAGCCCCGTCAAGGGCGGCGGCCGGCTGGTGGTCATCGACGGCGGGTTTTGCAAGGCCTATCAGAAAACCACCGGCATTGCCGGGTACACCCTGATCTATAACTCCGGCTGTTTCCGGCTGGTGGCCCACCAGCCCTTCGTGGGTCGGGCCGCCGCCATCCGCAAGAATTGGGACATCGCCTCTACCTCCCAAATCTTCGAACGGCTGGACAGCCGCGCCACCATTGAGGACACCGACAACGGCCGGCGGATGCAGGGCCAGGTGGACAGCCTGCTGGACCTGGTGCGGGCCTACCGCACCGGCGCCATTGTGGAGAGCCACAAAACCTAACAGACCAAAAAATGGCGCCGCAGGGGTTGTTTGCCGTGCTTTTCCGGCAAATCCCCCGCGGCGCCGACATTTTTCCCAGAAATTGATACCAAAATGTAACTCTTTTTTATCGAAATATCCTTGCCCATTTCCCCAAGGGGTGGTAAAATAGGGCTGTTGATCAAGATAGGGCCGCACTTGGGTCAGGCCGCCGCTGTGTGTCCGCTTTTCCCTTTGGGAAACGATACGCCGCGGCGTTTTTCCTGCCGGTCCCGCGGCCTTACGCTGGGAGGTTATAGAACATGGAAAACCCCACCCCAAAAAAATTTCCGGTTGGGCTGGCCGCGGGCATCGCGGCCGCCGCCTTGGCCGCCGCCCTGGTGGGCGGATATTTCGGCCTGTGCTCCTGGGTGCAGACCAACGGGCGGCTGCTGCCCGGCGCGGTGGCCGTGGACGATAAGGGCGAGACCGTGGCCGACCTGGGCGGGCTCACCGAGGAGGAAGCCCTGGCCATTGTCTCCCAGGAGATGAACCAACGGCTGGACAGCCGGAAGCTCATCCTGCTCTACGGCGAGGGCAAACGGAAGGAGCTGTCCGGCGAACTGATGGACTGCTCCCCTGAAACGGTGGTACGCCTGGGCGCGGCCGCCAAGCGCGACACGCCCTTCTGGAAGCTGGGGGCGCTGTGGCTGGGCGCCGTACAGAAGACCGACGAGCTGTCCCTGGCCGCCGCCGCCTTCACCCCCCAGGGGGAGGCCGAGGCCAAAAAGGTGATCCAGTCCATCGCCGACGAGATGTACCTGGCCCCCGTGGACTTTACCTATGAGCTGGGCGAGGAGGAGGTCACCGTCACCCCTGGTTTTGACGGGCGGCAGATGGACGCCCCCGCCATCTTAGAGGCGGTGGAGCAGGCCCTGGCCCAGGGCCAGGCCGAGCTGCGGGTGGAGCCCGAGGTGGTGCCCGGCGCGGAGCTGTCCGGCAAAACCCTCAATGACCTCATTCACGTGGAGCCCAAGCCCGCCGGCGTGGACGAGGACGGCAAGCTCACCCCGGCGGTGATCGGCCTGTCCGTGAATCCGGACGAGGCCCAGGCCATCCTGGACCAGGCCACCCCCGGAGAGCCTGTCACCATCCCCCTGGAGTTCACCCCGCCAGGCACCTCCGGCGATGAATCGCTGTATTACCACGACCTGCTGGCCGAGGTCACGACCAACCTGGACGGGGTGGCCAACCGCTCCTTCAACGTAGCCCGGGCCGCCGCCTCCTGCAACGGGGTGGTCCTTCAGCCCGGGGACGTGTTCTCCTATATCGGCGCCATCGGCGACCCCAGCTCCGCCAACGGCTATAAGCCCAGCACCGGCTATCAGGACGGCCGCACGGTGCCCATGGACGGCGGCGGCGTGTGCCAGGTGTCCTCCTCGCTGTACTACTGCGCGGTGTACTCCAATCTGGAGATCGTCCGCCGCGCCTGCCACGCATTCTCCACCGGGTATATCCCCAACGGGCTGGACGCCACCATCTACTACCCCAGCCTGGACTTCAAGTTCCGCAACAACACCGGTTTCCCCATCAAGATCGTGGCCTACTGCGAGGGCGGGGCCTGGGGCAAGCTCACCGTCCAGTTCTTCGGCAGCAACCCGGACAATATCTCCGTCAAGACGGAGCGCTACGCCCTGTCCTCTACCCCCTGGACCACGGTGTACACCCCCGACGAATCCATCCCCGTGGGCGAGCAGAAGGTGGACGTCACCCCCTACACCGGCTACGAGGTGGACGTGTACCGCTGCGTCTATGACGGGGACGGCCAACTCATCTCCCATACCTTCGAGAACCACAGCAAGTACGCCAAGCGGGACAAGGTGATCCTCTACAACCCCGCCGATGCGGCCAGCCTGGGCCTGCCCCCGGTGGAACCGGGTGTGGACCCCAACCTCCCCCCTGTCGACCCCACCGTGGACCCCATCGTGACGCCGGAACCCTCCGTTCCCCCGGAGCCTCCTGCCGCCACGCCGGAACCCACCGCCGACGTTCCCCCCGATCCCAACCAGGGTC
>CAJULZ010000105.1 GCA_910587205.1 uncultured Oscillospiraceae bacterium
CTGGATTCGTTTTGATAAACGGCCAGAGATCGTTTCACTGCTTCCACGGTCTCCATCAGGCTCTGGCCCCTGATGGGGACGGTGATGTGGGCGCATTTTTCATACAGCGGCGCACGGCGCCGGTATACGTCGGCCAGCGTCTGGCCGGGGGAGAGGGCGATACCCCGGGTAGCCAGGTTTTGGATGCGCCGCTCCACATCCCCCAGAGACAGCTGGAGGTAGACCACCGTACCCATCGCCCGCATGTGGGCGATGGATTCCTCCCGGCATACGCAGCTTCCCCCCGGGGCCACCACCGTGCCCCGGCAGGCGGCCCGACGCCCCAGCGAGCAGATGACGTCCCGCTCCAAATCCAGGAACCGCTCCACCCCCCGCGTGTCGATGAGCTCCTGGAGCAGCGCCCCCTCTTGTTCCTGGATGAGCAGATCCACGTCCAGAAAGCCCCGGCCCAGCGCCTTGGCCAGCACCACGCCCACGGTGCTTTTCCCCGAGCCGGGCATTCCAATCAGGATAATATTGTCCATCCAGCCCCCTCCTGATACCAACTTATCTATGGCCGGCGGCCATAGAAAGACAAAATATTATACCAGGAAAAACCCGCCAGCGCAAGGCCGGCGGGACGTTTTTTCGGGGCGTAAAATTCTTATTGCATTAAAATGCGCCGCAGAACGCTTCCGCGCGGAGGTTCCCCCTTGACAAACGGCCTCCGGCACACTATAATGTAAAAGCTGGTTGCCCAGAGGCGGCGCTATGCGGATGTGCTGGAACTGGTAGACTGGCTAGCTTGAGGTGCTAGTGGCCCACGGCCGTACGGGTTCGAGTCCCGTCATCCGCACCAAACCCATATAATCCGAACCTTTTTCCAATAGGAGATGGGTTCGGATTATTGGTTTTCTTTGAGAGATTTGAGAATACCCACTTCCGAAACGGGGTGGAACGGAAGCCGACCTCGAAGCCGAGAGGCTCATGAAAGAAGCAGCCCCCCCTTATCACCGAGTTGACGGTTCGCGGCGATTGGGCGGGGTGCGTAAAATGGTTATTGGTATTGGGCGCCATGAAAGAAGGGGCGCCCCGTTTTATCCCCGTGATTTAAGAGAACCTTAAAAGATTTCTCACCAAAAGCTAAAAGGTATCTCCCTTGAAACTGAAGATTTGTCCTCTATAATTGAGACCATCAGAATAAGCGCGGCGTTTGCTGCACCGTCAAACTGGCAATGATGCACGGTGCTGATTTGGAGGGATCTTCATGAGAATATTGATTTTAACCGGGAAGTTCGGCATGGGCCACCTGTCCGCCGCGGCTGCTCTCCAGGAGCATCTGACGCGGGACGGCCACCAGGCCCTTGTGGTCGACCTGTTTCAATACGCCCTGCCTGAGCGGGCCCCCGCCATGTACTGGTGGTTCAACGTGCTTGTGACCTACGGCGGCGTCTTTTATAATCTTTACCACGACCTCACCGCCAATGACTCCGGCGAGAACCGGGGGGACGACCTGCTGGATGGCCTGTCCCGGCTGCTGGACGACTGCCGGCCCGATGTGGTGGTGTCCACCCACCCAATCTGCTCCGCGGCGGTGTCCCGGTACAAAGAGGAGGAGGGCTCCGCCCTGCCCCTTGTCACCTGCGTCACCGACGTGACATGCCACAGCGAATGGATCCATTCCGGCACGGACTGCTACCTGGTGGCTGGGGAATCCGTCCGCCAGGGGCTGGTTGCCAAAGGCGTGGACCCCGGCACCGTGGTGGCAACGGGCATCCCGGTGAGCGGGCGGTTCCAGCCCGCCCGCCGGGACCGCTCCCGGCGGCGGGAGCTGCTCATCATGGGCGGCGGCCTGGGGCTCATGCCCCGGGGGGACTCCTTCTACCGGGCGCTGAACGCTCTGCCCGGGGTACACACCACCATCCTCACTGGGAACAATGATAAGCTGTTTCAGCGGCTGGACGGCAGATATGAAAATATCGAGGCGGTGCCTTTCACCCGCGAGGTGGAAAAGTACATGGCCCGGGCCCACCTGATGCTGTCCAAGCCCGGCGGGATCACCTGCTTCGAGGCCATCGCCGCCCGCCTTCCCATCCTGGCCTGGCAGCCCTTTTTGAAGCAGGAGCAGGAGAACGCCGATTTCCTGGTGGATCACGGCATGGCCCGCATCGCCGCCAAGGAGGAGAGCGCCTGCCTGGCCGCCATCCGGGAGACGATCTACGACGACCAGGCCCTGTCCGCCATGGAGCAGGCCATGGAGCGCACCTCCGCCCAGCTGGCCGGGGCCGCGGTGTGCACCGTGGTCCAAGAATTGGCCGGTACTTTTTCCTAAAAACAAGCGCCCCCAAAAAACTTTAGGCGCTGTTTGAAAATTGGAAATATGCCCAGGGGGGAGAGATTTTTTCGCCGGACGAAGCCGGTTTGACACAGGAATACTTTGTGTATTCCAAGGAAAATTGGAAAAGTATGGCGGAAAAAGAGCCTCCGTTTGGGCGTGTTGACATTTTTTAAACAAACCATAGTCCGCTGACGGCGGCCGGGGAACCCCGTCCCATTTTCTCCCGGCCACGGACGCACAAAATATTGGAGCTCGTTTTTTGAAAAATGGGCCTTTAGGGTGAAGCTGCTATGAGACATAACGTGAAAAACATTTTGTGCGGCGGGGCGGTGGCCGCCCTGCTGGCCTGGACGGTATACACCATCCTCAAGGAGCAGACCCCCGGACAGTTGGCCCAGGCCCTGCTCAGCGCCGACTGGCGCGCGCTGCTGCTGGGCCTGCCGCTGATGGCGCTGTTCCTGTGCTGCGAGGCGGGGGCTACCTGGTCCATCCTGCGCTCCCTGGGCTGTCCGCAGCCCTTCCGCCGCTGCGCCTACTACTCCTGCACCGGCTTCTTCTTCAGCACCATTACCCCTTCCGCCACCGGCGGCCAGCCCGCCCAGATCCTGGCCATGGGCCGGGACGGGGTGCCCGCCGCCTCCGGGGCGCTGGATATGCTGCTGGTCACCATCGGCTACAACACCGCGGCCATGGGCTGGGGGATTTTCGCCTTGTTTGCCGCCGGGCCCTTTACCGACCGGCTGGGAGGCCAGGTGGGGCTGCTGCTGGGGGTGGGGCTGGCGGTGTTCGCCCTGCTGGACGCGGCTATGCTGATGTTCCTGTTCCTCCCCGGCCCCGCCAAGCGGCTGCTTTACGCCTGCATCGCTTTGGTTGTCAAGGTGCGGCCCAGCCTGGACCGGGCCGGGCTGGAGGCCAAGGCGGACGCCCATTTGGCCGAGTACCGCCGGGGCGCCCAGCTCATCCGGAAGTCCCCCGACCTGCTGGTGCGGGTGCTGGGCCTCAGCGCCCTCCAGCTGGCCTGCTCCTACGTCATGCCCTACGTGGTCTACCGGGCCTTCGGCCTGTCCGGCTTCTCCGTGGGCGAGGTGTTCGCCCTCCAGGCGCTGTGCTCCATCGCCGTGGGCTATTTGCCTCTGCCCGGCTCCGCCGGGGCCGCCGAAAATGTGTTCCTCCGGGGCTTCCTGCTGGTGTTCGGCGACGCCCTGGTGGCCCCCGCCATGATCCTCAGCCGCACCCTAAGCTGTTACCTGGTGCTGGCCGTCACCGCCGTGATTTTGGCGGCGGGCCGGGTGGCGCGCCGCAGGGCCGGGGTCCCGGCTTCCGCCCGCCCCCCGAAAACCCCCGCCAAGCGCCCCGCGCCCGCCTCCGGCGGCTGCGCCGACCAAACCTGAACGGCGGACAGGCCGGGCCGTGCCGCGGCCCGGCCTGTTTTACCTGTACGTAAAATTCCCGGTATCGTTGTACGTTCCCGTGCATAAACTGGTTTGTATGGGCAAAATTTTGCAAATCAGACAAACCAGAAAAGGAGCGATCGCCATGACAGAAAGATGGGAATTTGCGCGGACGGCCGAACCGCCCCAGCAGGACGTGGACGACCTGATTTTCCCCGAGCAGACCGGCCCCCAGGCCAGCCAGCGGTGACCCCGCCGTACCGCCCCTCCCTGTTTGGGATGGGCGGTTTTTTATTTTTCCCCCGAAATCTTGGCCGCTTCCGCCTCCCAGATTTCATCAAATATTTTTTTTGCTTTTTGGGGAAGAAGCCTGCGCCAATAAGAATACTTTCGATACTCCGCGCTCCGCTTTGCCCTGTGGCACCGGTGGTGGTAAGCACAAATGACACAAACCGGGCCCGGCGGTTCCCCGGTTCCCCGATATTTGCACAATTTTCCGATATAATGCTGTGTCAAGCCCTCCCAAACAAAGAATATCAATGAATATATCCCTCCGTAGAACAGGAAGCCGATCAACAACGATACCCAGAAGTCCAAGTCTATTCCCCCTCCCTTTGGCCGGCAAGAATCTGCCCTATGCCCCCGCGTCCCCTTCGATATACAGCGCTTCCGTTTCCCCCTGCGCCTCCATCAGCACCGCCCGTGCCTTTACCACCGCCCCCTTGTCAAGCAATCCTTCCACCGTAGTCAGCGCGTTGAACAGTATCGTATACATTTTTGGATAGGGTACGGATAGATCCGGCCCAAATGCCACAACCTTCACATTCATATCCTCCAAAATTTTTTGTTGCACCTATATTGGTGCAATTGTAGCACAAGACTAATATAGAATCAAGCGTTAGATTGTGCGGATATGGGTGCATTGGGAGGTGACGGCATGGATTACGCTTACGACTTTGTGGTGGGGCAGCAGATTCGCACCGCGCGGGAATCCCAGGGAATGACCCAGGAACAGCTGGCCGCCCAGCTTCAAACTTACGGCTGCGATGTCACCAGAAGCGCCGTCGCCAAAATGGAGGTAGGGCAGCGGCATATCTATGCCGTGGAGCTGCGCGCCCTGCGAAATATTTTAAATATACCGTATGAGGCGCTTCTCCCATGAAAGAAATATGCGGGCAAAAACCAAATGAAGCTTTTGACGCGGATTTCAACGCGTTTTTCACAAACCTGTGACGGACATTCTTCCGGCGGTTCCCCCTTTACAACCGCCGGGAATTCTTATATAATACATGGATTGAGATGGGATCGATTAAACAGCGGCCCGCTGCCGCGGAAGGATGGACGCGCGATGCTGCAATTTGACGAATACAAGGTGAAGCTGAACAACCTCAAGCCCGACCTGGATAAGCTGGGCAAGGCCCTGGACCTGGACAGCGCGGAGCGGGAGCTGGACGAGCTCCACGCCCAGTCCGCCGCCGACGGGTTCTGGGACAACGTGGACAAGGCGAAAAAGGTTCAGCAGCGCATCAGCCGCCTGGAGGACAAGGTAAACGCCCAGGCCAAGCGCCAGTCCGCCTGGGACGACCTGATGGTGCTGTGCGAGATGGGCAACGAGGAGGAGGACGAATCCCTCGTCCCCGAGGTGGAGGCGGGGTTTGACGCGCTGGTGAAGGAGATGGAGACCGCCCGGCTGTCCACCCTGCTGTCGGGGGAGTACGACGGTTCCGCCGCCATCGTCTCCCTCCAGGCCGGGGCGGGAGGCACCGAGGCCCAGGACTGGGCCCAGATGCTCTACCGCATGTACACCCGCTGGGCGGAGCGCCACGGCTTCACCTACCAGATCATGGACTACGAGGACGGCGACGAGGCCGGTATCAAGTCCGCCGCCATCCGCATCGAGGGAGAGAACGCCTACGGCTACCTCAAGAGCGAGCACGGCGTCCACCGCCTGGTGCGCATCTCCCCCTTCGACGCCAACGCCCGGCGGCAGACCTCCTTTGCCGCCGTGGAGGTCATGCCTGAGCTGGACGACAGCGTGGAGGTGGACATCCGGGACGAGGACATCGAGCGCCAGGTGTACCGTTCCTCCGGCGCGGGGGGCCAGCACATCAACAAGACCTCCTCCGCCGTCCGCCTCATCCACAAGCCCACCGGCATCGTGGTGTCCTGCCAGACGGAGCGCTCCCAGTTCCAGAACGAAGAGACCTGTATGAAGATGCTGCGCTCCAAGCTGATGCAGATCAAGGAGCAGGAGCATTTGGACAAGATCTCCGACATCAAGGGCGTGCAGCTCAAAATTGAGTGGGGCAGCCAGATCCGCTCCTACGTGTTCATGCCCTACCAGCTGGTGAAGGACAACCGCACCGCCTTTGAGACCTTCAACGTCAACGGCGTCATGGACGGCGACCTGGACGGTTTCATCAACGCCTATCTCACCGCCGCCGCCACCGGGGCCTGGGCCACCAAATAAAAAAACAAAACCCCCTCCCGCCGGACGGCGGGAGGGGGCCGCTTTATTTCACCGCGACAGCCTCAATTTCAAACAGGCCGCCCTTGGGCAGCGCGCCCGCCTGGACGCAGGACCGGGCGGGGGACTCCGCCTGGAAATAGTCCGCATAGACGGCGTTGACGGCGGCAAAGTCCCCAATGTCCGCGAGGAACACCGTGGTCTTGACCACGTCGGCATAGCCCATCCCGGCGGCGGCCAGCACGGCCCCCAGGTTTTCCAGCGCCTGCCTGGCCTGGGCCTCCACCCCATCGGCCAGCGCGCCGGTGGCGGGGTCCAGCCCCAGCTGGCCGGAGCAGTACAGCGTATCCCCGCACAGCTTGGCGTGGCAGTAGGGGCCCACGGCGGCGGGGGCGGCGGGGGCGGTAATGGTCTTGACTTCCATGGCAATCGCTCCTTGCTTCCAATCATTACGGGTGGATGATGCGCAGCACCCGGGCGGGGACCTCCTCCTCATAAATGCCCAGGCCGTTCACCAGCTCCAGGGTGGCCTCGTCGTCCAGCTCCCAGTAGGGGTTGATCCACTCCCCGGGCAGGCCGGCGGTCTCCAGGGCGGAGTCCAGATCCATGCCCACCGCCTGGGTGCCGAAGTACACCATGTTGTTCAGGGACATATCGGACCGGACGTACTGGCTGAAGGTGTTGATCAGGGACGTCACCTTGTCCACGTTGGACACGGAGATGGTCTGCTTCACCAGGGCGGTGAGGAACGCCCGCTGGGTGGCGGAGCGGCCGATGTCCGCGTTGGGGTAGCAGCTCCGGCAGCGCATCACGCCCACCGCCTGCTTGCCGTTGAGCAGCTGATAGCCCGCCTTTACGTGGATGGCCAAATCCTGGTAGGGATCCTCATAATCCATATCCACCGGCACCGTGAAATATATCCCGCCGATCTGGTTCACAATAGACTCAAACGCTTTCAGGTTGATGGACATCCAGTAGTCCACCGGCACGCCCAGCGTTTCGGCGACGCAGCCCGCCACCGCCTCTGCCCCGCCGTAGGAGTAGGCGGCGTTGATCTTGATGTATGACCCTTCGTACTCCACCACCGTATCCCGGGGAATAGAAATGAGGGAGGCGGCCTTGTTCCCGGTGTCGAACACGCCCAGCATGATGGTGTCGCTGCCGCCGATGTCGGCCACGCCCAGCAGCAGGCAGGTGTATACCCCCTTCCGCCGGTTGAGCACCAGCTGCTCCGATTCGTCCGGTTCCGGGTCGGCGCCTGCGGGGCGGTCTGTCTGGACGGGGTCGCTGGGGGCCGCAGGGAACGTGACCTGGGAATCCACCGTGGGGGCGGGGGCAAATACGTTCAGGGCCGCGTAGGCCACCACCACCACCAGGGACAGGGCAAACAAGGCAATGTACAGGCCCTTGAGCACCCGCCACAGGGGCGAGGACTTGCGGGGCTTGGCTCTTCTGGGCGCGCTGCTCATGGGCTCGGCTTCCTTTCCTGATTCTGTCCGGGCGGCGGCCGCGCCCCCGCCCGGGCTGCGATAGAAGCGGGGCTGTCAAACGCCCTCGCATTATGTCAACTTTGGCCGCCCCTAAGTATATCCGAGGCGGCGGAAAAATACAAGGGGCGGATGTAAACAAATGATGAAGTTTTTTATGAAGATTTTCTTATTTTCCAACCCTTGACAGGGTATGCCGCCCTCTGGTATACTGCAAACTGTATCAAATGATACAGAAAGAAGGGGCGATGCTTTGGACTTGACCCTGCCGCGGGATCATCCGCTGTTCGGCCGCGTGGACGCGGGCCTCTGGGCGCGGACGCTGGAGGACAGCGAGCTGCTCCAGGTGGACAAGGGGGACGTGGTGTACGCCCCCGGGCGCTTCCGCCGCTGCCTGGGCGTAGTGCTCCAGGGGAGGGTGGAGGTGCGGCGGGAAGCGCTGCTTATGGCCACCCTGGCTGAAGGGGACGTATTCGGCGCGGCCGCCCTGTTTGCCGGCGCCGGGGACTATCCCACCACCCTCACCGCCCTGATCCCCTGTAAGGCGCTGCTCATCCCCCAGGAGAGTGTGCGGCGGCTGCTCCGCCAGTGCGGGCCTTTTGCGGAGGATTACGCGGCCTACCTGTCCGGCCGCATCCAATTCCTCAGCCAGCGGCTGGAGGCGGTATCCGCCCCCTCCAACCAGGGCAAGCTGGCCCGCTACCTGCTGTCCGCCCAGGAGGGCGGGGCCGTCACCCTGTCTGCCACCCAGCTGTGCCAGCGCTTGGGCGTGGGCCGGGCCACCCTGTACCGGGCCTTCGACGGGCTGGAGCGCGCCGGGGCCATCGCCCGGGAGGGCAAAACCATCCGCGTGCTCCGCCCGGACCGGCTGGAGGACGCCATCAATGAACCATAGAAAGGAATCCTGACCATGAAACGTATGAGGCTTCCGGCGCTGGCCCTGGCCATCGCCCTGCTGTTTACCCTTGCCGCCTGCAAGCCCGCCGCGTCCGATCCGTCCCAGCCCCCCTCCGGGGAGCCCGCCCCGTCCGTATCCGCGGAACCCTCCCG
Source organism: uncultured Oscillospiraceae bacterium (assembly GCA_910587205.1). Lineage (GTDB taxonomy): Bacteria > Bacillota > Clostridia > Oscillospirales > Oscillospiraceae > Enterenecus. The sequence continues at coordinate 8,713 of CAJULZ010000105.1, forward strand.
GCAGCCGTCCCAGGAGCCCTCCGCCGCGCCCTCCGAATCCCCCGACTGCGTGGCTCCGGGGGAGATCCGCCTCGCGGTGCTGTCCGGCCCCACCGGGGTGGGGGCGGCCAAGCTGCTGGACAGCATTGACAACGACCCGGCCTCCCTCAGCTGCAATAGCTACAGGTACAATATCTACACCGACAACAGCGAGCTGGTGGCGGGGCTGACCAAAGGGGAGATCGACATCGCCACCGTGGCCTCCAACGTGGCGGTGAACCTGTACAACAAGACGGACGGCGGGGTGAAGATCATCGCCGTGGGCACCCTGGGCGTGCTCCACATCCTGGAGGGGGGCGGCGGCACGTCCGTCGGCTCCGTGGCCGACCTGAAGGGCAAGACCATCTATTCCGCCGGGCAGGGCGCAAACCCGGAGTATATTCTGCGCTATTTATTACAGGAAAATGACCTGGAGGTGGGCAAAGACGTGGAAGTGGTCTTTGCCGACGCCAGCGAGATCAGCGCCAAGCTGCTCAGCGGCGACATTGAGTACGCCATGCTGCCCGTCCCCGCCGCCACCGCCGCCATTGCCAAAAGCGAGGGCCGGGTGCGCGCCGCCGTGGACGTGACGGAGGCGTGGGACGCGCTGCAGAGCGGCAGCCCCCTGGTGATGACCGCCGTGGTGGTGCGTACGGAATTTTTGGAGGCCTGCCCCGACCTGGTGGACCGCTTCCTGACGGACTACGAGAAGTCCATCGACTTTGTGAACGGCAACGTGGACGCGGCGGCGGAACTGGTGGCGGGCTACGGCCTCACCCCCAGCGCCGGCATCGCCAAGCAGGCCATCCCCCAGTGCCACCTGGCCTTCATTGACGGGTCGGATATGGTCAGCGCTATCTCCGACTACCTCCAGACCCTGTACACCGTGGACCCCGCCTCCGTGGGCGGCTCCCTGCCGGACGACGGCATCTACTACTGGGTGAAGTAAGGGAGCCTATATTTCATGAGCAGCCATGCAAAAAAAATAATACAGGCTGCCAT
>CAJULZ010000106.1 GCA_910587205.1 uncultured Oscillospiraceae bacterium
AAAACCGCCCTGCTGAACGACAAATTCAGCAGGGCGGTTTTGCTTGCCCTTTTTCTATATCTTGGTTTGGCACTCACTGCACTCCGCATCGTGAATTGAGACAATACCGCCACAACCTGGACAGGTGTACTTTTCAAGCTGTTGTTTCATAAAAATGGTGAGGCGGACTATGTGGCCGCGCACACAGAAAAACAATAATGCTTCCGGAACGCGGTCAGGTTGTATACAACCTGACCGCGCCGGTCTTTTGCTCAGCCCATATATTTGCCCAAATACTCCACAACCTTTTCCATATACCGTTTATATTGGCGGTTGTCATTCTGGAGACCGTGACCGGAGTGCCGGAACACAATGTATTCGTGGGGGACGCTGTGCTCTGTCAGGGCGGTGTCCAGCCGCTTGGAGGCGCTGAAAGCCTGCACCCGGCCCCATGCGCCGTAAGCGGATATGGAGGGCACAGAATTTTCATTCACCCACATGGCCGCCGAGATGTCTTTGACAGCCTCAAGATAGGAGCCGCTGGACACCGCCATGCGGTCCAGACGGTAGCCCAGCCGTTCCGCCTGCGCGATGACGGCAGGGATGCTGTCCCGAATCTCCACCGACTGGGTGTAGACATTAGCCTCGGGGTGCTCCTCGCTGCGCAGAGTGTAGTTGATGCCCGCCGCCACGCAGCCCCGGGAGCACAGCCATTTGAGCATTTCCGCATCGCCGCTCTTGTCGCCGCTGGTGAAGCCCCCCCGCGTGGAGGTAGATCACCAGGCCGTAGCGTTCTCTGCCCTTGTCCGCCGGGGCGTAGAGGTCAAACTTGTTGGCCTCGCCCTCGCCGTAGGGCAGGTCGGTGTACACCGTTCCCACCGAATCGTCCCAGCGGGAGGCATATTTCCCGCCCGTGGGGTCGACCGTCATCTTTACAACGGCGGAACCGGAAAAGGCCGCGCGAAACACGCCCACATAGATGAAACCCCACATCACGCGCCCCTTCTTCTTCGTTTTCTGCCCCTTCATAGAAAATTGCCCCCAAACAGCGTGCCGCCCAGCAGCAGGTTCAGCGCGGCCTGCACGGCCAGCCGCCCCAGTACTGCTCCCGCCGCCACGAGGACTGCCAGGATCAGCAATCGTTTCGGAAAAATAATTGTAACAGCGACAGACACCGCCGTCAAGAGGGGGAGCGAAAATGGAACAAAAGCCGAAAACTGTTTCACCGATAAGCAACGAGGGCCGGAATGCCTATGTGGCCGAACACCTCACCGCCGCCCTGCTGGAGCTGCTGAAAGAAAAACAGCTCGCCGATATCTCAATCAGCGAGCTGTGCGACGGGGCGGGGGTGGGACGGACGTCCTTTTACCGGAATTTTGAGACAAAAGAGGACATTTTAAAGGGATATATTGAGCGCTTATTCCATGGCTGGATGGACATGTGGAACAATAATCCCGGCCTCCCGTTGGACAAGGGGGTCTACAACGTGTTTTCCCATTTTGAGGCGAACCGCGAATTTTATGCGCTGCTCAACGAACGGGGACAGGTCTATCTGATGAAGGACATCATTTTGGAATTGTGCGGCTTCAATCCGGACCAGGACCCAATCCCCGCCTATTCCTCCGCGTATGTCGCGTTTTTCCTGTACGGCTGGATTGAGGTATGGTTCCGGCGGGGCATGAGGGAGACGGCGGAACTGTCCGCTCTGCTGAGGGAGCGGGGAAACTGAGCGGCTCCCCTAAAGGCCGCGGGCTGGGCCCAGCAGTTCTTTTAGTTCCTCTGGGGTGTACAGCGCGTTCAGCGCGGCCAGCAGCGCCTTGGCGCCCATGCGTTCCGGCAGGCCCAGACTCCGCAGCAGGGTGGCCCGCCGCTCCGCCGCCTCCGGCACGCCGGACAGCCCCAGGGCGAACAGGTCGGCGGGGGTGAGGTCCCCGGCGGGGCGGCTTTCCGCCGTCCCGTCCAGCACGGTGGCCCCAGCGTTGAGGATGGCCTGCCGCAGGACCCCGGGAGGCATCCCCTCCACGCCCAGTTTTCCCTCCTTGCCGGGGGTACGTTTGCGCCGCTCCTTGCCGTATACGTCGGGGACGTAGGCGTGCTTCAGCTGGCTTTTTGGGATGGCTCCTTTCAGGTAGTTTCGGATGACAAAGCCCGCCCCGTCCGGGTCGGTAAGGACAATGAGCCCCCGCGCTGCCGCCAGCTTGCGCAGCAGGGTCAGCCGCTCCCCGTCCTTAAACACGCCGAAGCCGGCGGTGTCCAGGATGAGCGTGTCCACCGCCGCCGCCAGGGCGGCCTTGTCGTAGCGGCCTTCCACTACCACTGCTTCCCGTATTTTCAGCGGCGGGGTCATGGGACTGCCCTCCGGCCGGAGGCCAGCTCCACCAGCAGCCCGGTGAGGGTCTCGGCCTCCTGGCCGTAAGAGGATTTCAGGGCGGTATCCGTCTCGGCGCAGCGGCGCACGGCGTACCGGCACCAGGGCAGGGAGAACCGCCGGGCCGCGTCCAGCAGCTTGTCCGCCTGGTATCCGGATTTCATCCCCCACAGCGCCATAAATTCGGATCGGGGCTTCCCCGCGTCCAGGTACAGCCGGGCGGTGTACAGCTGGCGGAAATATTTGCCCATCACGGACAGAATCATCACCGGGGCCTCCCGGCTGTGGAGCAGGCCGGCCAGCACCGAGGCGGCCTTGTCGAAATCCTTGCGGGCCATGGCGTCGGTCATCTGGAACACCACCGCGTCCATCCGGGGGATGGCCACGGCGTCCAGATCCTCCCGGGTGACGCGGGGGGCGGCAGCGTAGGCGGCGGCTTTGCCGATCTCGGCGGCCAGGTCGTGCATCAGGTCGCCGCACAGGAAAATGAGGTACTCCGCGTCCCGGCTGTCGATGGTCTTGCCCGCTTTGCGGAACTGCCGGGCGATCCAGCCGGTGAGTTCCCCCTGTTCCTGCCGGGGGAAGTCCACCACCGCGCCCCGCTCCCTCAGCAGGGCGGACAGCTTGGAACGCCCGTCCGCCTTATAGGGGATCAGGTCGTACGCGAATACCAGGCAGCAGTAATCCGGCAGCGCGGACAGGATATCCAGCAGCCTGCCCCGGCCCTGTTCCCCCAATGCGGACAGGTCGAAGTCCGTCGCCAGCACCAAGGTGCGCTCGCTCATCATGGGCAGGCAGTCCACCGCCTGCTCGATCCATTCCACCGAGCAGTCCTTCCCCTGGGCGGTGTGGAGGTTGAAGTCCTCCAGGCCGGGGGGCAAGATGGCGTGCTTAAGCCAGTCCAGGTAGTATTCCCGCAGGAACGCCTCCTCCCCGTGGAACACGTAGAGGTTTTTGGGCGCGCCCTCTTTGAGGGCCTGCTTCAGCTCCCGCATGGCGGTGTTGTCCGTCGGTTTCTTTTTGGGCGGCATGGCGCGCCCCCCTTTCTCAAGATATCCCCACGGCGCCGCCCCGCACGCGGATGGTGACAGCGCCCTCCAGATCGGTGCGGTGAATCTCCGCGCCCAGCCCGTCCAGGCGGTCCAGCGTCTCCGGCGCGGGGTGGCCGTAGGGGTTGCCGGCCCCGGCGGAGATGACGGCCAGCTCCGGGGCCACGGCGCGGAGGAATTCCTCACAGGAGGAATTTTTGGAGCCGTGATGGCCCACAAGCAGCAGCTCAATGTCGGGGATGGGGTAATATTTTACCAGCATTTTTTCCACAAAAGCGTCCGCGTCCCCGGTGATGAGGGCGTCGAAGTCCCCATAGGTGCACAGGGCGAACAGGCCGGACTCATTGGACATGCCGCCGCCCAAGGGCGGGAACAGGGTGAGCTGCGCGCTGCCAAGGGGGATGGCGTGGTCCGTGCCTATCAGGACGACCTGGGCGCCCTCCGCATCCGCCAGGGCCAGCAGGAGGGCCAGGCGGTCCGGGTCGGAGTCCCCCGCCGGGACGGCCACGGTGTCCACCTGCATCCGGTAGAACAGGCGCTCCACGCCGTTGAAGTGGTCGGCGTCAAAGTGGGTGAGGGCCAGCACGTCCAGCCGGGTGCGGCCCATGGCGGCAAAATAGTCCGCCGCCGCGTCCCCCGCGTTGCGCCGCCCGCTGCCGCCGCAGTCCACCAGCGCGGCCCGCCCGCCGGACAGCAGGGCGGTGGACGCGCCCTGCCCCACGTCCAGGGCGGTGACGGTGAGGTCGGCAGTCTCTACCTCCAGCCGGCCCAGGCCGATGGCGGCGCACAGCAGCAGCGCCAGCGCGCCCGCGGAGCGCAGGGGACGCTTGGGCCGGGTCCTTCCGCAAAAGGCCGCAGCCAGGGCCAGATATACCGCCGCCAGCCAGATCAGGCAGTACCGGTTGTCGGTTCCCAGGGAGGCGAAGGGGAATTTCCCCAGCAGCAGCGCGACCAGGCGGGCGTACAGGGCGGGAAGGCCTGCGGCCATCCCCAGCAGCGCCGCAGGACCGGGGAAGAATACCGCCAGCACGCCCACGGCCAGGGCACACATCATCAGCAGGCTCAGCGCCCACAGCGCCAGTACATTGGACAGCGGGGACAGGAGCGGGATCTGCCCGAAATACAGGGCGGTGAGGGGAACGGTAAACAGCATGGCGGCCAGGGAAGTGGATGCGGCGGCCAGCGCCGCCCGGGCCGTTTTCCAAAGCACCAGCCGGGGCCCCGCGTCCTTAGGCGGGCGCTTCCCTTTGAGGGGGCGGTACATTCGCTGGAACAGCGGCCCGGAGGCCAGCAGGATGCCGGCCACCGAGGTGAAGGAGAGCTGGAGCCCCACGCTGGCCGCGGCGAAGGGGTTTTGGATGAGGAGGACCAGCAGGGCCAGCCCCAGGGCGGAAGGGGCGTCCTGCTCCCGCCGGGCGATGGGGGCGGCCAGCAGGGCGGACTGCATGATGACCGCCCGGAAGGCGGACGGCGTGCCGCCCGCCATGAGGGCGTAAAACACCAGCAGGGGGAGCATGGCCAGCGCCGCTTTCCGGCTTCGTCCGCACAGCGCCAGCGCCATCTGCACCAGAAAGCTGATGTGGAAGCCGGACACCACCGCCGCGTGCATCAGCCCCGCCCGGGTGAAGGCGGAGTACAGCGTATCGTCCAGCCCGGTCTTGTCCCCCAGGGTGACGGCGGCGGCGATGGGGGCGGCGGCGGGATCGAAAGCGGCGTAGATCCCGGTCCGGAGCGCGCGGGCGCACAGGGCCGGCCAATGCCGGGCGGGGACGCGGTCTGCGGGCGCGGATTCCCACGCCCCGTCACAGTAGGCCAGCAGGGATATGCCGCGGGCGGTGTAGTAGGTGGTTTCATCGCCGTAGGCGCGGGTGGAGGGGACTATCCGGGCGGCGCAGGAGACCCGGTCGCCCGGCTTCAGCGTATCCCAGCCCTCCGGGCCGTAGGCCAGCGCGTCCGGGGCGGACAGCCCCTCCCCAAGCCGCAGGGTGACGGAGTATCCGCCGATGGAGGTAGGGGCGGGGTAGGAACACACCTCGCCGGAAATGGGAACATCCTCCCCCACCCACTGCTCCGCCGGGGCGCGGAACAGGGCGTAATACGCGCCCGCCCATAGGAAAGCCAGCGCCGCGCCCAGGCACAGGGCGAGGGCCCGGCGGGAAACCTGGTAAACCCTGTACCGGGGCCGGAGGTCCTTGTCCTGGGGGAAGCGCAGGAACCGGGAATCGCCGCCGGCCCTTGGCCGGGCGGACAGCCATGCCCCCAGCGCCAGCAGCAGCGGCCCCAGCAGCTGTACGGGGCCCGCGCCGTAGCACGCCCACAGGCAGGCGGCCCCGAAGCCGCCGGAAAACCAGGCCAGTTTCCGCATACCGCCGCCACCTCCGAACCGTTTCCCCTATTCTATCTAATCCGGGGGGACAAGTCAACGGCGGGGGCGAAAAATGCCTTGCGGGAAGCGCTGGGATCTGGTATGCTGTCCCTATAGATAAGGAGTTGATCCCGTGTATATATTCGACCTGGACGGCACCATTGTGGACACCAACGGCGTTTGGCATGAGGTGGACTTGGAATTTTTGTCCCGCAGGGGCCTGCCCCATACCGCCGAGTACCAGCGGGTGGTGGAGCGGTCCATTGCCCCCATTGCGGCGCAGTTTACAAAGGAGTACTACCGGCTGCCCGATGCGCCGGAGGATATCATGGCGGAGTGGGACGCGCTGGCCGAGCGCCACTACCGGGAGCTGGCCCCCCTCAAGCCGGGGGCGGGGGAGTTCCTGCGCCAGTGCCGGGCGGAGGGGATGCCTATGGCGGTGTTCACCGCCTGCCGCCCCGCCATGTGCCGCCTGGCGCTGGAGCGGTTCGGGCTGAGGGATTTCTTCGACGCCGTCGTCTGCGCCGAGGAGATCGGCTTGGAGAAACGCAATCCGGAATGCTTTGTGGAGCTGGGGCGGCGGCTGGGCGCGCCCTTGGGGGAGTGCACCCTGTTCGACGACAGCCCCGACAACTGCGCCACCGCCGCCAAGGCCGGGATGAATACCGTGGGAGTGTACGACGCGTACTACGCCGCGCGGCAGGACGAGCTGAAGGCGGTGTGCCGCCGGTATGTGCGCTCGTTGGAGGAACTGGTGGGCTGCCCGCTATGAAAATGCCGGGAGATTTCAAATTGAAGCCGCAGGGGTTTGGAGGTATGATAGTACCATCAGGGCGCGCTGAAATTTGAAATCAGGAGGCAATTTTGATGAACGGGTTTTATTCGATGGAGGACTTGGCCGCCTTCACGGGGCTCACCGACCGCACGCTGCGCAATTATCTCAGCGAGGGCAGGCTGTCCGGGAGCAAGGAGGAGGGCGCGTGGCGCTTTTCCCCTGAGGATTTGAACGGGCTGCTCCAAGACCCCGGCGCCCGGCGGGCTATGGAGGCCAACCGGAACGGGGCGGTGTACGACTTCCTGCTGGGCGAGCCCCGGGAGGACCGCTGCTGCGTGGTGCGGGACATCCCTGTGCCCGACGGGGGCGAGGAGGAACTGCGCACCCGGCTGGTGGATCGGGTAAACCGGGAGGAGGAGCCTGTGCGGTTTTCCTACGTTTTTGAGGTGGACCGCCGGGGCCTGGGCAGCGCTCGGGTAGTGCTGGTAGGGCCCACCGCGGCGGTGCTGGGCATCTTGCAAGATACCTGATCGTGAAACGGCCCCCGGACAAGCTCCGGGGGCCGTTTTTTACGGGTGCAGGGACTTTGCGGGGGCCCGGTCAGGCCCTTAGATGTTCCGGCGGACGGTACTGCAATGCTTCGGCCAGGTGGTGCACCGCGATGTTCTCCGCGCCGTCCAGGTCGGCGATGGTGCGGGCCACCCGCAAAATCCGGTCGTACCCCCGGGCCGTCAGCCCTAAGCGCTGGTACGCCCCCCGAATGAGTTCCCGGCAGCCGCCGTCCAGCTTGGTATAATCCCGCAGTTCCCGGGGGCCCATCTGGGCGTTGCAGGCGGGGCCGTCGGGGCCGTACCGGGCGGTCTGGACGGCCCGGGCGGCGTTTACCCGCGCCCGGATGACCTCCGAGCTCTCCGCGGGCGAGGCATTTCCGGACAACTCGTCGTAGCCCAGGGACGGCACGTCCACGCAGATGTCGATGCGGTCCAGCAGGGGCCCCGACAGCCGGGATAAATACCGCCGCACCGCCTGCTCCGTGCAGCTGCACCGGCCCGAGGGGTGGCCGTACCAGCCGCACTTGCAGGGATTCATGGCGCACACCAGCATGAATCGGCTGGGGTACGTCACCGAGCCGGACACACGGGAGATCTGGGCCTGTCCGTCTTCCAGAGGCTGGCGGAGCACCTCCAGCACGTCGGAATGGAACTCAGGCAGCTCGTCCAGGAACAGCACGCCGTTGTGGGCCAGGGAGATCTCCCCCGGCCGGGGGACAGGCCCGCCCCCCGCCATTCCCGCAGCGGAAATGGTGTGGTGGGGGGAGCGGAAGGGGCGGCGCGCCACCATGGGATGCTCCTTGGAGGTGAGGCCCATCACGGAGTAGACTTCCGTGCAGGCCAGGGCCTCCGCCCTGGTCAGGTCGGGGAGTATGCCGGGCAGGCGCTTGGCCATCATGGACTTGCCGGAACCGGGGCTGCCCGTCATGAGGATGTGGTGGCCGCCCGCGGCGGCCACCTCCAGGGCGCGCTTGGCGTGCTCCTGGCCCTTGACCTCGCTGAAATCCGGACCCTGGATGGGGACGGCCTCCTTCCGCCACGCCGGGGCGGGGGAGATGGGCGCCTCCCCCGTGAGATGGGCGGCCAGCTCCTCCACTGTGCGGACGGGGATGACCTCCAGGCCGTCGGCGAGGGTGGCCTCGGGGGCGTTGTCGGCGGGGACGAACAGGCGGGTGATCCCCGCCCGCCGCGCCGCTACGGCCATAGGCAGCACCCCGGGTACCGGCCGCAGCCGCCCGTCCAGCGACAGCTCGCCCAGAAAGGCGGAGTCCCGCTCCCGCTCCAGGGGGAGCTGGCCGCCTGCGGTCAGGATGCCCACCAGGATAGGCAGGTCGTATACCGTGCCTGCCTTGCGCCGCCCGGCAGGGGCCAGGTTCACCGTGATCCGGGAGACGGGGAAGTCAAACCCGCTGGATTTGATCGCCGAGCGCACCCGCTCCCGGGCCTCCTTCACCGCCGCGTCGGGCAGGCCCACCACGTCAAAGGCGGGCAGGCCGCCGGACAAGGCGCACTCTGCGGACACCGGGTAGCCGGCGACGCCGTACAGCCCTAAAGAGGTCACATTGCATACCAAGAGGACCCGCCTCGCTTTCCCATGCATATTTATGGATATTTTACCACGGTTTCCCGTCCGCCGCAAGGGGTGTGGGCCGGATGAGGGCGCGGGGGCCGGGTTTGCCCTGCGCAGGCCGCGCCGTCCAAAACCGCCGGGAATCCCGGCGGGCTGCGCCGTCCTTCCCTGTCGCAGGGCCGGGGAAAAATGCAAATTGATTTCCAGATAATAGAAGAAGCCGAAGAACGGCCGTCCGGATTGTGCATAAAGTTTGCCGGAAAAATCACAATTAGGAATTGCAAACTTTAAGGGAATGTGATAGACTGTTTGGCGTATTCGAAACGACCGCGTATGGAAGCGCCAACCCATATGAAATAAGGAGGAAAAACGCCTATGGCACGCAAGTTCAAAACCATGGACGGCAACACCGCCGCCGCCCACGTGTCCTATGCCTTTACCGAGGTGGCCGGCATCTATCCCATCACGCCGTCCAGCCCCATGGCCGACAACGTGGACCAGTGGGCCGCCGCCGGCCGGAAGAATATTTTCGGCCAGACCGTCAAGGTCATCGAGATGCAGTCCGAGGCCGGCGCGGCCGGCACCGTCCACGG
>CAJULZ010000107.1 GCA_910587205.1 uncultured Oscillospiraceae bacterium
AGCGCGCGGCTGGCGGACACCGCCCGGCAGGTGCTGGACAAACTGGGGCCGGGCAGAGACGCCTGACAGAACGGGACGGCGCTCATGGGGCGCTGTCCCGTTTATGATTTGACCCCGAAAAGAGGTTTTTGATATGAGAGAGAATCAGACGCGGCCCGCCGCGCCGCTGTACGACCCCCGGTTCGAGCACGACGCCTGCGGCATTGGGGCCGTTGTGGACATCAAGGGCAGAAAGACCCACCAGACGGTGGACGACGCGCTGAAAATCGTGGAAAAGCTGGAGCACCGGGCGGGCAAGGACGCCGAGGGCCGGACCGGTGACGGCGTGGGCATTTTATTGCAGATTTCCCACGAATTTTTTGTGGAAACGGTGGCGGAGCGGGGCATTACCTTGGGCGAAGAACGGGACTACGGCATCGGGATGTTCTTCTTTCCCCAAGAGACCCTGCGCCGGAACCAGGCCATGAAGATGTTCGAGCTCATCGTGGCGAAGGAAGGCATGGAGTTCCTGGGCTGGCGGGAGGTGCCGGTGTGCCCCCAGGTGCTGGGCCACAAGGCGCTGGCGAAAATGCCCCGGATCATGCAGGGCTTTGTCCGCCGCCCGGACCATTTGGCCCGCGGGCTGGAGTTCGACCGGCGGCTGTACATCCTCCGGCGGGAGTTCGAGCAGTCGGGCGGCGACACCTATGTGGCCTCCCTGTCCAGCCGGACCATCGTCTATAAGGGGATGTTCCTGGTGGGCCAGCTGCGGGAGTTTTATCAGGACCTGCAAAGCGAGGCGTACACCTCCGCCATCGCCCTGGTCCACTCCCGGTTCTCCACCAACACCAACCCCTCCTGGGAGCGGGCCCACCCCAACCGGTTCATCCTCCATAACGGGGAGATCAACACCATCCGGGGCAACGCGGACCGTATGCTGGCCCGGGAGGAGACCATGCACGCCCCGGTCTGGGAAGGGGACCTGGACAAGGTGTTCCCGGTGGTGGACGTGAACGGTTCCGACTCCGCCATGCTGGACAACACCCTGGAATTTCTGGTCATGAGCGGCATGGACCTGCCCCTGGCGGTGATGATCTGTATTCCCGAGCCCTGGATGAACGACGCCAACCTGTCCCGGGCCCGCCGGGATCTGTACCAGTATTACGCTGTGATGATGGAGCCCTGGGACGGTCCGGCCTCCATCCTGTTCTCCGACGGCGACCAGGTGGGAGCGGTGCTGGACCGCAACGGCCTGCGCCCCTCCCGGTACTACGTCACCGACGACGACCGGCTGATCCTGTCCTCCGAGGTGGGGGTGCTGGACATTGACCCGGCCCGCATCGTGTGCAAATCCCGGTTGGAGCCGGGCAAAATGCTGCTGGTGGACACCGTTTCGGGCCGCATCATCGGCGACAGCGAGATCAAAGAGGGCTATGCCGCCCGCAATCCCTACGGCGAGTGGCTGGATAGGAACCTAGTGCGCCTGAAGGACCTGCCCATCCCCAACCATCGGGTGGAGACGTACACCTCGGAGCGCCGCACCCAAGTGCAGAAGGCCTTCGGCTATACCTACGAGGACGTGAAGGACACCATCCTGCCCATGGCGCGCACCGGGGCGGAGCCCACCGCCGCCATGGGGGCCGACATCCCGCTGGCAGTGCTGTCCGGCCACGACCAGCCCTTGTTCAACTACTTCCGCCAGCTCTTCGCCCAGGTGACCAACCCGCCCATCGACGCCATCCGGGAGGAGATCGTCACCGACACAACCGTCTACGTGGGGGACGACGGCAACCTGTTGGAGGAGCGGGCAGAGAACTGCCGGGTGCTCCAGATTCACAACCCAATTTTGACCTCTGTAGACCTGATGAAAATCAAGGCTATGGACAAGCCCGGCTTCCATGTGGAGACGGTGTCCCTGCTCTACTTCAAAAATATGCCCCTGAAGCGGGCGCTGGATCAGATGAAGATCGCCGCCGACCGAGCCTACCGCAACGGGGCCAACATCATCATCCTGTCCGACCGGGGGGTGGACGAGAACCATGTGGCCATCCCATCCCTGCTGGCGGTGTCCTGCCTGGAGCAGCACCTGGTGCGCACCCGCAAGCGCACGGCGGTGTCCGTCATCCTGGAGTCCGCCGAGCCCCGGGACGTGCACCACTTCGCCGCCCTGCTGGGCTACGGCGCAAGAGCGGTCAACCCCTATCTGGCCCAGGAGACCATCGGCCAGCTCATCGACGAGGGGCTGCTGGACAAGGACTTCGGCGCGGCGGTGGACGACTACGACAAGGCCATTTTGAAGGGTATCGTGAAGATCGCCTCCAAAATGGGCATCTCCACCATCCAGTCCTACCAGTCCGCCCAGATTTTCGAGGCCATCGGCATTTCCCAAGACGTGGTGCACGAGTATTTCACCAACACCGTCTCCCGGGTGGGCGGCATCGGGCTGAAAGAAATAGAGCAACTGGTGGACAAAAACCACAGCCGGGCCTTCGACCCCCTGGGCCTGGGTGTGGACATGACCCTGGACTCCGTGGGCTCCCATAAGGCCCGCGCAGGGCAGGAGGACCATATGTATAATCCCCAGACCATCCACCTGCTCCAGCAGTCCGCCCGCACCGGGGATTACGACCTGTTCAAGCAGTACAGCGCCCTGGTGGACGACGAAACCTGCCCCCACACCCTCCGGGGGCTGATGGAGATGAAGTACGCAGACAAACCCATCCCCATCGACCAGGTGGAGAGCGTGGATTCCATCGTCAAGCGTTTCAAGACCGGGGCCATGAGCTACGGCTCCATCTCCCAGGAGGCCCACGAGTGCATGGCGGTGGCCATGAATATGCTGGGAGGCAAGTCCAACTCCGGCGAGGGCGGCGAGCGGCCCGAGCGGCTGAAATCCGACCGCTGCTCTGCCATTAAGCAGGTGGCGTCGGGGCGGTTCGGTGTCACCAGTGAGTATCTGGTGAGCGCCAAAGAAATTCAAATTAAGATGGCTCAGGGGGCCAAGCCCGGCGAGGGAGGACATCTGCCGGGGAAAAAGGTCTATCCCTGGATCGCCAAGACCCGCTACTCCACCCCCGGCGTGTCCCTGATCTCTCCGCCGCCCCATCACGATATCTATTCCATTGAGGACCTGGCCCAGCTGATCTACGATCTGAAAAACGCCAACCGTCAGGCCCGCATTTCCGTCAAGCTGGTCAGCGAGGCGGGTGTGGGCACGGTGGCGGCGGGTGTGGCCAAAGCGGGGGCCCAGGTGGTGCTCATCTCCGGCTGGGACGGCGGCACCGGGGCCGCCCCCCGCACCTCCATCCACAACGCGGGCCTGCCCTGGGAGCTGGGTCTGGCGGAGACCCACCAGACGCTGATCCAAAACGGCCTGCGCTCCCGGGTGGTACTGGAGACCGACGGCAAGCTGATGACGGGCCGGGACGTGGCCATCGCCTGTATGCTGGGGGCGGAGGAGTTCGGCTTTGCCACCGCGCCGCTGGTGACCATGGGCTGCGTCATGATGCGGGTGTGCAATCTGGACACCTGCCCCGTGGGGGTTGCGACGCAGAACCCAGAGCTGCGGAAACGGTTCAAGGGAAAGCCGGAATATGTGGTGAACTTCATGCGCTTCATCGCCCAGGAGCTGCGGGAGCACATGGCGAAGCTGGGTGTGCGCACCGTGGAGGAGCTGGTGGGCCGCACCGACCTGCTGAAACAGCGGGAAAGCGCGGTGAACGGCCGGGCCGCCGCGGTGGACCTGTCCGCCATTCTGGATGATCCCTACATCGGGGAGGATTACAAGACCCACTCCGATCCTGCTGATGTGTACGACTTCCAGCTGGAAAAGACGGTGGACCAGTCTATTCTGCTGGCAAAAATGGGCTCCGCCCTGAAAAAGGGGCAGAAAAAGCGGCTCTCGTTGGAGGTCACCTCCACCGACCGGGCTGTGGGCACCATCTTCGGCTCCGACATAACCCGCCTCCACGGGGAGAGGCTGGAGGAGGACGCCTATACCGTCCACTGCACCGGCGGGGGCGGACAATCCTTCGGCGCGTTCATCCCCAAGGGGCTAACCCTGGAGCTGGAGGGGGACTCCAACGACTACTTTGGCAAGGGCCTGTCCGGCGGCAAGCTGGTGGTGTATCCGCCGAAAAACGCCAGTTATCAGGCGGACAAGAACATCATCGTGGGCAACGTGGCGCTGTATGGGGCCACCTCCGGCAAAGCCTTCATCGCGGGCGTGGCTGGGGAGCGCTTCGCCGTGCGCAACTCCGGCGCTTGTGCCGTGGTGGAGGGCGTGGGCGACCACGGTTGCGAGTACATGACCGGGGGCCGGGTGGTGGTGCTGGGCGAGACGGGCAAAAACTTCGCCGCAGGCATGAGCGGCGGCATCGCCTACGTCTGGGACCCCCGCCGGGACCTGTACCTGCGGGTCAACAAGGAGCTGGTGTCCATGGAGCCGGTAATCGAAAAGCACGATCTGGAGGAGCTGCGCTCCCTCATTGCCCAGCACGTGGAGGCCACAGGCTCGGAGAAGGGCAAGGCCATCCTGGCGGACTTCCAGCACAGCGCCGCCAGCTTCAAGAAGATACTGCCCCGGGATTACGACCGGATTTTGAAGGCCATCGCCCAGTTCGAGGAGCGGGGCATGAGCCATGACGAGGCGGAGATCGAGGCGTTTTACGCCGTGACGGGAGGTGCGCGATAATGGGAAAGCCCACTGGATTTTTGGAATACAGCCGTCAGGGTAACCCCGGCCAGTCGCCTTTGGAGCGGATTAAGCACTGGAACGAGTTCCACCCCATGCTCCCCGAGGAGGAACGGCGAAAGCAGGGAGCCCGGTGCATGGAGTGCGGCGTGCCCTTCTGCCAGTCCGGGGTGGAGCTGGCGGGTATGTTCACCGGCTGTCCCCTCCACAACTTGGTACCGGAGTGGAACGATCTGATCTATACCGGAAACCTGGACCAGGCCCTGGCCCGGCTCACCAAGACCAACAGCTTCCCTGAATTTACCGGGAGGGTGTGCCCCGCCCTGTGCGAGGCGGCCTGCACCTGCGGCCTCAACGGCGACCCGGTGACGGTGAAGGAAAACGAGCTTGCCATCATCGAGGCGGGCTTTGCCTCGGGGGCAATGGCACCCCAGCCGCCCCGTGTCCGCACCGGAAAACGGGTGGCGGTGGTGGGGTCCGGCCCCGCCGGGCTGGCCGCCGCCCAGCAGCTCAACCGCCGGGGGCACACCGTCACCGTATTGGAGCGGGAGGACCGGGTGGGGGGCCTGCTGATGTACGGCATCCCCAACATGAAGCTGCAAAAGGAGATTGTCGCCCGCCGGACCGGTCTGATGGCGGCGGAGGGAGTGGTGTTCCGCACCTCCTGCGACGTGGGCCGGGACGTGTCCGCCCGGCAGCTTTTGGAGGAATATGACGCGGTGATCTTGTGCTGCGGCGCGAAAAAGCCCCGGCCCCTGCCCGCGGCGGAGGGAGTGGATGGCGCGTATTACGCCGTGGACTTTCTGACCTCCACCACCAGGTCCCTGCTGGACAGCGGCCTTGCGAAAGGCACCTATATCAATGCCGGGGGCAGGGATGTGGTCATCGTGGGCGGCGGCGACACGGGCAACGACTGCGTGGGCACCGCCATCCGCCACGGCTGTAAGTCCGTCATCCAGCTGGAGATGATGCCCAAGGCCCCTGACAGCCGGGCTGCCAACAACCCCTGGCCCCAATGGCCAAAGGTCTGCAAAACGGATTACGGCCAGGAGGAGGCCATCGCGGTATTCGGTGGGGATCCCCGCCGCTACCAGACCACGGTAAAGGAGTGCCGCACGGACGAAAACGGCGTGCTGTGTTCCATCGTCACCGTCAAGCTGGAGCCCAAAGTGGAGGGCAACCGCCATACCATGGCTGAGGTCCCCGGCTCGGAGGAGGAGCTGCCCTGTCAGCTGCTGCTCATCGCGGCGGGCTTTCTGGGCCCGGAGGACTATGCCGCCGACGCCTTTGGCGTGGACCGAGACGGGCGTTCCAACGTGGCCACGGTCCCCGACGTGTACTCCACTGGTGTGGAGAAGGTGTTCGCCGCCGGGGATATGTGCCGGGGGCAGTCTCTGGTGGTGTGGGCCATTGCCGAGGGCCGCGCCGCCGCCCGGGAGGTGGACCGGTACCTCATGGGGTACAGCGGCTTGGAATGATCTTCTAAAATATTGCAGGATAAAATAATCATATTTTCGTTATGAGGGTAAAAACATTTGTAGGGCCCGCCAAAAATGAATTTTATCGGTTGACATCTTGCAAAAACGGCGCTATACTCCCCCCATCAGGCAAAGGTGCCGGAGAGCTTCAACGCTCCCGGCGCCTTTCCTGTTTCACGGGAGGGACCGTGCTGAAGCGCGAGCAGAGCGCGCGGCCTGACCTGATGTTAAGGGAGGAATCTCAATGGATATGTCAGTATGGTTTTTGGTAGGCGCGATCCTGGTGTTCTTCATGCAGTGCGGGTTTGCCGCCGTGGAGGCGGGCTTCACGCGGGCTAAAAACGCGGGGAACATCATCATGAAGAACCTGATGGATTTCTGCATCGGCACGGTGGTGTTCATGGCTTTGGGCTATGGTATCATGAACAGCGAGAACTACTTTTTCGGACTGATCGGCCTACCGGAGTATCAGATGTTCACCGATTTCTACGGGTTCGACTGGTCCAACTTCTTTTTCCAGCTGGTGTTTTGTGCCACCGCCGCCACCATCGTGTCCGGAGCCATGGCGGAGCGCACCAAGTTCTCCAGCTACTGCATCTACTCCGCCGTCATCTCCGCTGTGGTCTACCCCGTTGAGGCGGGCTGGGTATGGAACGCCCAGGGCTGGCTGGCCAAGCTGGGCTACATTGACTTTGCGGGGTCCTCTGTCATCCATATGGTGGGAGGCATCTCCGGGCTGATTGGGGCCATCCTGCTGGGGGCCCGCATGGGAAAATACGATGAAAAGGGCAATTCCAGGGCCATCCTGGGCCACAACATCCCTCTGGCGGCCATGGGCACGTTCATCCTCTGGTTCTGCTGGTACGGCTTTAACGGCGCGGCGGCATCCGACACTGTCCAGATGGCTCAGATCCTGGGCAACACCACCATCGCCCCAGCGGTGGCCACGGTGGTCTGTATGCTGTTCACCTGGATCAAGAACGGCAAGCCCGACGTAGGTATGTGCTTGAATGCCCCTCTGGCCGGGTTGGTTGGGATCACCGCCGGTTGTGCCGACCTGGATGCCTTGGGTTCTGCCATTGTGGGCGTGGTCACCGGCATCCTGGTGGTGGTCATCGTGGAGACGGCGGACACCAGGCTCCACATCGACGATCCGGTGGGCGCGGTGGCCGTCCACGGCGGATGTGGGTTGACAGGCACCATCCTCACGGGATTTCTTGCCACAGACGGAGGCCTGCTTTACGGCGGCGGACCGCGTCTGCTGGGCGTCCAGTGTCTGGGCGTGGCCGCCATCGCGGCCTACACGGTGGTGGTCATGACCATCGTGTTCCACATCATCCGCGCCGCCCACGGCCTGCGGGTGTCTGCCGAGGAGGAGATCGCTGGACTGGACTCCACCGAGCACGGCCTGCCCTCCGCCTACGCCGACTTCATGCCCTCCACTACCCTGACGGCTATGCCGGCAGCCAACGCTTTTCCCGCGCCGGTGGCGGCCAAGGACAGCAGGTGCATGGATGAGACGGTGCCCGTCCAGGTCATGTCCCAGCCCATGCCTGCCTCTGACGTGAAGCTGTCCAAGGTGACAATCCTGTGCAATCAGGCCAAGTTCGAGCAGCTGAAAGCAGCTATGAACGATATCGGCGTCACCGGCATGACTGTCACCCAGGTGCTGGGCTGCGGCATCCAGAAGGGGCGCACAGAGTATTACCGAGGCGTACCCCTGTCCATGAACCTGCTGCCCAAGCTCCAGGTGGACATGGTGGTGTCCAAGGTGCCGGTGGCCCAAGTGGTGGATGCCGCCCGGAAGGCGCTGTACACCGGCCATATCGGGGACGGCAAGATCTTCGTCTACGGCGTGGAACAGGCGGTGAAGGTCCGCACCAACGAACGGGGCTATGACGCCCTCCAGGGCGAGGAATAAAAACAGCTGTAGGGCAAGGGCCTTGTCACCCTTGCCCTGCGGGCGTTGACGCAAGGGAGTGTTTTCTATGGAACTTCATGAGGAGTGCGGTGTATTTGGCATATACGACCCGGTTGGGGACTGCGCCCGGACCGCCTATTATGGGCTGTATGCCCTCCAGCACCGGGGGCAGGAGGCCTGCGGCATCGCCGCCATCAACGATAGGGAGCTGTCCTTCCACAAGGATGTGGGTTTGGTGGGGGAGGTATTCCACGAGGGGATCTTGGACGAGCTGAACGGGACCATGGCGGTGGGCCATGTGCGCTATTCCACTGCCGGCGGCCTTCGCCGGGAGAATGCCCAGCCCCTGACGCTGAACTATGTCAAAGGCACCCTGGCTTTGGCCCACAACGGCAATCTGCCCCACGCGGATGAGCTGCGCACTAAGTTCGAGTATCAGGGAGCCATTTTCCAGACCACCAGCGATTCCGAGCTGATTGCTTATGCCATTGCCCAGGCACGGCTGCGCTGCCCTTCGGTGGAGGAGGCGGTGCAGAAAGCGCTGTCGGGGCTGCGGGGGGCCTGGTCCCTGATCGTCATGTCTCCCCGGAAGCTGGTCGCCGCCCGGGACCCCTGGGGCTTCCGTCCTCTGTGTATGGGGCGGCGGGGAAAGGCGGTGATGTTCGCCTCTGAGAGCTGCGCGCTGGACGCGGTGGGGGCCAGGTTTGAGCGGGAGCTGGATCCCGGCGAGATCGTGGCGGTGGAGGACGGCGTGGTGCGCACCATTCAGGGCCCCGCTGGCAGAGGACAC
The DNA here is from genome assembly GCA_910587205.1 of uncultured Oscillospiraceae bacterium. Taxonomy (GTDB): domain Bacteria; phylum Bacillota; class Clostridia; order Oscillospirales; family Oscillospiraceae; genus Enterenecus. Next base: position 8,862 of record CAJULZ010000107.1, read on the forward strand.
CTATGCATCTTCGAGTACATTTACTTCGCCCGGCCCGACTCCACCATCTGCGGCCAGTCCGTCCACGAGGCCCGGCGGCGGGCAGGGTACTTCCTGGCCCAGGAATATCCCGTGGAGGCAGACGTGACGGTCGGCGTGCCGGATTCCGGACTGGACGCCGCCCTGGGCTATGCGGAGGCATCCGGCATCCCCTATGGGGTGGGGCTGGTGAAAAACCGCTATATTGGCCGCACCTTCATCACCCCCGGCC
>CAJULZ010000108.1 GCA_910587205.1 uncultured Oscillospiraceae bacterium
AGGCGGGGTAGCCCTCCTCGCCGGGCATCTCCTCCAGACGGCCGGACATCTCGCGCAGGGCCTCGGCCCAGCGGGAGGTGGAGTCGGCGATGACGGCCACGGCGTAGCCCATGTCGCGGAAGTACTCCGCGATGGTGATGCCGGTATACACGGACGCCTCACGGGCGGCCACGGGCATATCGGAGGTGTTGGCGATCAGCACGGTCCGCTTCATCAGGGACTCGCCGGTGCGGGGGTCCACCAGCTCGGGGAACTCCCGGAGCACGTCGGTCATCTCGTTGCCGCGCTCGCCGCAGCCGATATACACCACGATGTCCACGTCCGACCACTTGGCCAGGGCGTGCTGCATCACGGTTTTGCCCGAGCCGAAGGGGCCGGGGATGGCGGCGGTGCCGCCCTTGGCCACGGGGAAGAACGTATCCACGATACGCTGCCCGGAGGACAGGGGCTTGACGGGGGGGTACTTGTGCTTATAGGGGCGGCCGATACGCACGGGCCACTTTTGGCTCATGGCGAGCTCCACGTCCGTACCGTCCTCTTTCGTGAGCACCGCTACGGTCTGCCGGACGGTGTACTGCCCGGCGCTTACCACGCTTTTCAGCGTGCCCTTCAGGTTGGGGGGCACCATGATCTTGTGGAGCACCACCGGGGTCTCGGGGACGGTGCCGATGATGTCGCCGCCCACCACCTTGTCCCCGGCCTTGGCCACGGGGGTGAAGTCCCACAGCTTCTCCAGGTCGATGGCGGGCACCTCCACGCCGCGGGGCAGGTTGTTGCCCTGCACCTTCTCCATGATCTTCTCCAGGGGACGCTGGATGCCGTCATAGATGTTCTCGATCATGCCGGGGCCAAGCTCCACGCTCATGGGGGAGCCGGTGGTCACCACCTCGGTGCCGGGGCCCAGGCCGGAGGTCTCCTCATAGACCTGGATGGAGGCGGAGTCGCCGTTCATGGTGAGGATCTCACCAATGAGGCGCTCGGGACCCACGCGGACCACGTCGGACATGTTGGCGTCCGCCATGCCGGTGGCCACCACCAGGGGGCCGGAGACCTTAACTACTTTTCCCATAGGTCTGCATACCTTCTTTCTCGTCGGCACAAACTTCGCTCCGCTTCATCCGGCCTGCGGCCGGGTATCCGCTCCACTCCGTTGTGCCTCCTCTCCAAACCGAACCCGCTTCGCTGGGCTTCGGTTTGGGCTTTTAGATTCAGATTTAAAAGACTTTGGGTGCCGGAAAAATTCCTTATTGCGGGATGAATGCGACAATGAGGCCGCACAGCCCGGCCAGCGTACACATCACGCCGCCAAATCTTGTGGAGATCAGGAACAGGTTGGACGGCTCAGTGCCGCCGCTGTGCTTCCAGCTCTCCGCCAGCTCAAAAATGAACCGTGGGTTCACGAGCATCGTAATGCCCATGACAGTCAATGCAAGTCCGGCAATGAAATAAAACATGGCCGTCCTTTTACAGAATATCCGCCCCAACAGCCCGTTCCACGGACTTCTTGATGTTCGCCATGCCCATGCCCAGGCTGCCCTCCTTACCGGGAATCAGGATGATCGCCGGGGTGAGCTCGTCCTTGTACCGGGCGATATCCGCCTCCATCTGGGCGGCGAACTGCTCGGTGAGGTAGACCACCGCGAAGTCCTCCTTGGCGATGCGGTGCAGGGTGTGGCGGGCCTGCTCCACGTTGTCCGCGGGGAAAACCGTCAGCCCCAGGGCCTTGAAGCCCAGGACGCTGTCCTTATCGCCCAGAACGGCGATCTGATAGCTGTTTGCCATACGTCTCCCCCTTTCTTAACAGTAGGCCCGGCGCAGGCGCTGCCGGATGGTGGTGCCGTCCAGGCCGGCCATGCGGCCGGTGAGGATGATACGGATGGCGGTGGCCTCCGCCTCCCTGGCGTACAGGTAGGCGGCCACGGGCTGTTCCCCGAAGGGGATCATCCGGGCCTGGGCGGCGTAGGCCATGATGGCGTCGTCGCACAACCGCTCGAACTCGGTGAGCGCCCCGCCGTTGGGGACGGCCAGGGCGGAGCCCGCCTCAGCGGCCGGGGCCAGGGGTGAATTGTGGTACAGCCGGGCCAGGTCGGGGCCGGGGGTGTTGGCGATGTCCGCCGGGGGCACCGCGCCCCCCTCCACCAGCACCAGGCGCAGGAAGTCGGGGCCCTTGTCCAGCCGGGCGGCGCGCACGGCGGCGCGCAGGTTGGCCCCGTCGATGGACAGGGCGACATAGCCCTCCAGGAATTTGCTGCCCGATTCCTTTGCCAAGGCGGCCAGCTCCCCGTAATAGGCCCGGTCCAGGACGAAATCGGCCTGCTGGGGGTCGCCGGAGGAGCCCAGCAGTTCCCGGGCGCGGGCCACCGCTTCCTGGAATGCCGGGGTATATGCGCGCAAATCCTCCCGGCGGAAGTCCTCGGCCAGCGCCTCCGGGTCATACCGCCCGCCGCGCAGGAGCAGCCGGTTTTGGTCAATCCCCAGGGCCTGGGCCTTCACCAAGGTTTTGGCGTTGTGGTAGTCGTACTTGCAGCGGAACACGTCCAGCAGGGCCGGGGCGTCCACCGCCTTGCCCAGATCCTCGAACAAAGCGCCCTGGGCGTCGGCCAGCAGGTCCTCCAGGGCGGAGGGGGTGGGCTCGGCCAGGTCGGGGTAGCCGCATTCGCCCAGCACCTTGGCGGCCTCGGCGGCGTCCTTGGCGTCGATCATCCGCTCCATCCGCTCCGCGGTGAGCAGCCGGGTTTCCATTACCCGCACCCGGGCGGAGATGGACAGGAAATCTGTTTCCTTCACTTTTTTTGACAAGTTTTTTCCCCCTTTCATCTCAATATGGAAAGGGCTTTGTCATTCAAACAGCACTTTGGCAACCTCGCCGGCCAGCGCGCCGCGCTGGAGCCGGATCAGGGTGTCAAAGGTGCAGTTGACCTCCACCGCGCCGTCGCTGAGGATAAAGCCGCCGTCCATGGGGCGGGTCTCCTCCGCCAGGGTGAGCATCCCGGTGCCGTTGAGGACGGCGGACGCGCCGGTGACAACCTTGTCCAGAAGGGCCCCGGCCTTGGAGGCGGACACCTCCTCGGGCAGCTTGGGGGCCACGGCCTTGGCCAGCTTCTCGTTGGCGGCTATCACCACCGCCTTGCCCACCTGGGCCCGGTCGGGGGAGGAGAAGATGAGCTTCTCCCGCCCGGTGGTGGACGCCTGTACCGCCAGGCCGGCCAGCAGGGCGACATATTCCTCCCGGGGGAGGTCCAGCAGCTTTTTGTGGGCCAGCTGGAACGCTTCCTCGATGACCTCCTGCTTAGCGGCGAGCACCGCCTTGCGGCACTCCATCTGGGCGGTGGAGGCCATACGGTCCTCCCGCTCAGCAGCAGCCTTTTTGCCCTGGGCCACCACCTCGTCGCCCACGGCCTGGGCTTGGGCCCGCGCGTCCTCGGCCGCCTGGGCGGCACGGGCGCGGGCCTCAGCCAGCATGGCGTCGATCTCCGCCTGGCTGTCCTGCTGGATGCGCGCGGTAATCTGTTCAATTCCGTTCATGTGTTTGGTTTACCGCCTTTCCGAAATTAGGGGCGCCTTACAGCTGGTACATCATGACCAGCAGGATGGTGGCCACCAGGGACAGGATGGCGTAGAACTCCACGATACCGGCCAGAATGATGCCCTTGGAGAACTGGTCGGGGCGCTTGGCGACGATGTTGATGGAGGCGGCGGCCACGCGGCCCTGGGCGATGGCGGACAGCAGGCCGCCCAGCGCCATGGGGATGCAGGCCCAGAAGATGGCCACGCCGTCCTGGATGGTGAGCTGGGCCATCTGGCCGCCGAACACGTTGATCTTCAGCAGCACCATGAACCACGCCACGATGCCGTACAGGCCCTGGGTGCCGGGGAGCACCTGGAGAATCATGCACTTGGAGAAATGCTCAGGGGTCTCGGAGATGACGCCGGTGGCGGCCTCACCCACCATGCCGGTGCCCTTGGCGGAGCCGATGCAGCACAGAGCCACCGCCAGGGCAGCGCCGAAATAGGCCAGGCCGATCCCGCCGAACGCGTTGAAGAAAGCTTCCATTTTAATTTTCCTCCTTAATGATATCTACATATTGGGTGTCGATGGACAGGGGACGATAGGGCTTCCCGCCCTCTTTGTAAAACCGCCCGAAGAACTCCAGGCACTGGAGCCGGAGGTCGTGGACGTAAGCGCCCAACAGGCTCAGGGCCAGGTTCAGCGCGTTGCCCAGCAGGGAGATCACGATGAATACAGGGACGATGCCCGTGGTGGCGCCCAGGGTGTTGAACACCGAGGCGATGACGCTGCCGGACACCATCAGGGCCATCAGGCGGATATAGGACAAGATGTCGCTGAAGAACCCGGTGACGCCGTTGTAGATGATACCCACCAGGCTGGTCACTTTGCCGAAGCCTTTGGCCTGGCGGGTGCCGCCCAGGGCCAGCATCAGTCCGCCGGCGGCGAGCAGGGCCAAGCCCACAGAGCCCAGCGCGGCGGGGACGCCCGCCAGCAGCTTGCCGCAGATGAACAGGGCCAGGCCGCCCAGCACGATCCACCAGGAGATCTCGCTGAACAGCGCGTCGATGAAATCGCCGTCCTTGGTTTTTTTCCATACGCTGACCGCCATGCCGGTGAACACCTGGATCACGCCCAGCGCCAGCGAGCCCACCATGATGGCCACGATGTCGTCCAGGGCGGTGAACAGGGCGGGCATCTCAAAGGTGCTGTTGGGGTTGATCATGGTCACCAGCTGGGGGATCATATCCCCGAAGAAGCCGCCGCTGGCCGCGCCCCACAGGATCGTGCTGATCCCGCACCAGAAGATCATCTCCATGAAGTTGGGGTTCTTGGGCTTTTTCTTCAGCAGGATCACGGCGGACGCCGCCACCATCAGCAGCCCGTAGGCCATGTCGGCCATGATCATCCCGAAAAACAGGATGAAGAAGGGGGCCATGAGGGGGTTGGGGTCGATGCCGTCGTAGGCGGGCAGGGAGTACATCTCGGTGATGGTGTTCATGGAGCGGGTGACAAAGTTGTTTTTCAGCTTCACCGGCACATCGGGGATCTCGTCCCCGGTGGGGTCGGCGGTCTCCCACGCGCAGGGGAAGCCGCCCAGCAGCTGGGCCAGGGCGGGTTCCTGGTCGGCGGGCAGCCAGCCCTCCAGCAGGAATGCGGCACCGGTGTCGATGAGCCGGGCTTTGTTCTCCTCCCGGCTGATCTCCTGGGCGGCGCGGTCGGCGCACAGGCGCAGCAGGGCGCGGCTGTCGCCCAGGGAGGCGATGTGGGCCTTGTGCTCGGCGGCCTGGCGCTCCAAGGCGGCGATGCGGTTGTCCAGCAGGCGCACATTATCCGCCGCGGCGCCCGTCCAGCCCCGGAGGGCGGCGCGGGAGAAGCCGAAGGGCCGCATGGCCTCGGTGCAGGCGGACAGGGCGCTGGCGTGACACACGAGCAGGAAATAGCGCAGCTCCTGGTCGCTGCCCGCGGGGAACAGCTCGGCCAGCTCCGTGGCCTGGGCCACCTCCGCCTGGAGGGCGGCAAAGTCCACGTTGGCGGGCACGGAGCCGAACAGGATGGGGACGGTGGCGTCCCCCTCGGTCTCCAGGGGCACGTCCAGGGGCACCCAGGGCTCCAGGGACGCTTTCTGGGCCTGGAGCTTGGACTGCTCGGCCAGGCACTGGGCCAGGGCCCGGTCTGCGTCCGTTACCTCCCAGGCGGAGGCCAGCCCGGCGTCGTACACGCTGTCGTCAAAGAGCTGGGCCTCGGTCATGGTGGGGCGGGGGGCCAGCAGGCCGTCCTTGGCGGGCGCGCAGCGGGCCAGGATGGTAAGGGCGCCGTCGATCAGCTGCTGCTGTTCCCGGGCCTTGGCCAGGCCGCTGCCCTCCGGCTTGGCCAGGCCGGACCACTCCGGGCTGGACAGGTCGACGGGCGGCTCGCTGAATTCCACGCAGCCCAGGCTTTGCAGGGGGCGGAGCAGGCGCTCCCGGTCCGACCGCAGGGCCAGCAGGCGCAGCCGTTTCATTTTTACGATCGCCATCAGCTGTTCCCTACCCTTCCAACGATAAGGCCGGCGGCGCGGTCGAGACGGCCGCGTGCGGCCTGCTTCAGCGCCTCGCATTGGGCGGCGCTGTCGGCCAGGGCCTGTTGGGCCCGGTTCCCGGCCCGTTCCTCCGCCTCCGCCAGCATCGCCTTCACGACTTCCTCGGCCTGGGCGCGGGCATCGGCAACGAGCTGCTTTCCGGCGCGCTCGGCGTCGGCCACGATGCGCTTGGCCTCGTCGGCGGCGCGGGCCTTCTGCTCACGGGCGGCCTGCTCGGCGGCGGTGACCTTTTGGATGGCCTCTAAAGACATTGTTTCCTCACCTCTTTCACTTTGTGGGAAGCAAATGGGGCACTTGTACAACCTCCCAGTATGGCAATGATTCTACCACTTTTTCCAGTGGTTAGCAAGCCTTTTCCAAGGGAAATGAATGACGAATCCCCTGCTGCCGTCATAATATCCAGACAATGGGAAATAAAGCCCCGCCCCGAGGGAACCGGGGCGGGGCCGGGGGATTATAACAGGCGGGCGATATCACCGGAGCGGATGGCCGGGAGATTGGCGGCAATGCGCTCCTCCGGCCAGTCCCACCATTTCAGGGCAAGCAGTTTTTCAATGCCGGCGTCGTCAAACCGGCGGCGGATGGGCTTGGCCGGAACGCCGCCCACGACGGCGTAGGGGGGCACGTCCCGGGTGACCACGGCCCGGGCGCCGATGACCGCGCCGTCGCCGATGGTGACGCCCGCCAGGATGACAGCCTCGTAGCCGATCCACACGTCGTTGCCCACCACAATGCCGCCCTTGTTGTCCCAGGCCTGGGGGATGTCCGCCACGTCCAGCCCCCACTCCTCAAAAAAGATGGGGAAGGGGTAGGTGGACAGGCTGCCCAGGGCGTGGTTGGCGCTGTTAAAGAGGAACTTCGCGCCGCAGGCGATGGAGCAGAACTGCCCGATCACCAGCCGCTCGTGGTTGATGGGGTAGTGGTAGAGCACGTTGTTGCGCTGAAAATCTCTGGGGTCGCGGACAAAGTCGTCGTAGGTGGTGTACCGGCCCACGGAAATGGAGGGATCGGTCACCACGTTTTGCAGGTAGACGGTGCTGTGCCCCTGGGAGCGGGGATAAATTTTCCATTGCGGGATCATCTGAAAACCTCCTGAGCGTTATGTTATGCTGTGACGATCCCGCTCAGAACAATGCATCGCTTCACGCATACCACCTCGGATTTGCAGGGTTCAGGGCAAGCCAAGCGGCCTTCCGACCACGGAGGGCGGAGGCGGGCAACGCCCGCCGGAACCCAAAATAAAAGAACCGCCAGCCGTTTGGCCGGCCGGAGAAAACACGGCCCTTCTGGGCCGCGGCGCGGGTGCGCCGTAATTCGAGCCGCAAAGCGGCAAGAATTGCGCAGGGCGGGCTGTGCCCGCCCGAGCATTGAAATCTCCGGAGGGTGGAGGCGGGCAGCGCCCGCCGGAACCCAAAATAAAAGAACCGCCAAGGCCGACACTCCGTAAAGAAGTGTCGGCCTTGCGGCTAACCAGTAAAGAAATTCTATCTATTGGGACGGTGTAGCTATGGCTACGCCGTCTTTTTACGCCGGCCTGCAAGATACTCCTGGAACAGCTTCTCCATTTCTTCCGGGGGTGGGGCACACCACAGGCCAATGGTGTTGTAGTGAATGTCCACACGCTGGTGCCGCTTGCCGTCTGTCTTGTCAGGTTTGGACACCACGATTTTGTCAATAAACTCGTGGACAATTTCAGGCGTCAACTCCGTCAGCCGTGTCACCTGTCTGGCCCGATCAATGAACCGCTGCAAGTCAGCAGCCCTATCCGTGGTGGCCTCCAAGCTGGTTTCCATTTCAGGAATCGCCGCTTTCAACTGCTTCTGTTCGGCTTCCAGCGACACGGATAGCGTGGCAAAGCGTTCCTCGGATAACAAGCCCTTGCTCATGTCCTCATAGCTTTTCTGGATAAGCTGGTCAATCTCCACCACCCGCTGTTTGGCCTTGTCCAACTCCCGGCCCCTGGCGGTCAACTCCTTTTTCTCTCGCAGTCCAAACCGTTCCATCTGCTCCTGAGCAAACCGCTTTTCATAGACCTGGATGTACCACAACAGCCTTTGCAGGCCCTCTAACACCAACTGCTCCACGGTACGTTCCCGAATATAGTGAGCAGAACATACACTGGAATTTTTACGATAGCTGGAACAGAAGAAGAAAGCTCCCTCTCGCTTATAGTTATTGGTACTGCTGTAATACAGCTTCTCACCACAGTCGGCACAGTAGAGCAAGCCAGAAAACATACTCACGATGCCGGTACGATCTGGCCTGCGGCGGTGTTGCCGGAGGTCTTGGACGAGGGCGAAAGTCTCCCGGTCAATGATGGCGGGGTGGGTATCGGGAAATATCTTCCATTCCTCCTGGGGCTTGTCCAGCCGCTTCTTCAACTTAAAGGATTGTCTGAATGTGCGGAAATTCACCGTGTCGCCGGTGTACTCCTGCCTGTCCAGAATAGCGGCCACGGTGGAGGAACACCAGTTATGCGGGTACACAGGGGGCTTAACAGGGCAGTTTACGCCAATGCTGTGAAGATACTCGCTGGGAGTCAACACGCCCTCAGAACGCAGTTTCTTGGCGATTTGAGTAGGCCCCAGGCCGGACACGCTCATTCGGAATATTCGCTGTACTATTTCCGCTGCCGGTTCATCCACGATCCACCTGTTCTTGTCCTCCGGGTCTTTCTTGTAGCCAAAGGGCGTGTTCGTGGTCAAGGGTATCCCGGCGTTGCCACGGCTCTGCATGACACGGCATACCTTATCGCTCGTATTTTTTGCGTGCCATTCATTGAACAAATCCTGCATGGGAACGATGTCACTTACCCCGTTGGCGGTGTCGATGTTGTCCATAATGGCGATATAGCGCACGTTCAGCCGGACAAAATCTTCTTCCAGAAGCTGCCCCACCACAAGACGGTT
>CAJULZ010000109.1 GCA_910587205.1 uncultured Oscillospiraceae bacterium
TAAAATGGTTCGGATGACGCCATGGGGCGTCTTTTTTCTTGCCTCCAAGCCCCCACATATATTAAAAACCGTCTACTTTCTCAACGGCCCCACTGCGTTCCGGGAAATCACGTCTTTATTTTTCAAGGAAAAGGAAGGGACGGCAAGATCTAATCTACGTCCACCCGCCGCACCTCCACGCACCGCTTGGCGTCTGCGTCGATTTCAAAGAGCACCGCGCCCATCCGGCATGGCCCGGGGGCAGGCTGGAACCGCTGGGGCAGACCGCCAAGAAACCGGTTGATGGCCTGCTCCGGCTTGACGCCGATCACCGACTGGCTTGGCCCGGTGAGTCCCAGGTCGGTGACAAAGCCCAGCCCTTGGGGCAGCACCTGGCAGTCGGCGGTGGGGACGTGGGTGTGGGTGCCCCACAGGGCCTGGACGCGCCCGTCCAGATACCATGCCATGGCCCCCTTCTCGCTGGTGGCCTCGGCGTGGAAATCCACCAGGGTCAGGTCGGCGGTCCCGGCCTTCAGGAGCTCATCCATTTTGGTGAAGGGGTTGTCAAAATTGGGGTTCATCTCCACCCGGCCGATGAGGTCCACCACCCGGATGCGCAGCCCCCGGGGGCCGTCGAATATCCCCCAGCCCCGGCCGGGGACTTGGTTGGTGTAGTTGGCAGGGCGGAGGAGGTAGGGGTGCTCGTCCATATAGTTTACGATCTGGCGTTTATCCCAGGTGTGATTCCCCATAGTTATCACATCCGCCCCGGCGGAGAAGATGGCGTCCGCCTGTGTGGGGAGCAGGCCGTCGCAGGCGGCATTTTCCCCGCACACCACTGTGAAGTGGGCCCCATGAAGGCGGCGCAAAGCGGGCAGATGGCGGCAGAGGAAGTCCAGACCGGCGTCTCCCACCACGTCGCCCACAGCCAATACGCGAAGATTCATAAAATGTCCCTCCAGACAAAACGGGCGGACGGTCCGCCGTCCGCCCCCTATAAGGGAGAGATATGCCCTCCCGGTCTTAGAGCCTGTTTAACATCTCTCAAAACGCCATTTGGCGGGCCATATTGAGAATATGGAACTCATGCCTCTTCCACCGGAAGCAGGCAGCCGTCCTTATCGTACTTCAAAAGCTGGAGCTCCGCCCGGGTGTTCCGGGCGATATCCCGCATTTTGACCGATTCCGTCACCGACGCCATCAGCGTGTACGCCACCCCGTGCTTCCTGGCCCGGCCGGTGCGGCCGATGCGGTGGATGTAATATTCCTGCTCATCGGGTACATCGTAGTTGAACACGGCGTCCACGTCGTCGATGTCCAGCCCCCGGGCGGCCACATCGGTGGCGACCAGCACCTGGAGCTTGCCGTCCTTAAACCGCTGGAGGGTGCGCTCCCGCTCCCGCTGGGGGATGTCTCCGTGGATGGCCTCGCAGGGGAAGCCCCGCATTTTCAGCAGTCCGGCCAGCCGGTCGGTCATGTTTTTCGTATTACAAAAGGCGATGGCGCGTTCATAGCCGCCGTGGGTGAGCAGGGCGGCCATAGTGTCCAGCTTCTGCTCCCGGCCCATCAGCTCGATGGCGTACTGCTGGATGTCCGGCCGGTTTTCCTCCACCGGGCGGACGGTGATCTCCGCCGGGTCGCGCTGGTACACCCAGGAAATGTCCATAACCTCCCGTGATATTGTGGCGGAAAACAACCCAAGGTTGCGGCGGTGGGGCATTCGATCCAGGATACGGGTGACGTCCTGGATGAAGCCCATGTCCAGCATACGGTCCGCCTCGTCCAGCACCACGGTCTGCACCTTGTCCAGCTTCACCGTGCGCCGCTTCATATGGTCCATGAGCCGCCCCGGGGTGGCCACCACGATCTGCGGTTTGTTTTTGAGCTGGGTGAGCTGCTTCTCAATGGGCTGGCCGCCGTAGAGACACACGGTGCGCACCCCCTCTCGGAACGCGCACAGATCCCGCAGCTCGTCCCGGATCTGGATTGCCAGCTCCCGGGTGGGGGCCAGGATCAGGGCTTGGACGTCGTTGGAATCCGGATCGATGTGCTCCACCATGGGGATGCCGAAAGCGAAGGTCTTGCCGGTCCCGGTGGGGGCCTTGGCCACCACGTCCTTCCACTCCATGAAGTAGGGGATGGCTCCGCCCTGGATGGGGGTGGCCTGGGTGAAGCCCTTCTTATCCAGGGCCTTCATGGTGGCGTCGGACAGAGCCATATCCTTGTAATAGTATATCTCTTGTACTTGGGTGCCGTTGATTTCCATAGAACTGTTCCTCTCGCGTCAAAGGTTTTATCGAGTTTCCCGCCTGACGGCAGGAAAAAATGACTACGTTAAAAAATATTTTACCACAGTTTTACCCCAGGCGCAACCGGGGAAATCACGTCCCGCCCCGGATGGTCCGCTGCCGGGCCAGCAGGTCGGCCAGGGTGGTGCCGTCCACCACGGCGGACACCGCCCGGTGGATGTCCTGCCACAGCTCCACGGTAACGCAGTCGCAGCAGCGCTCGCAGAAGTTCTGGTCGGTGGCGCACTCCACCGGGGCAAGATCCCCCTCCAGGGGGCGGAGGATGTCCCCCACGGAATATTCCTCCGGCCTCCGGGTGAGCAGGTAGCCCCCGCCCGCTCCCCGTACCGAGCGCAGCAGCCCCGCCCGGGCCAGGGGAGTGACAATCTGCTCCAAATACTTTTCGCTGAGCTGCTGGCGCTGAGCGGCGTCCCGCAGGGATACCGGGCCGCTGGAACCGTATTGGGCGATGTCCACCATCAGGCGCAGGGCGTAGCGGCCCTTTGTGGAAATTTTCATGCCGGGCTCCTCCCTCGGATGTTCTGACGTGGTTGCGCGCAGTCGCGCTTCACGCGCCTGCGGCGGTTTAGCGCTTTACTTTAAAGTACCATAAAATTAGTAGGAATTCAAGTGGGGAAATCTGCCCGCAGGGGAATAAGGGGAAGGAGCGGTTGAAACGGGGGCGGAAATGTGGTACACTCCATTCAAACCCATGGAAGGAGGCGCGGGCGTGGACGCGATGGACAAGCTGCCCATCCCCCTGCTGGAGTGGTTCCGGGACAATGCCCGCCGCCTGCCTTGGCGGGACGACCCAACCCCGTACCATATCTGGCTGTCGGAGGTCATGCTCCAGCAGACCAGGGTGGCGGCGGTGCTGGAGTACTACAGGCGGTTTTTGGAGGAGGCCCCGGACGTGGAGGCGTTGGCGGCGCTTCCGGAGGAGCGCCTGATGAAGCTGTGGCAGGGCCTGGGGTATTACTCCCGCGCCCGGAATCTGCAAAAAGCGGCAAGGGTCATCATGGATGAGCACGGCGGCGTGTTCCCCCGGGGTTACGCCGCGGTGCGGGCGCTGCCGGGGGTGGGGGATTACACCGCCGGGGCCATCTGCTCTATTGCATTTGGGCAGGCGACGCCCGCCGTGGATGGCAATGTGCTGCGGGTATATGCCCGCCTCATGGGGGACAACGGGGACATTTCCACCCCGCAGATGAAGAAAAAGGCGGACCAGGCGGTGGGGCGGGTGATCCCGGCGGAGGCCCCGGGGGCGTTCAACCAGGCGCTGATGGAGCTGGGGGCCACGGTGTGCCTGCCAAACGGCGCGCCGTTGTGCCGGCGCTGTCCGGCCAAGGGGTTCTGCGCGGCGCTGGCCCAGGACAGGGTGGACAAGCTGCCGGTGAGGGCGGCGAAAAAGCCCCGCCGGGTGGAGGAGCGCACGGTGTGGCTCATTTTTTACGGCGGCCGGGTGGCCCTGCGCCGCCGCGCTGAGCGGGGGCTGCTGGCAGGGCTGTGGGAGTTTCCAAATGAGCTGGGGGACGGTCCCATCCCGGAGGAGTGGGGGATCGGAGCCGTACCAGGGGAGTATGCGGGGCGGGCCAAGCACATTTTTACCCATGTCGAGTGGCATATGTCCCTGCGGACGGCGAAAGCGGTGTCGGACGCCCTGCCGCCCGGCTGGATATGGGCGGACAGGGCCGGACTGGAGGAGACCTACGCTGTGCCGGGGGCTTTCGACGGGGCGCTTCGGCTGGCAAAAGAGAAAATGGGAGAGATGGGATAACATGGCAAAATTGTATTTCCGCTACGGCGTGATGGGGTCCAGCAAATCCGCCAACGCGCTGATGGTACGATACAACTACGAGGAACGGGGACAGAAGGCGCTGATGGTGAAGCCCGTCATCGACCAGCGGGAGGGGGAGTCTATTGTCAATTCCCGCATTGGGCTGCTCTACCCCTGCGTATGGTTTGAGGATCTGGAAAGGATGCCTCCGGGGGAGATCCAGGCGTACCAGTGCGTCATCGTGGATGAGTCCCAGTTCCTCACCCGCCCCCAAGTGGACTATCTCACGCGGATTGTGGACGATATGAATGTGCCGGTGATCTGCTACGGCCTGCGGGCGGACTTCAGCGGGCGGCTGTTTCCCGGGTCGGAAGCGCTGCTGGCCTGGGCGGATATCATTGAGGAGGTCAAAACCATCTGCTGGTGCGGCAAGAAGGCCATTTGCAACGCCCGGTTTGACAAGGACGGCGTGGTGCTTAAGGAAGGGGAGCAGGTGGTTTTAGGGGCCAACGACTGCTACATCGGCCTGTGCCGGAAGCACTGGAAGGACGGGAACCTTGGGCCGGGGAGAAGTGCGGAGCCGTTGTGAGCAGCGGGCTTGCTCCTTTTTAATATGGTTGCTTTTTACAAAATATCTGCTATACTGTAACTTAATAAGGTCTGCGCCGCATACAATGGAACGGCAAATCCAACGGACCATATGTCCATAGGAGGTTATCCATCTTGTCCGACGACCCGTTATTACCGAAACTACTCATACTGGCCGTCCTCATCCTGATCAACGCCTTTTTTGCCGCCTCGGAGATCGCCGTCATCTCCCTGTCCGAGGCAAAGCTGAAAAAACAGGCCGAGGAGGGGGATAAAAAAGCCGCGAAACTGCTCAGACTGACCCAGGCCCCGGACCGGTTCCTTTCCGCCATCCAGATCGCCATTACCCTGGCAGGCTTCCTGTCCTCCGCCTTTGCCGCCGACAGCTTTTCCGATCCGCTGGTGGACTGGCTGGTGGAGGATGTGGGCGTCACCGCCGTCACCCCCGCCGCACTGAATAACCTCATGGTGGTGCTTATCACCATTGTGCTGTCCTATTTCAGCCTGGTGCTGGGCGAGCTGGTGCCCAAGCGCATCGCCATGAAAAAAACCGAGGGGGTGGCCCGGTTTACCGTGGGGGCGGTGTCCGCCGTGGCGGGCCTGTTCCGGCCGGTGATCTGGCTGCTGTCCAAATCCACCAACGGCGTCCTGCGCCTGCTGCACATCGACCCCAAGGCCGATGCCGAGGACGTAAGCGAGGACGAGATCCTCATGATGGTGGATCTGGGGGAGGAGCGGGGCGCCATCGAGGCGTCGGAAAAAGAGCTTATTGAAAACATCTTTGAGTTCAACAACACCACGGCCGAGGACGTGATGATCCACCGCACCGACATGGTGATGGTACGGGCGGAGGACGGCCCCGACGACGTGCTGAAGACCATTCTGGAATCCGGCCGCTCCCGCTTCCCTGTATACGACGGGGACGCCGACCATATCGTAGGCATACTCAATACCAGGGATTTCCTGGTCAACGCCCAGGAGGACGCCCCCAGCCCCCTGACCGAGCTGCTGCGTCCGGCCTATTTTGTTCCTGAGTCCGTGCGCACGGACGTGCTGTTCCGGGATATGCAGGGCAAAAAGGTACATATGGCTATCGTGGTGGACGAGTACGGCGGCACCTCGGGCCTGGTCACGATGGAGGATCTGCTGGAGGAGATCGTAGGTAATATCTATGACGAGTTCGATCCCCTGGAGGAAAAGGATATCGAGCAGGTGGAGCCGGGGGTGTGGAAGGCGTCCGGTTCCTGCGAGCTGGAAACCTTGGCTGAGGCGCTGGAAATGGAATTCCCCGAGGAGGAGTCCGACACCCTGGGCGGGCTGGTATTCGCCCAGCTCTCCGTCATCCCCGAGGATGGTTCCCAGCTGGAGGTGGACGCCTGCGGGCTGCACATCAAGGTGCTCAACTTTACCGACAGGCGTGTGGAATGGGCCCTGGTGTCCAAAGTAGAGCCCAGCCCCGAGACGGAAAACCAGGATTGAGGGCAGGCCCGGGGAATCCCGGGCCTGCTTTTTTGTCACAACTCCTTGAATCCGCGGGGATAGTGGGGTATAATGGGAATACATTTCCCCAGTGGCGCCGCCGCCGGGGGCCCCTTTGGACTGGACATTCTCGGGCGGAATAAATCCGCCCTGCGGCAAGATTTTCGCTGACGAGAAAACCTTGGACGCCGCTCTTACGGCGGCGCTCCACGCTGAGGACGGGCCGGAACGCCGTCCCTGATAATGAAAGGTGGTGCTCCATTTGAACATTTTTGACATCATGGGCCCAATTATGATCGGCCCGTCCTCGTCTCACACCGCTGGGGCCGTTCGGATGGGCTTTGTGGGGCGCAAGTTGCTGGGCTTCCAGCCGGCACGGGCCAACATCGCCCTCCACGGCTCCTTTGCAGCCACCGGCGCGGGCCACGGCACCGACAAGGCCATCGTCGCCGGGCTGCTGGCCATGAAGCCTGATGACCCGGATATCCCCCGCAGCTTCCAGCTGGCAAAAGAGGCCCGGCTGGAGGTGCACATCCAGACCGTAGACCTGCGGGACGCCCACCCCAATACCGCCGTCATGACCCTCATCGGCGAGCGGGGCCGCACCGTGGTGGTCAACGCTTCCTCCCTGGGGGGCGGGCGCATCCGGGTCAACTCTATTGACGGCATGAACGCCACCTTCTCCGGTGATATGCCCACCCTTATTATCCGGAACGAGGACAAACCCGGCATCGTATCGGAAGTGACCGCCTGCCTGGCCCGCCGCTCGGTGAACATCGCGGCGATGCAGCTGTACCGGGACCGGCGGGAAGGGCTGTCCGTCATGGTGTTGGAATGCGACCAGCCCCTTGCCCCTGAGATCATCGACAGCATCCAGCTCCTGGGCGGGGTGGTGCGCTGCATCTATCTGAACCTGGAGGAGGGTTAAAATATGTTTGGCTCTGTGAAATCGATGCTGGCCGCCTCTGGGGAAACTCCCCTGTGGCGCGCCGTACTGGAGAACGACTGCCGCGACCGGGATGCCGCGCCGGAGGCCAGCCTTGTTAAAATGGGCCGGATGTGGCAGGCCATGAAGCAGTCCGTCCTGGATTATGACCCCACCCGCCGCTCCGCCAGCGGCCTGTCCGGGGGGCAGGGCGCCCGGATGGCCGCGCTTGCCGACCCCATCTGCGGCCCCTTTATCCAGGAGGCGGTCTCCGTGGCCCTCAAGCTGGGGGAGCACAACGCCTGCATGGGCCGCATTGTGGCCGCCCCCACCGCCGGGGCCTGCGGCGTGCTGCCTGCGGTGCTTATCCCCCTTCAGCGCAGGGATGGGCTCAGCGATGATAAAATGGTGGAATGCCTGTACGTTGCCGCCGGCTTCGGCCAGGTTATCGCCTCCCGGGCGTCCATCTCCGGCGCGGAGGGAGGGTGCCAGGCGGAGGTGGGCTCCGCCTCCGGCATGGCCGCCGCCGCTCTGGTTCACGCCCGGGGCGGCACAGGGGAACAGATGGCCGCCGCCTGCGCCATGGCTCTGCAAAACGTCCTGGGCCTGGTGTGCGACCCGGTGGCAGGGCTGGTGGAGGCACCCTGCGTCAAGCGCAACGTCATGGGCGCGGTGAACGCCATGTCCTGCGCCGATATGGCGCTGGCTGGGGTGACGGGCGTCATCCCCTGCGACGAGGTCATCGACGCCATGGGCGCGGTGGGCCGCCTGATGTCCCCCTCTTTGCGGGAGACCGGACAGGGGGGCCTTGCCGCCACGCCCACCGGGCGGAAAATTGCCGAGCGCAGATAGGATCATGAAAATACTGGTTTTGGGCGCCAGCGGACTGGCCGGCGCGGCCATTATGGGCGCGCTCCAGGCGGCTGGGCATGATCTGTCTGGAACCAGCCGGGCAGGTCTTGACCGGGGCAAAAATCCCGGCCTGCTCCAATTCAGCCTGGAGGAACCGCGGTCCGTCACGCCGCTTTTGGAGGAGATCCGTCCGGACGCGGTGGTGTCCTGCCTGCGGGGGGATTTTGACCGCCAGCTGGAGGCCCATGGGCTCGCTGCCGAATTCCTGTGCCAGAACGGCGGGACATTGGTCTACCTGTCCACGGCCAACGTGTTTGACGGCGACCTGTCCCGGCCCCACTATGAAGGGGACGCGCTTTGCTCGGACAGTGCGTATGGGCAGTTCAAGATCGCCTGTGAACAGCTTCTTCAGGAGCGGCTGGGCAAAAACTGCGTGATCCTGCGTCCCCCGGAGATCTGGGGCAGGGATTGCCCCAGGCTCCGCGCCCTGGTGCGCAGCGTTCAGGAGGGCCGCCCCATTCAAACCTACGAAAATCTGTTCGTCAACTATACCACGGACATGCAAATCGCCCAATGGGTTGCCTTTATCCTGGATCATGGCCTGCGGGGCGTGTTCCACGTGGGGACACGGGATACCTCCGACTACACCGGTTTTTTGGACCGGCTGTCCACCCTGCTGGGTTTGCCCCGTCCCGCTTATATGGTGGAGCGGAACCGGGTCCCGGCTTATCAGGCCGTCCTGCCGGGGCGCGGCGAACTCCCGGAGCATCTGCACCTGTCCGTTGAAGGCGTGCTCCGCAGCCTGTCACAATTGGAAAAAAGCGGGCGGAAATGTCAATAGTAAATGCGAAAAAAATATAAAAATTTTTTCAAAGCGTCAA
>CAJULZ010000110.1 GCA_910587205.1 uncultured Oscillospiraceae bacterium
ATCTCCAGCGCCCTCAAAACCCCCAGCTTCGTGGAGGTCTCCACCGGGGATCCCAACGAGGACACCCAGTACTACAAATCGGCCTATCAAAATCTGGGCGAGCTGATGGCCGCTGGCCGGGAGAAGGCTGAGGAGGCCATGGCCGAGGGCATCGTGCTGCTGCGCAACGAGAACAATGCCCTTCCACTGGGCAGCGGCGAGCGCAAGATCAGCCTGTTCGGCGTGTCCGCGGTGGATCCGGTCTACGGCGGCACGGGCAGCGGCAACGTGGACACCTCCTCCGCCCCCACCTGGCGGGACGCCTTTGAGCGGGGCGGCGCGTTCCAGGTCAACGGCGGGCTGTGGGACTGGTACGGCGCGGCGGAGCAGGAAGGCTACCGCCGAACCACTGGCTCTACCGGTCCGGGCGTCACCGGCGCCAAGAGTATCGGCGAGGCCCCCTGGTCTGCGGTAAAGGGCGCCAACGGCTCCACTTTCGCCCAGTACGGCGATGCGGCGGTGGTCATTATCTCCCGCCTGGGCGGCGAGGGCAGCGATATGCCCCGGGGCACCCTGGCCCTGAGCCAGCTGGATGACGTGGACGGCTCCCAGGGTGATACCGACAGCGGCGACTACCTGCGCCTGTCCCCCCGGGAGAAGGATCTTCTCCTGGGCCTGAAGGCGGAGAAGGACGCGGGGACCATCAAAAAAGTGGTGGTGCTGCTCAACTTCGCCAACCAGGTGGAGGCGGACTTCATCGGCGACGAAGTCTATGGCATCGACGCCTGCCTGTGGATCGGCACCCCCGGCCAGGTGGGTATGTATGCTGTGGCCGATGTGCTGTCCGGCGCGGTGAACCCCTCCGGCCGCCTGTCCGCCACCTTCTGGCGCACCCATGACCAGAACCCCTCCATGGCCAACTTCGGCGCCACCCCCTACGCCGGGGCGGACGGCATTATCAACACCGACGGCTCCCCCCAGCAGGACAGGTATTACGTGGTCTACCAGGAGGGCATCTATCTGGGCTACCGCTACACCGAGAGCCGCTATGAGGACTACGTCATGGGCACCCCAAAGACGGGGGCCTTCCAGTACGCCGACGCGGTCAGCTTCCCCTTCGGCTACGGCCTGTCCTACTCCGACTTTGCCTACTCCAATTTCAAGGTGGAGAAGTCCGGTTCCGGCGCGGACGCCGCCTACACCGTCACGGTGGACGTGACCAACAACGGCTCCCAGTCCGGCAAAGAGGTGGTGCAGATTTACCTCCAGAAGCCCTACGGCAGCTACAACAGGGATAACCATGTGGAGGCCGCCTCCGTGGAGCTGGTGGGCTTCGCCAAGACGGATCTGCTGGACCCGGGCAAGACCCAGACCGTGTCCGTCACCGTCATGGAGCGGCAGTTCGCCTCCTATGATTCGGAGAACGCCAAGACCTACGTGGTGGTGGACGGGGACTACTACCTCACCGCCGCTAAAGACGCCCACGACGCGGTGAACAACATCCTGGCCCAAAAGGGCTTTTCCCCCGAGACCACCGACGGTCGCATGGACGCCCCCGGCAATGCCGCCATGGCCTCCGATGCGGTGACCCTGGCCCTGGATCAGGACACCTTCTCCACCTCCGCCGCCACCGGCGCGGACATCACCAACCAGTTCGAGTACGCCGACTGGAACAAGTATGAGAACCGGGGTTCTGATGAAGTGACTTATATGTCCCGCAGCGACTGGGAGGGCACCACCCCCAAGGGCTGGTCGGACGGCGTAGTGCTCCACTGGAGCGATCAGATTGCCATTGACCAGGACTCCCTGGGCCGCCAGGGCGAGACCAAGCTGCCCACCGTCCCCGATGAGTATCCCAAGTACGACACGTTCAAGGATGGGGAAGTGCTCAGCCTCATTGATTTGAGAGTGAACGAGGACGGCACTGAGATCCCCTATGACGATCCCCGGTGGGACACCCTGCTGGACCAGCTGAGCTGGCAGGACTTCACTGACATGATTCCCTCCGGGATGCGCCGCACCGGCCCGCTGGTGTCTATTAACAAGAAGGAAACGCTGGACCACAACGGCCCCAGCGGCCTCACCCAGCCCTATAGCTCCGGCCCCTTGGGGCTGGCTGCCACCACCAACGATCCCAACAAGAACTCCAAGGCCATGTGCTATCCCAGCGGGGGCATCCTGGCTGCCACCTTCAATGTGGATCTGCTGTACGATGTGGGCGACCTGATTGGCGAGGACGCCCTGTGGGCGGGCTACAGCGGGCTGTACGGTCCCGGCTCCAACATCCAGCGCACCCCCTACTCCGGGCGTAACTTCGAGTACTACTCCGAGGATGGCTACCTGTCCGGCATGATCTGCGCCTATGAGTGCGCCGCTATGGAGGGCCACGGCCTGTACGTCTACAACAAGCATGTGGGCCTTAACGACCAGGAGGATCTGCGCCGGGGCATCTGCACCTGGGCCAACGAGCAGTCCATCCGGGAGATTTATATGCGGGCCTTCGAGCTGCCCATCACCATCGCCGGCACCCAGTACGAGCGGGACGGCGAGAGTGTCACCCTGAAGGGCGCCAGCGGCGTGATGCTGGCTTTCAACCGCATGGGCCTGCACTGGAGCGGAATGCAGAAGGGCATGGTCACCAACTTCCTGCGGGATGAATGCGGCATGACCGGCATCGTGGTCACTGATATGTGGTACGGCACCGCCTCCCCCTACATGAACCTCCCCGCCCTGCTGGTGGCGGGC
Organism: uncultured Oscillospiraceae bacterium; assembly: GCA_910587205.1. Lineage (GTDB taxonomy): Bacteria > Bacillota > Clostridia > Oscillospirales > Oscillospiraceae > Enterenecus. The sequence goes on from CAJULZ010000110.1 coordinate 2,725, forward strand.
GGCAACCTGGTGGATGGCATCATGGATGTGGCCCATTTGGACGCCTCCAAGCCAGGGACGGGCCACGCCGACGTGGCCTGGGCCATGCGGGAGGCCATGCACCGCATCCTGTACACGGTGGTTCACTCCAACGCCATGAATGGTACCTCCGTCCATACCCGGATCGAGAAGGTCACCCCCTGGTGGCAGACCGCCATCCTGGCAGCCAGGATCGTCACGGGAGCACTCACCCTGGCCTGTCTGGCCTGGTGTGTGATCAAACTCAAAAAGCAAAGCCCTAAGAAAGCGTCAAACTAACAAAAACGGAGGATGAAAACAATGAAAAAAGTACACAAACTCCTGGCCATCGCCCTGACGGCGGCCACCCTGGGCACCTTGCTCACCGCCTGCGGCGGGAAGGACGTATCCGGTACCTACACCCAGACCATCGATTCCAAGACCTACTTCTCTGCCCAGGAAGTCAAGAACGATATGCCCGAGGAGGAAAAGCGCCCCGATGGCAGCGAGGCCATGGTCCCCTTCATCCGCCTGTTTGGGATGCTGGACACCCGTGTGAGCGAGGATGTGGCCGGCACCTCCTCTGCCGCCGGCGTCAGCGACTACTACAACGTCAAGCTGGAGCTGTCCGGCGGGAAGTACAAGCTGACCAAGAGCTTCAACGTAGACATGGACTATGTCTTTGACGAGGTGAAAGGCATGATGGGCGGCGGCGCTGACAAGCCCACCCTCAGCCTCACCTTCTCCGGCTCCTACACCGCCAAGGATTCCGCCGTCACCCTGGAGGCCCCCACCCAGGTGGATGCCCAGATCAGTCCCGTGGCCGGCATGGCCGATAACTACACCCGGTTCGGCGGCACCTATATGGACGTGAGCGAGACCACTGCCGACAGCGAGGCTTTCCCCGGCCGGTTCCTCCACTACTTCAACACCCTGTACTTTGTGGAGAGCAGCAGCATCTCCTCCATGACCGTCACCGTGGACAAGGACGCGGGCACTTTCAGCATCAGCTGAGACCGGGCGGCAAAGAGTACCAGCAGGAAACGGCCGCTGCCGCGCGCAGCGGCCGTTTCCCTCTTTCCGCAATTCTTTACGACAAAAAGGGAGGGAAACCATGGAATCAGGCAAGAAAAAGGCAATTGCCATAGCCGTAGCAGCCGTCATTTTGATCGCGGCGGCCGCCGCCGTTGTTATGCTGATGAAAGCGAGGGAAGAGCAGCAAAAGGCAGCCGGGACGGTGGACACAATTTATGTTGCCCATCAGCCGGACCGGCTGGACTACATGGAGGGTGAGGAATTCGACCCCGCCGGAACGGTCATCAACGCAAATATGAAGGACGGCAGCGTAAAGGAAAACGTCCCTTATGAAGTCAAGTGCGCCAGCCCGCTCACGTACAGCGGCTATTCCGTGACCTTTACCTATGAGGACAAGAGCGTGTCCATCCAGCTGAACATTACAAAGCGGGGCAACGCCGCGGAATATTCTGTGGAACAGACCCCGGAAAACGCCGACAGCCCCCTGAAGGGGAAAACCTACTTTTTCCTGGGCTCCTCCGTGACCCGGGGGGAGCGGTCCGAGGGCGAGTCCATGGTGGACTTTGTGGCGAAGCGGAACGCCTGCCAGTGCATCAAGGAGGCGGTGTCCGGCACCACGCTGATGGACAACGGCGAGACCAGTTATGTCCAGCGTCTGGACGCCTATCTGGCTGGCGGCAACCGGGCGGAGCACCTGGACGCTTTTATCTGCCAGCTGTCCACCAACGACATCAAGTATCCGAATTCCTTCGGTGAAGTAACCGGGGCGGATCGGCGCTCGGCGGAGGACTTTGACCGCGCCACCACCTGCGGCGCGATGGAATATATTATCGTGAAGGCCCGGGAAACCTGGGATTGTCCGGTGGTATTTTACACCAACAGCGACTTCCACAACGAGAACTATGAGACCATGCTGGCCCTGCTGGACCAGGTGGAGGAGAAGTGGGGGATTGAGGTGATCGACCTCTACCGGGACGAGGCGTTCAACGATATCTCTGATGAGGACAAGGATCTGTACATGAGCGACACCACCCACCCCACTAAGGCGGGCTACCGGGACTGGTGGACGCCCAAATTCGAGGAAAAACTGGCGTCCCTGTCCACGAAGGCGGTGGATCTCCAATGAGGAAGCGGTGGGTAAAAGCCCTGCCGGCACTTTTGCTGGCGCTGGCGCTGGGCGGCTGCGCCTCCAATCCGGCCCCGCCCGCGCCCACGCCTTCCCCGGAAAACACCGGGACACCCTCTACGGGGCAGCTGAAATTTCAGTTGATCGGGGCCGATGGAAACGACAACGCCTACGACCAGAAACTGGTGGTCCCCATTGCAGACTCCCCGCTGAAGGGCAAGGTCATCTACTGGCTGGGTTCCTCTGTCACCTACGGATCGGGTTCCAACGGGCAGTCCATGGCCCGGTTCATGGCGGCGGCGGACGGCGTGACCAGCGTGGTGGAGGCCGTTTCCGGCACCACCCTGGCCACATTGCCGGAGAGCGGGGAGAACTCCTATGTCTCCCGTATGCTGAACGGCGAAAAATTTTCAAAAAACGACAAGGTGGATCTGTTTGTCTGCCAAATCTCCACCAACGACTGCAAACAGGCGAACCTGGTGGCAATGGGGGAACTGACCGCCGACGATGTGATCGAACTGGAGCAATTCGACCTGGCCACCGCCGCTGGCTCCATTGAGTACCTGATCCGCTATGTTCACGACACCTGGGGCTGCCCCATTTACTTCTATTCCGGCGCATTCTTCGGGGACGGGGACGATGGCCCGCGAGTCAATGACGACCCGTGTGGAAGCGACTATGAAAAGCTGGTAAACCTGACCCTTGCCGCCGCGGAGAAGTGGAATAAGCAGGACGGGTACTACGTCAACATGCTTGACCTGTTCCACGATGAAGGGTTTAACAACCTGGTTTCGGATTCGGACTATGCCTACTTGATGCGCGACGCGATACACCCCCGGAAAGCGGGCTATTTGATTTGGTGGCTGCCGGAATTCCAGGAGGCATTTTACCGGGAGTTTTCCTGATTAACCGCAGCCACAATGGGGTTGACATTACTTTAACGGAAATGAGGTTGATTATGAGAAAAAGGATACTGCTCAATCAGGCTGTTTGGCGTTTCACCGATATGGGCGGCTCCACACAGGAGGTTGCCCTCCCCCATACTTGGAATGCCATTGATGGCCAGGACGGGGGAAACGACTATCGGCGGGGGACGTGCGTCTATGAAAAGACATTCCCCAGGCCGGAATTTTCAGCGGACGAGCGGGTGTACCTGGAATTCCAGGGGGCAAACGCCTCGGCAACGGTGGAGCTCAACGGCCAGACGGTGGGCACCCACGACGGCGGCTACTCCACCTTCCGCTGGGACGTGACGGATTTCCTCCAGGACGAAAACCAGCTCACCGTCCACGTGGACAACAGCGTCAACGACCGGGTGTACCCCCAGAAGGCGGACTTCACCTTCTACGGCGGCATCTACCGGGACGTGCTGCTGGTGATCGTCAACAAAGACCACTTCGACCTGGACTACTTTGGCGGCCCGGGCCTGAAGGTCACCCCCACGGTGGAGGGGAAGGACGGTCGGGTGCGGGTGGAGGCATTCCACAATGCGGGGAATGCCCGGGTGAAGGTAAAGCTGTTGGACGCGGACGGCAGCGCTGTGGCCGAGGGCGAGGGGGCCGACCTCACCCTCACCATTCCCGGCGTTTGCCTGTGGGACGGCGTGAAGGATCCGTACCTCTACACCTGCCAGGCCACCCTGGAGGTGGGCGGCCGGGACGTGGACCAGGTGTCCGCCCGGTTCGGCGTGCGCACCTTCTCCGTGGACCCGGAAAAAGGCTTTTTTCTCAACGGGCGGCCTTACCCGCTCCGCGGCGTCTCCCGCCACCAGGACTGGAAGGGGCTGGGCAACGCCATCACAAAGGAGCACCACGATGCCGACATGGCCCTCATCCGGGAGATGGGCGCCAACACCATCCGGCTGGCCCACTACCAGCACGACCAGTATTTCTACGACCTGTGCGACCAGTACGGCATGGTGGTGTGGGCGGAGATCCCCTATATCTCGGAGCATATGCCCAACGGCCGGGACAACACCATCTCCCAGGCAAAGGAGCTGATCATCCAGAACTACAACCACCCCTGCATTGTGGTGTGGGGCGTGTCCAACGAGATCACCATCTCCACCAAGGACAAAAAAGATATGCTGGACAACCACCGGGCCCTCAACGACCTGTACCATCAGCTGGATCCCACCCGGCTGACCACCCTGGCCTGCTACGCCATGTGCGGGCCGTTCAACAAGTCGGCACATATTACAGACGTGGTGTCATGGAACCTCTACCTGGGCTGGTATGTGCCGGGGCTGTTCCTCAACGACCTCTGGATCGATTTTTTCCACAAATGCTACCCTGACCGTCCGCTGGGCTACTCAGAGTACGGCTGCGAGGCCATGCCCAGCCTGCACTCCTCCAAGCCCCGCCGGGGGGACCACACTGAGGAATACCAGTGTATCTATCACGAGTATATGCTCCGCTGTTTTAAGCACCGCCCCTTCTTGTGGGCTACCCATGTGTGGAATATGTTTGACTTCGCAGCCGATGCCCGGGATCAGGGCGGCGAGCCGGGGATGAACCACAAGGGGCTGGTGACCTTCGACCGGCAGACGCGCAAGGATAGCTTTTACCTCTACAAGGCGTGGTGGAGCGGGGAACCCTTTGTCCACATCTGCGGCAGGCGGTACGTTGACCGGCCTGAGGCGGTCACCACGGTGAAAATGTATTCCAACCAGCCCAAGGTGGCGCTGTACGCCAACGGTAAGCTGGTGGAGGAGAAGGACGGCGACAAAGTATTTGAATTCAAGGTGCCGCTGGAGGGTGAGGTGGAGTTGAGGGCCGAGGCGGGCGGCTGCGCCGACCAGTGCGCCATCCGGAAGGTAGACGCGCCCAACCCGGCGTACAAGCTCCAGGGAAAGAGCTCCAACAGCGCCAACTGGGTCTGAGAAAAAGGAGGACAATGAGTATGAGCCAAGAACCGACAACCGCCCTAAACCGGGCAAAGCCCTACCAGCTGGTGCTGTTCCCCCTGAACAACGGCGCCACCAATGTGTATTTCGTCCTGATTTTGTCCTATGTGGCCCAGTTTGGCGACAATATCCTGAAGCTGGGTATCTTTGCCTCCCTGATGGTGACCATCATGCGGGTGGCCGATGCCGTCACCGACCCCATCATCGGGGCCATGATGGACCGCACCAGCACGAAAATCGGCAAGTTCCGGCCCTTCATGATCCTGGGCAGCGCCGTCATGGCGGTGAGTGTGGTCTGCCTGTATATCCTCACCCCGTTCATCCCCGAGACCATGATGTGGCTGCGTTATGTGGCCTTTGTGGTGATCTATTTCGTCTGGGTCATCGGCTATACCTTCCAGACTTCCTGCACCCGGGCGGGCCAGACCGTGCTCACCAACGACCCCAACCAGCGGCCCATGTTCACCATCTTCAACACTGTGGGCTCCCTGCTGGGCATGGGGGTCATGCAGTTCATGATCCCCCTGGTGAAGGGGATGTACGATGTGAAGGACGCGGCGGGCAACGTCATCGTGTCCGGCTACTCCGACCCGGCGGTGTTCCGCATCATTACCCCCATCGGCATCGCCATCTCCGTGCTGCTCACTGCCCTGGCCATCATCGGCATCGCCGAAAAGGACAACCCCAAGTACTACGGCATCGGCGGCACCCAGGAGAAGGTGAAGATGTCCGAATATGTGGAGATCATCAAAAACAACAAGCCCATGCAGCGGCTGATGGTGGCGGGTGCGGGATGCAAGCTGGCCCTGGCCATCGCCACCAACACCACCGTCCTGCTGGCCCTGTACGGCATCCTGATGGGCAATTACAATTCCCTGTACCTGCCCATGATGGTGCTGGGCTACGTGTGCGCGGTGCCCTTCTTCCTGCTCAGTATGCGCACCTCCCAGAAGCTGGG
>CAJULZ010000111.1 GCA_910587205.1 uncultured Oscillospiraceae bacterium
GCTGGCCGGCGGTGAGCTGAAGGCCCGCAGCCTCTCCGACCTGCCCGGCAGCGTCAACGTCTCCCAGTACCATACGGACAGCTCCGGCCAGGTGGACCTGATAATCATCGGCTCCTATTCCGGGGACGGCGTGGAGTATGGCCGCATCGACGTGCTCAACGGCTACCGGGTGGAGGAAATCGTTCCCGAGGTCGTTCCGACCCCCGGCCCGGACAACCCCGGCGGCGATCAGGAACCCCAAGCCCCCATTTACCGCCGCTATTCTGCCCAAAAGGTGTCCTATAACGGCAAAGAATACCCAGTGGCCCAAGGCCAGTACCTCTACAGCGGCTACGCCCAGCTCTCCTTGAACGACAGCGGCGAAGCGCTTTACGCCAACTACCTCCGGGCCATCCCCGACGTGCCCTCCTCGGCGTTCTACACCCAGGACGGCGTCACCTATGTCCGCACCAGCCAGGGCGTGTTCCAAGTAGACGAGGGTGTACAGTGCTACAACATCGCCGCCTCCTACTCGCCCCCCTCCTATCCCCCCGCCTGGGTCAATAACAGTATGTGGAGCGGCAACGAGTGGCAGGGCTACTGGCCTGAGGGCTGGGAGATGGAGTGGTTCCCCGATCCCCCTTCCATCGTCAAGTTTGCCGATTTGTCCGAATGCCGCAACTTCGCCCCCACCCTCACCATCTACGTGGACAGCGTGGGCCAGCGGGTGCGGGTAGTGGAAGTGAACTGACCAAACGCACGGCGCGCCCCGGCCAACCCGGCCGGGGCGCGTCTCGTTCTGTCCTTATGTCCGTTTCGGCTTCTGCCCCCGCTGCTGGTCCACATCGGGCCAGAACCGGTTGGCGTCCATAATGTCCCGCAGGGCATCCACATACTTTTCCGCCTTGTGCACCACAAAAGCGTCCGCGTCGATGGGCACCTGCCGGGCGTCCATCTGCCGGATGCTCCAGATGTACAAGATGTCCAGCGCCGGGATGAGCTGCGCCCCTTCCACCGTGAGCACATAGTCGATGGCCGGCGGGTACTGCTCCTCATGGACCACCCGGCGGATCAGCCCGTCGTCAATCAGCTCCTTAAGCTGCTGGCTGAGCACCTTTTCCGATATGGGCAGCACCTTCAGCGTCTCGTTGAAGTGGATTTTGCCATAGGTGTGGATCTCGTGGAGGATGGTCATTTTCCACTTTCCGCCAAGGCAGTGCAGGGTGTAATGGTACGGGTTTGTGGGCTCGTCAAAGGTTTTCCTGGCCATGAGCATTCTCCTCCTCCGTTGGGGACCTGTCCATAGTGTAGCACAAATTTCCTTTGTTGAATAGCCCAAAAATTTCGGGCGTTTTTTAGCCAAAACAACGGGAATTTCTGCCTGCGCCCGCCCATTTCTTTGCACCTTCCCCAAGCCTCATCGTCCCGCTTTGTGCATTTTCCCAGATACCAAACGGTAAGTAGATACCAAAAGGAAACTATATGAGAAAAAAGTTTGTCTTGTGAGGACGACCGCCCTGTTTTATAATGAATTGCAGAGGTGAAATGCCCATAAAAATGGATAAAGTTTATAAGGAGGAACAACGATGATCAAGCGCACCTATCAAGAGCTGGAGCCCTACTTCCCTCCCGCCCACTTTGGCGTGACCTGCAAGCGCTACCATGGTAAGGACGAGACCGGCGCGTCCAAGTTCTGGGTGGGCATCTCCGAGTTTGAGCCGGACGGCGGCGCGGAGTGGGCCTACGAGGACAACCCGCTGGAAAAGGTGTACTTTGTGCTGGAGGGCGAGATGACCGTCACCGACAAGGACGGCAACAAATACGTTATCCACGCCAACGAGTCCATCAGCTTCCCCCCCAACGAGGGCCGCGGGCTGAAGAACGAGTCTGGTAAGCCCGCCAAAATGCTGGTTATCATCAACTATCCCGACGCTTGAGGGAAAGGAGAAAACAAAATGGTCGCCATTGAAAAAAGTTTCGTCCAGAATATGTTTTCCGTCGAGGGCCGGGTGGCTGTAGTCACCGGCGCCACCGGCGCTTTGGGCAAGGTGCTGGCCAAAGCTTACGGCTACGCCGGGGCCAAGGTCATGATGACCGGCCGCAGCGAGGGCAAGCTGAAGGACCTGGAGGACGAATTCAAGGCCGAGGGCATCGACTGCGCCTATTGTGTGGCCGACCCCGCCAAGGAGGAGGATGTGCAGGCTCTGGTGAAGGCCACGGTGGACCAGTACGGCGAGGTGAACATCCTGGCCGTCTGCCACGGCTTCAACAAGCCCAAGCCCATCCTGGAGCAGTCCGTGGAGGAATGGCAGTACATCATGGACGCCGACTGCAAGAGCGTCTACATCGTGCTCAAATATGTGGCTCAGCAGATGGTGGCCCAGGGCAAGGGCGGCAAAATGGTGGTGGTCACCAGCCAGCGCTCCAAACGGGGTATGGCGGGCTACACCGGCTACTGCACTTCCAAAGGCGGCGCGGACCTGATGGTCAGCAGCCTGGCCTGCGAGCTCAGCGCCCAGCATAAGATCAACATCAACTCCCTGTGCCCCACCGTGTTCCGCTCCGAACTCACCGAGTGGATGTTTGACCCCGAGTCCGAGGTATACAAGAACTTCCTGAAGCGGGAGCCCATCGGCCGCCTGGCCGAGCCCGCCGATTTCGCCGGGTACGCCCTGTTCCTGTCCTCTGACGCCTCCAGCTACATCACCGGCGCCAACTGCGACTGCTCCGGCGGCTACCTGACCTGTTGAGGCAGGATCTTATATCCTATATCTTATATCCTATAACATATTTCATTTAGGAGGATGCTTACAATGGGCAATCAGATTTATGTGGACCTGACCCATCCCTTCGGCGCGGAGATCCCCCGCTGGCCGTATTTCGACAAGCCCCTGGTGGATAATGCCCATACCATAGCGAAGGGCGGCGTGCTCACTTCCAAGATCGCCTGCACCATGCACACCGGCACCCACTGCGACGCCCCCCGCCACGTCATGGAGTACGAGTTCGACGGCCGCCGCGCCCGCTACACCCACGAGATGCCCATCGACGCCTATGCCGGCGAGGCAGTGGTGCTCAAACTGGACGTGGAGCCCTGGACCCTCATCACCGACAAGCACCTGGACGAGGCCTGCGCCAAGTGCGGCGTGGACCCGGACAGCCTGAAAGGCAAAGTGCTGTGCCTGAACACCGGGATGCACCGGCTGTTTGACGACTCCAAGGCCTACTATCACTACTCCATCGGCACCGGCATCGACGCAGGCAAATGGTTTGTGAAGCGGGGCGTGAAGTGCGTCGCCATGGACAGCCAGGCCCTGGACCACCCCCTTCACACCGCCATGGGCAACAACGGCATGACCCGCATGAACCTGCTGGGCGCCACCGGCAAGCCGATCACCGAGGAGTATAAGGAGCTGTTCGGTGAGGAGGCCTATGCCGAGTTTGACAAGTTCGAGTACATCCGTATCCATGGCCAAGCCGCCTATGACGAAAAGTTCGGCGAGCTGGAGAACCTGGGCATCTGGGGCACTTGGGAGCCCTGTCACAAGGAGATGCTGGGGCACGGCATCGTGGGTGTGGAAAACCTGGGCGGCGACCTGGACAAGATCCCTGCCGGCAAAGTGTTCCAGTTCTTCTGCTTCCCCTTGCGCTGGTACATGGGTGACGGTTCCATGGCCCGCTGCGTAGCCCTCATCGACGAGGATGATATCGTCAAGGGCGTGCCCGACCGCACCTACAAGTACGGCGGCACCGGCTACGCCGATGTGGACGGCAACGGCGGCAGCGGCCTGGAATATATGCAGCGGCTGTTCAAGCGCGGCAAATAATTTCACGTTTTCCTCTCTTTTCGGGGGGCCTGGGATCATTCCGGGCCCCCTGCCTTGTTCCAGCCAGAGGCTGAAAAGGCGGCGGGCCTCTTGCCCGCCGCCTTTCCCAATATCCCCGTCAATCCCGGCGGTCCCGCTTTGCCTCCAGCACCGCGCCGGTCGCCGCGTCGATCTCATATTCGTACTCCAGGGTATCCGTGACAAATTCTATCTCATACACGGCCACGCCGTCATCATAATCCAGCTTTGCCTCTTTATAAAAAGCCACCTGGCGTTCCTCCACCCCGGCATCCGTCAGGGCGGCGCGCTTCGCCTCCTCCAGGGTGATCCCGCCCTGTCCTCCAAGGGAACCCGCCGGGCTGACGGGCGAGGTAATGCCCGCGGTAGGCGGCGCAATGCCGGCAGTGGGCGGCGCCACCGGGCCGGAGGGCCGGGGCGCTGCGGTGGCCGGCGGCTGGGGCTGTGTCTGGACCGGCGGGGCGTTGCTCTCTGCCGCAGGGGGAACGCTCACCGCCGGCGGGACGGACGGGACGATGCCCCCCGACTCCTGGCCTACATAGGTGGTGGTGCCCTTGCTGGATACCGTCCCCGTCTTGGCGTTGATCTCGTACTTGTATTCCACGTTGCCCGCGTAGAACTCGAACTCATACACCGGCGCGCCGTCCTCCTCGTCCAGCTCCGCCTGGGTAAACGTCACCGCCTCCCGCTCCAGCCCCGCGTCCGCCAGGGCAGCGTCCCGGGCCTCCTCCAGGCTGATATGGGACGCGGGCAGGCCCGCGCTCTCCCCCGGACCCTTGACCGTCTTGGTCTCCCGCCGCACCACCGAGCCATCGCTCGCGCCGATCTTGTACTCGTATTCCGTATCCCCGGCGATGAATTCCACCTCGTAGACAAACTGGCCTTCCCAGCGGCTGTACTTGGCGCTGGCAGCCCGGACCTCCACCGGGTCCACCCCCGCGTCGGCAAAGGCAAACCGCTGGGCCTCCTCCCCGCCGATGGCCATATCCTGTTCCAACCTGGAGGCGGGCCCTCCCATCGCATATACCATGATGCAAGCGCCCAACGTGACCAGCAGGATGCCGACGCACCCCAGGGTTACAACCGCCTTTTTAGGGGTTGAAAACAATTCTTTAAATTTTGGCATACCCGCTTCCCCTTCCAATCTACCATCCGCCGCTTTTCAGGGTTGGTTTTTTATCCGCTTTATGATATCATAAAATAACCTTGTTTTGCAACCCGGTTTAGAAAGGATGTGCCCGCCATGGGGGACCACCCCTTCTCCTTTTCCGTTTTCCCCAATGAAAATTTCTTGGATCTGCGGCTGTTCCAATTCGGCTGGGAACAGTGCGCGCCCCTGCACTCCTTCGGACCCTTTGTGCGCAACCACTTCCTGTTCCACTATGTGATCTCGGGCCGGGGCTGCCTGAACTCCAACGGCCCCGACGGCGTCACCCGGCACTACGAGCTCGGCCCCAACCAAGGCTTCCTCATCTGCCCCGGGCAGGTAAACACCTATTATGCCCACAAGTATGATCCCTGGAAGTACACCTGGCTGGAATTCGGCGGGCTGCGGGCGGAGGAGTACCTCAACGCCGCCGGGCTGGGCGAAGCCCAGCCCATTTACCAGCCCAAGGACCCAGCCTTGGGCGCGCCGGTGCGGGACGCCATGCTCTACATCGCCGACCACGCCAACGCCTCCACCCTCTGCCTCATTGGGCACCTGTGCCTGTTCCTGGACGGGCTGATTGAGTCCTCCTCTACCCGGAGAGAGCTGCGGGGCGCCCGTCTCCAGGATTTCTACATTCAGGAGGCCGTCACCTTCATGGAGCAAAACTACCGCCGGGAGCTCACCGTGGAGGAAATCGCCGATGTGTGCAAGCTCAACCGCAGCTATTTCAGCAAGCTGTTCCGGGATACGATGGGCTGCCCTCCCCAAGAATTTCTCATCCGCCTGCGCCTGTCCAAGGCGGCGGAGCTGATGCAGACCACCAAATCCCCCATCGGGGACATCTCCGCCGCCTGCGGCTACCCCAACCAGCTCCATTTCTCCCGGGCCTTCAAAAAGCGCTACGGCCTTTCCCCCCGGGAATGGCGCACCCAGAACAAAACCCGGGGCGGAAGCAGGGAGGGGTAGCCTGGGCCAGCATGTGCTCGCAGTCGGGGCAGGGCCTCACGGCCCTGTCCCGACTGCGTTTTCTCACTCTGCTTTCAGGTACAGCTGCAAGGACTGGTAGTCGTCGGTGGGCATGGGCAGGGGAAACCCCGCCTCCATCAGCACATCGCCGGACCACACGTCCTCCCCGTTCACCCTGTACTGGGCATCAGGGTCAAGCCCCCTGAGCCGGACGGCGCGGAAGGGGGAGGAGGCCTGAGTGGCGTGGGACACCAGGGACACCAGCGCCTCCCGGCGGTCAGGGGACACCTGCTCCCAAGCGGTGAAGGGGCTCTGGAACGGGTCGGTAAGCCGGTAGTAGTCCCCCTTCTGGATCAGGTCATAGTGTTCCTTGAAAAAAGCCACCTGCCGTTTGATCAATTCCTTCTCCTCCTCGGTGGTGTGGTTCAGATCCATCTCATAGCCAAAGGTGCCGGCCATAGCCACCACCCCCCGGGTCCCCATGGAGACGCTGCGGCCCGTCAGCCCGTTGGGAACCGCGGACACATGGGCCCCCATGGCGGAGATGGGGTAGCAGAAGGAGGTGCCGTACTGGATGCGCAGGCGGTCGATGGCGTCGGTGTTGTCGCTGCACCAGATTTGGGGCGTATAGTAGAGCATACCCGCGTCGAACCGCCCGCCGCCGCCGCAGCAGCCCTCGATCAGAATATGGGGGAAGTCCCGGCGCATCTGCTCCAGAATGTCGTACACCCCCAATACAAAACGATGGAACAGCTCGCCCTGGCGGCCGGCAGGCAGGGCGGCGGACCATACGTCGGTAAGACTGCGGTTCATGTCCCACTTCACATAAGTGATGTCGGAGCTGTTCAGCACCTGCTTGATGGCGCCGTACACATGATCCCGGACCTCTTTGCGGGAGAAGTCCAGCACCAGCTGGCTCCTGCCCCGGGCAAAGGGGCGGTTGGGGGCCTCCAGCGCCCAGTCCGGGTGCTCCCGGTAGAGGCCGCTGTCCTCGCTGATCATCTCCGGCTCAATCCAAATGCCAAAGGACATCCCCAGCTCCCGGATACGGGGCACCAGGGCCCCCAGTCCGCCGGGGAGCTTCTCCTCGTTGACCGTCCAGTCTCCCAGGCCGCCAAAATCGCTGTCACGGACGCCAAACCAGCCGTCGTCCATGACAAACAGCTCAATACCCAACGGGGCGGCGGCCTTGGCAATGCTCACCAGCTTCTCCGCGTCGAAATTGAACTCAGTGGCCTCCCAGTTGTTGATGAGCACCGGGCGGCGCTTCCCCTCATAGGGATCGTGAATGAGGTTTTCCCGGATGGCCCGGTGGAACTGGCGGCTCATCTGCCCAAACCCGCAGGGGGAGCACACCAGAGCCGCCTCCGGAGCAGTAAAGGACGCCCCCGGCTCCAGCGTCCAGCAGAAGTGATAGGGATTGAGGCCCAGCAGCAGCCGGTTGTTCTCCAGCTGGGTGCGCTCCGCCGCCGCCAGGAAGTTGCCGCTGTATACCAGCATAGCCCCGTAACAGACACCATAGTCCTCATTGGCATCATGGTCGCATAGGATGACAAACGGGTTATGGTGGTGGCTGGAGGTCCCCCGGACACTTTCCACGCTCTGCACCCCTTGCCGCAGGGGGGCGCGGTTCAAATTGCGCTCCTGCGCGTGGCAGCCGTCAAAAGTGATGAAGTCCAGATCCCCCCGCTGGAAGTCCAGGCACAGGGAAGCACACCGGCGCAGCTGGACAGCCTTCCCCCCCTCGTTGACCACCTGGACTGCCCGGGTGATAAGGTCGCGGGCTTCCAGCACACCGTAGTACAGCTTCACCGACACCTTGCAGGCGGAGTCAATGAGATGGATCACCAGCGTCTCCCACTCCTCCCCGCCGAAAAAGGCCGGCAGGCCGGGGAGGGCATACTTGCCCCTTTTCAGTTCATAGCCGGTATAGCGCAGATCCGCCAGGCGGCTGCCGTCCGCCGGCTCAAATTCGATGGAGGGCAGACGGAAATCGCCTACGCCGCAGGTGGAGTACTCCTGAGGCAAGGTGTCCAGGGAATAGTCCCGGCGGTGGCCCGCCTCGTTTGGGTTCGGGGAGGTACCCCGGTCGGCGTATTGGATGAGCCGGGACAGGTCGCCCCCGTTAATCCGGGGGCCGTAGTAGGTGTGGAGCAGCACCCGGTACTGGTCCGCCTTCATTTGGTAGGTGGTGTTTCGGGTGTGCAGGGTGAAGATGTTGTTTTCCTGATCGAGTACGATCATAGGGATACCCCCCCTGGTAAAGTATTTCGCTGTGATTGTACGGGATTTTTCACCGGGAGGCAAGGGCTGACGGGAAAAATATCGCACAAATCCGCTCCCGCTCCCGGCGGGAAAATTGGTTAGAAAAGCAGCCCCGGACGGTTGGGCCGCCGGGGCTGCGTGGTGCACAGTGGGATTTATTTGCCGCCGGTGGTGGCGATGCCCTCGATAAACTGCTTTTGGAAGATCAGGTAGAGGATCACCATGGGCAGCATAGCCAGCAGGGAGCCGGCCATCAGCACCGGGAAATTGGTGGTGAACTGGCCCCGCAGGGTGGCAAGGCCCGAGCTGAGGGTCATCATATTCAGGTCGGAGTTGACCACCAGAGGCCACATCAGGTCGCTGTAAGCGAACACAGCGGTGAAGATGGTCAGGGCGGCCACGGAGGTGCCGGTGAGGGGGAACATCACCTTATA
>CAJULZ010000112.1 GCA_910587205.1 uncultured Oscillospiraceae bacterium
GGCCAGTTCCGGGATATAGTCCGCGGCCCGCCCCTGGCTGGTGAAGGGACGGCATTCCTCCAGCAGCCGCTCCAAAAGTTCCTCCATGGTCCCCCGCTCCTTTCCCGCCGGCCCCGCCCCGGAGGCCGGGTGCCCATCGCCTTTTAAACCTATCGTACCATAAGTCCAAACCCGTGTCAAACAGCAGAGAGCGCCCGCGTCCCTGGACGGAACGCGGGCGCTATGCACGGTTTATTCTTGGATGGCATGGGCGATGTAGGTCAGGTGGTCCCCCAGACGCTCCAGGTTGGACACCAGGTTGATGAATACCCCGCTGGACTCCGCCCGGCACGCCCCGGCGTTCAGCCGCTGGATATGGTTGTCGATGAGCCGGCGGCGCAGACGGTCGATCTCCTCCTCCACACGGTCAATCTGGGGCAGCAGCGCCGGGTCCTGCCCCAATACCGCCCGCTTGGTGAGGGAGTAGAGCGCCTCCACCCGCTCCACCATGCCGTCCAGTTCCCCCCTGACGCCGTCGGAGAAGTCCAGGCCCTGGTCGATGGACCGCTGGGCATACTTGGTGAAGTTGTCGGCGATCTCAGCGATACGCATGATGTCCCCCAGGCTGCTGTGGAGGCTGGAGATGGGCCGCTCGTCCGCCAGCTTGCTCTGGGCGGACAGCCGGATGAGGTAGTTCACCATGGCCTGGCAGATTCCGCCCGCCTGGTCGATGAGCTGGTGGGTGGGCTCGATCAGGGCCCGGTCCTTTCCGCTGAAGGCACGGTAGCCGGTGCGAAAGGCGTCCATAGCGGTGTCGGACAGGCGGACCAGTTCCTTGACCAGCTGGGAAATGGCCAGGGAGGGGGAGGAGAGCATACGCTCGTCCAGGAAGGTCTCCTGCCGCTGGGCCTGCCTCTCCGGGATGAGTAGCTGGGAAGCCCTGACAAACCAGCCGCACAGGGGGAGGAACAGCAGGGTGCAGACGACGTTGAAGAAGGTATGGAACATGGCGATCTGGGTGGCGGCGGCGGGGAACCATTGGCGGAAGGTGGCGTCCATGAATCCCGGCCAGCATAAGAGGAGGACGAAAAAGAGGGCGGAGCCCAGGGTATTGAACAGCAGGTGGATGAGGCCAGCCCGGCGGGCGTTGGCGCCGGCGGTGGCGGAGGACATAAGGGCGGTGACGCAGGAGCCGATGTTGGTGCCCAGGATGATGTACAGCGCTTCGTTGCCTCCGGTACCGATGGTGAGCCCGGCCACCGACATGGCGATAATGACGGAGGTGGTGGCGGAGCTGGACTGGACCAAGGCGGTGAGGAGCACGCCGGCGAGCAGCAGCAGGAAGGGGTTGGACACCGTCTCAAAAATACCTTGGATGGCGTCCCGGTTTGCCTTCATGGCGTCTGACATGAGGGACAGGCCTACGAAGATGAGTCCCAGCCCCGCCAGGATGAAGCCGGTCCTTTTTGCCGAGTCCCGCTTACACACCATGGAAACCATGATGCCCGCGAAGGTGAGGATCTGGATAAAGGTGGTGATGGGGAAGGCGCTGAGGGCGGCGATCTGGGCGGTGACGGTGGTGCCGATATTGGCGCCCATGATCATGGCCGCCGCCTGATAGAGGCTCATGGCCCCCACGTTGACAAAGCCGACGATGAGCACCGTGGTCACGCCGGAGCTCTGTATGAGGGCGGTGGCGGCGGCGCCGATGCCCACGTTGGCAAGCCGCCTGTCGGCGGTGCGCCCGAACAGCTCCTTGAGCCGGCCGGTGGCCAGCTGCTCGATGTTGGCGGTGAGCAGGTGCACGCCCACCAGGAATACTCCCGTCCCGGCCAGCAGCCGGATCAAGAACAGCAATGTCTGCGCGATGGTCATTCGATCGCTCCCTTTCAAAGCGGTTATTTGGATCGGGGACGGCGCGATATATATAAAAGCGAGACCTTGCCGCCTTTGCGGCAAAGTCTCGCCATTTCATCACCGACCGGATCATAAGACCGTATTGACGGCGCGGTAAACACGGATGGGCCGTGCAGGCTACTCCCTTTGCATATCCCATATATACCGTATTTCCGCCGGGATGTCAATCCATATTTTTCACAACCGGATGGCATCGCCCTCCCGGCTGATCTGGGTGAGGACACCGTCCGCGATGAGATATGCCTCCCCCCGCAGCTCCTCCCGGCCGTCCCGGCCCAGGATGAAGCTGCCGTCCACCAGGGCGTAGAACCGGCGGCCCGCGCTGTCGGGCAGCAGGCTGCTCTCCAGGGTGGGCAGGCCGTCCACCACCTCGTAGCGGGTTTCCTGAAAGTGGGGGAAAATCATGTGCTTTGTCAGCCCCAGGCCGGGGAAGAACCGGACATAATTGGGGTCAACGGCCTCCCCCTCCAGCTCCGGCGGGGCGTAGACCAGCTCCTCGCAGTTCATGCTGCCTGCACTGACGCCCACCACTACGCCGTCCCAGTTTTGCAGACGCTTCCGCAGGGAAATGTCCTGGAAAAAGCGGTTCTGGGTGGGGACGTGGCCCCCGCACAGGAAGATCACGTCCGCGCCGGAAACCAGCTCGCCGCACCGCCCCTGGTTCTCCCGGATCAGCACATCCGCCTGGGTGAAAGGGATGCCGATGGCGGCAAAGCTGTCCGGCATATCGTTGTAAAAGCGGTAGGTGTGCGCCGGGTTGTCCGGGTCGGAGGCGATGAACAGGGCGCAGCACGGCCCCGGCAGGGCCCTGCGCAACTCGTCTACAAAGCCGTTGGCCGGGTTCAGCGCCGGGGAGTCCGGCAGGCAGGAGCTGCTGGTGAGAAAGTAGGTCATAGGTGCTTCACCTCGGTTTTTGTAGGGGCGCACAGCCTCTCCCGGATGGCCCGGAGGAACTCCAGCCCGGTGACCTTCCGGGGCTTGGCCGCGCCCTCCCACAGCCCCACCAAATCGCCGGTCATCACGCCGCTCTCAATGGTGTCGATGGCGGCCTTTTCCAGCTTCCGGGCGAAAGCAGTCAGCTCCGGCAGGCCGTCCAGCTCGCCCCGTTTGGCCAGCGCCCCTGTCCAGGCGAACAGGGTGGCCATGGGGTTGGTGGATACCTGCTCCCCTTTCAGGTGGCGGTAATAGTGCTGGGTGACGGTGCCGTGGGCGGCCTCGTACTCGTAATTGCCGTCGGGGGACACCAGCACGGAGGTCATCATGGCCAGCGAGCCGAAGGCGGTGGACACCATGTCGCTCATCACGTCGCCGTCATAATTTTTGCAGGCCCAGATAAAACCGCCCTTGGAACGGATGACCCGTGCCACCGCGTCGTCAATGAGGGTGTAGAAATAGGTGATGCCGGTCTGTTCAAATTTGGCCTTATAGTCCTCCTCGTATACTGCGGCAAAGATGTCTTTGAAGGTGTGGTCGTATTGCTTGGAGATGGTATCCTTGGTGGAAAACCACAGGTCCTGGCGCGTATCCAGGGCGAACTGAAAGCAGGAGTGGGCGAAGGAGGTGATGGACGCCTCCATGTTAAACTGCCCCTGGAGCACGCCGGGGCCGTCAAACTGGTGGATGGTCTGGCGGGTTTCCGCGCCGTCCGAGGCGGTGAACACCAGCTCCGCTTTGCCGGGGCCGGGCACCTTGTACTCTGCGGCCTTGTACACGTCTCCGAAGGCGTGGCGGGCGATGGTAATGGGGGCCTGCCAGTTTTTCACCACGGGGTTCAGCCCCTTCACCATGATGGGGGCGCGGAACACGGTGCCGTCCAGGATGGCCCGGATGGTGCCGTTGGGGGACTTCCACATCTGGGACAGCTTGTACTCCTCCACCCGCTGGGCGTTGGGGGTGATGGTGGCGCATTTGACGGCCACGCCGTACTTCTTGTTGGCCTGGGCCGCATCGATGGTCACCTGGTCGCCGGTCTCCTCCCGGTGGGGCAGGCCCAGGTCGTAGTATTCCGTTTTCAGGTCGATGTACGGCTCCAGCAGCTCCTCCTTGATCTGCTGCCAGAGGATGCGGGTCATCTCATCGCCGTCCATCTCCACCAGGGGGGTTTTCATTTGCAGTTTGTCCATGGCGTATCTCTCCTTTTCCAAATGAGACGGCGGGGGCGAAAAACGTCCCCGCCGTTGGGTTTGCTCGGATGCGCTCAATTCCAGGGATCGTCCTTCGGGGGCGGGGGGGGCCGGGGCGCAGGACCGTCCGGGGACGGCCCGCCGTCCCGTGGGCCGGGGCCGATGCCCGTGCCCGAGGTGGGGCCGGAGGACCAGGAGTAGTCATAGTTCTGGGGGCCGGGCTGCTTCCAGCCGCCGGGGCCGCCAAAGGAGCCGGGGGAGGGGAGGTCCCCGCCCCGGGCCCAGTCATAGAACAGGCCCTGGGAGGCGGTGATGTAGGGGGCGAGCCACAGGTTGAAGATGGACGTGCCAATGAGCGCCGCGATAAAGACGGCGAAAAAGCCCAGCAGGGACCCGGCCACCACCGCGTTGGAGCTGCCAAAGGCCAGGGCGGAGCCGAATGCGATGGAGGCGATGATGAGGCCGGCCATAATGATGGCGTATTCCACCAGATACCAGCCGATGAAGGACAGGTGGAGGACGAACAGCCTGCCCACGTTGCCCTCCATCAGCCGCTTGCTCTCCCGGAGGGCGTCCATGCCGGTGAGGCCCTGGTCGGCAATGAGGAAGTTCACCAGGCTGTACCGCAGGATGGCCCAGAAGATGCCCACAAACATGGCGATATAGGATACAATTACAACCAGTATCATCAGGACCTCCACCTCGCTGAACACCAGGGCGGCTACGCCGATTACGATGACCTCAGCCACGGCGAACAGCAGCACCCACAGCCCCACGAATAGCCCCAGCAGGAATTGGGTGCCGATCACCCCCAGCCACTGGGGGAAGGCGGAGAACAGCGCGCCGGTCTGGGGCCGCCGGCCCCGCGCCATCTCCAGGCAGAAATTGCAGTACCCCACCTGGAGCAGCCCGCTCCACAAGGAGGCGATGATACCGCTGATGAACGACACCGCCATCACCATGGTGATGCGTCCCGGGCCCAAGGCCAGCAGGGCGTATTGGAACGCCTCCACCGGGCTGTCGTATTGGTACATGGCCTGGACAAACAGGGAGCCCACGCTGGCGCTGCCGGAGGCAAAGCCCAGGATACGGGCCACCACCTGGGAGCCGATGTTTGCCAGGACGGTGAACAGCAGGGTGATGAGCATGGGGTGGGGGCGCTGGCCCCGCATGGCCTGCCGCGCCGTCTGTTTCAGCCGCGCACGGTCGTATTCCATCATAAGAATTCCTCCTTCTCTATACCGGTGGCGGGCCGCCCGGCGGGGCGGCCGCCTTGGGATTATTATACTGTATGCGGTGGGAAATTGCAACCAAGAACCTGTATTCACAGCCATAAACACCGAAACAGCCGCAAGCGCCCCGGGCAGGCCCGGAGCGCTTTTTGGTTTTATTGGGAGGCTGCCTCATTCCGCAGCCGGGTGAGCTCATCCGCGTCAAAGCGGTATATCTTGTCGCAGAACTGGCAGGTGAGCTCCGCGCCGCCCTGCTCTTGGATCAAGGAATCCAGCTCATCCGTCCCCAGGCTGATGAGGGCGCGGCCCACCCGCTCCCGGGTGCAGTAGCAGCGGTACTCGATGGGAGCCGTCTCCAGCACCTCCAGCTCGAATTCGCCCAGCACCTCACGGAGCAGGCCCAGCGGGTCCAGCCCTGCGTCCAGCCGGGCGCTCACCGCGCCCAGCTTGGCGACGCCCCGCTCCACGGCGGACACCACCCCCTCGTCCGCCCCGGGAAGGAGCTGGATCAGGTAGCCCCCCGCGGCCTGGACGGCCTGGTCCGGCGCGATGAGCACCCCAAGGGCGCAGGCAGTGGGCACCTGTTCGCTCTCCACGAAATAGGCGGCGATGTCCTCCGCGATCTCGCCGCCCACCAGCTGCACCGAGCCGATATAGGGTTCCTTCAGCCCCAGGTCGCGGATGACGGTCAAATCGCCGTCCGCCCCCACGGCGGCGCCCACGTCCAGCTTGCCCTTGGCCTTGCGGGGCACGTCCACGGCGGGGTTCTGCACGTAGCCGCGCACATTGCCGCGGCTGTCGGACACGGCGGTGAGGGAACCCAGCGGCCCGCCGCCCCGGATACGCAGGGTGACGGAGTTGTCCTCCCCCTTCATGACGGCGCCCATCATGGACGCGGCCATGAGCAGCCGCCCCAGGGCGGCGGCGGCCACCGGCCAGCAGTCGTGGATGGCCCGGGCGCGCTCCACCGTGTCCCTGGCGGAAATGGCCATAGCCTTGATGGGGGCGTCCTTTGCGATGACGCGAATAAGCTGATCCATAGCTAACGCTCCTTTTTTGCGGCAAAAAATACCCGCTGCGCGCTCTCTTTCGGGGCGGACATCGTCTTGTCGCCATATAGGCGGACGGCTTGAAATCCTGCATCTTGCAAGAAACCGCGCAGCTCTTCCATGGTGTAGGCGTACTCCTCGTGGTATTCCCCGTCCCGGCTCCAGCTGCCGTCCTCCTGCCGGAGGAACAGGTCCAGTCCGTAGCCGCATACGCGGCGGCGGGGATAGTAGTCCGCCCGCCAGACGCAGAACAGGCCGTCGTCCTCGTCCAAATAGGTCTGGCCGTCCGCGCCTTCCAGGGCGGAGGGAGTCTTGACATCGAACAGGAACAGCCCGCCGGGGGCCAGGGCCCGATATACCCGCGCGAAAGTCCGGCGCAGGGCGGCGGGGCGGGTGACGTAGTTTACGCTGTCCAGGCAGGAGACCACCGCGTCCGCCTCCCCCGGCAGGGCCAGCCGGGACATATCCTGACACAGGAACCGCACGCCCAGCCCCCGGCACTTCTGCTCGGCCAGGGCCAGCATGTCGGGGGAGAGGTCCACGGCGGTGACGGCGTAGCCCCTCTGGGCCAGCAGCAGGGTGAGGCTGCCTGTGCCGCAGCCCAGCTCCGCCACCGAGCGGATGGGCCGCCCCGCTTTCCGGAACTGCCGCTCCACATAGTCCGCCCATTTTTCATAGCCCACGTCCGCCGTGAGCCGGTCGTAGGCCGCGGCGAGGGCGGTATAGGCGTCCGTCATCCCTTTAATCTGGGCAGGACGGTTTTGTAGCCGTTCGCGCCGTATTGCAGCGCCCGGTTCACCCGGCTGATGGTGGCGCTGGACGCGCCGGTGCGCTGTAAAATATCGTTGTAAATAAGCCCCTCGTCTAAAAGCTGAGCAACCTCCAGCCGCTGGGCCATGGCCCGCAGCTCCGCCACGGTGCACAGGTCCTGGAAGAAAGCGCGGCACTCCTCCGGGGTTTCCAGGGCGAGGATAGCCTGGTACAGCAGGCCGTCCCGGTCATAGGCTGTTGTCTGCATTATGGAACCCTCCCCTTACAAGGTTATCTGGGGCCGCCCGGCGGGACGGCCTTTCAATTAAGGATATTTTAACACGCCGCATTGCGAAAGTAAAGACGGCGGGGGAAAAATCGGGGAAAAGGGTTGCGCGGCAGGGGGATGTTGATTATAATAAAAGCATTGGGCCGGGCAGACGGCGGCCCGCAGGCGGAAGCCGGATAAGGCAGACCCGGGGAAGGGCTGCGAATCCCGGCCCGTGGAGGTAAGTTTAATGGTAAAAGCGATCGTAGGGGCAAACTGGGGCGACGAGGGCAAGGGCAAGATTACCGACCTGCTGGCCGAGACATCCGATGTGGTGGTGCGCTTCCAGGGCGGGGCCAACGCGGGCCACACCATCATCAACGACTATGGGCGGTTCGCCCTGCACATCCTGCCCTCCGGCACGTTCTATCCCCATGTGACCAACGTGGTGGGGAACGGCGTGGCCCTGGACGTGGCCAAGCTGGTGGATGAGCTGAAAAGCGTCACCGGCCAGGGGGTGCCTGCCCCGAAGCTCATCGTGTCCGAGCGGGCGCAGCTGCTCATGCCCTACCACGTCCTCCAGGACGGATACGAGGAGGAGCGCCTGGGAGGCAGGGCTTTTGGCTCCACCAAGAGCGGTATTGCCCCCTTTTATTCCGATAAATATGCCAAAACGGGCATACAGGTGTGCGACCTGTTCGATGAAGCGCGGCTGTGGGAGCGGCTGAGCCGGGCGGTGGAGCTGAAAAACGTCCTGTTTGAGTATCTATACCACAAGCCCGCCTTGGACGCCAAGGCGCTGTACGGCCGGCTTCTGGAGTACCGGGAGCTGATCCGTCCTTACGTGGGGGATGCGGTGGGCTTCCTCCACCAGGCGTTGAAGGACGGCAAAACCGTCCTTTTGGAAGGGCAGCTGGGTTCCATGAAGGACCCGGATCTGGGCATATTCCCGATGACTACTTCTTCCCACACCCTGGCGGGCTATGGCTGCGTGGGCGCGCCGGTGCCCCCTACCGCCATCCAGGATGTGATTTGCGTCACCAAGGCGTATTCCTCCAGCGTGGGCTCCAACACCGAGCCCTTTGTCAGCGAACTGCTGGGACCCGAGGGCGACGAGCTGCGCCGCCGCGGGGGCGACAAGGGCGAGTTCGGCGCGACGACGGGCCGCCCCCGCCGGGTGGGATGGTTCGACGCGGTGGCCACCCG
>CAJULZ010000113.1 GCA_910587205.1 uncultured Oscillospiraceae bacterium
GTGTAGCGGCCCTCCCAGCGGCCATCGCTGCGTTTGCGGATGTTCCCTTCTCCGTTGGCTCTTCTTTTTGCCATTCGGCACCACCTCCTTTCGCAACGTCAGACCATACCACACCTCGGTGGGAATATCCACTGCAAATGGCGAGAATTATCAGTTCAGACACATATTTTTTCGTCTGCGCTGGCGGCTCTTTTCTTTGGAGACAGTGGTGCAATTCGCACCCTTGGTCTGTTGGCCCTTTCTTTGTTTTCAGCGCAGTAAATCTTGCGTGAGGCGACAACCCCTTCTTGATGCTGGTTTCTGCGCCAAAAACCGAACTGGAACTGCATTAGACCCCGCCTCAAACCGTTGGGGCAGTAAGGTTCCGGGAAACGCTGACGCCAGCTCATGATTTTCCCCTCTGAAATGACCCCAAACGCAGACACCCGCTAAATTCTCCAAACAGTTCCTGGAATCCCTGCCCCGGCCCGTAAAGGCCCCAACACCGTGTTTCAGCCTTGCGGAGGTGTACGGATGCCACCCAGCCCATCAAAGTTCCACAAACGCCCTCGCAAGGGCCAACGCTGGGCTTCATGGCTTTGAGGAGTGGCCTTTGACGAGGGTTGACAGTCATTGGCAGAGAATGGTCAGGCAAAAATTTTTCGCCTGATTTCAGATTTTCTGAACCTTTTGGGCGGTTCCAGCCTGCCGCAGAGGATGCCTCTATGATTACGGCGTGGTAAATTTTCCCCGCCCCGCTTTCTACCGGATTTAACTTTTCAAAAAATTTTCATTTGTCAGGAAAGCCTTCTATTTGTTGTAATGCGTCTTGTTGATTTATTTCCTCCCCAAATCCTGGAGAGGGTTCCCTGCGTCAAACGGCGGACAGTGAGGCGCTGCGGCGCGAAGGGCTCTCACAGCATACGAGCGTAAACCGCGTTAGAAAGGGTTCAGTACCAATCGTGTTTTTCATTTCGGTCAAGGGCATTGAGCCGGGCC
Source organism: uncultured Oscillospiraceae bacterium (assembly GCA_910587205.1). Taxonomy (GTDB): domain Bacteria; phylum Bacillota; class Clostridia; order Oscillospirales; family Oscillospiraceae; genus Enterenecus. Next base: position 979 of record CAJULZ010000113.1, read on the forward strand.
ATCTCCGAATCGGTCAGCTCAAAGTGGTACAGCTCCGTATTCTCTTTGATATGGTCAGAGTTGCTGGAGCCGGGGATGACCACCACGCCCTTTTGGAGATTCCAGCGCAGGATCACCTGGGCGGAAGAAACACCGTGGGCTTTGGCGATACTGGCAATCACCTCGTTTCCCAGCAGCTCTGAAGTGTGCCCCCGGCCTCCCAGGGGATACCAGCCCTGAACCACAATGCCTAAACTCTGGATATAGGGGATCACATCGTTTTCTTGGTAATAGGGATGGATCTCATTCTGAACAAGGGCCGGGGCGATGCTCACCTGGGGCAAAAATTCCCCCAGCTCCTTTACATACCAGTTGGACAGGCCCAGGGAGCGGATTTTCCCGTCCTCCACAAACTTTTCCATAGCCTGATACGCTTTCACATCGTTCCGGTCAGGGTGATGCAGGAGCATCATATCCACATAGCCGATGTCCAGCCGATCCAGACACGCTTGGATGGACTGCTCTGGATTTTCCATTTCGCTTCCGGGATAGATTTTCGTGATAACGAAAACATCTTCCCGTTTAATGATGCCCTCGTCAATGGCCTCCCGGATGGCTTGGCCCACCTCTGCCTCGTTGCCATAGGCGGAAGCGGTATCAATGAGCCGGACGCCGCTGGACAGGGCGGATTTGACCGAATTAACACAGGTTTCTCCGTGGAGGCTGTACGTCCCCATGCCATTGATGGGCATTTCATAGCCGCTGTTGAGGGTCACGCTTTTGGTTTCAAAATTGAAAGCGGCCTGATTGGCGTCTGGAACTGCCGGTTTCAGCAGTTCCAGACCATTGATCCATTCCTCCATGGTGCTACGGTTGGTTCCACCGGCGAAGCGGCGTCCGGTGATCCAATTCGCGCCAGGAGCCAGGGACTTGATGCCGCTGTCGCTGTACTCGCTGGAGTGGGACGTGCAGAAGGGGACGATGGTTTTTTCAGCGAAGTCATAGCTCTCCAGGAAGGTGCTGATAATCCGGGGCGGCTGTCCGTGCCAGATGGGGTAGCCTAAGAAGATTACGTCGTAGTCCGCCATGTTTGCCACGCTTCCAGAAATCGCGGGGCGGTCGGTGGAATCGTTCTGTTCCCGGTCGGCCCGGCCATTGGTGTAATAGGCGAGGTCGGCATCCGTATAGGGGATCTCTGGAACGATCTCATAGATGTCAGCGTTCAGAATATCCGCCGTGTACTCCGCCAGGGGCCGGGTGGTGTTGGTGGCGGAGAAGTAGGCCACCAGGGTCTTACCGCCCGCTACCGGTTCCGGCTGGCTGCTGGTGGTATTGTTCAAATAGTGATACAGCATAGAGGCTACTTCCCCTCGTTTGATATTTGTTTTCGGGTCGAACCGGCGGTTGTTGGTCATACCCTCCAGGATACCGTTGGCATTCGCCCAGCGAACCGCCGTCTGCGCCCAAGCGGAAACCGAGGCGGCGTCGGAAATGTCCGTAGCCGCAGCGCCCTCCGGTTCTCCGGCGCAGCGCCATAAAATCGTAACTGCCTGTTCCCGTGTCGTGGAATCATCCACGCCGAACACACCACCGCCATAGCCTTCGACCACGCCATTTTTTGCCGCCCAGGAAATGGGGTCGCTGTACCAAGTCCCCGCTTTCACGTCGGAAAAACCTGACGGGGCAGAAACGGCGGGACTGCCTTCCACCCGGTAAAGCACAGTGGCCAGCATGGCGCGTGTTAATGTCTCCTCCGGCGCGAAGGCCGTATCGGAGATGCCGTTCATAATGCCGCGCTGGCGGCAGTATTCCACCGCTTCTGCGTACCACGCCCCCTCCGGCACATCGGAGAAGTGGCCGGCTTGTCCGGCAGCCAGTGGCGAGGCGGATGTGTCTGCCAAGGTTTCAGACAGCCCCTCATTTTTCGCCGCGCCGCAGGCGGTGATCTCCAGCAGAAACAGGAGGCATAGGATCACCGGCAGCACACGTATCCGTCTGTTCACTTTTTCCCTCAAAATGAAAACCTCCTAAGATATTTTGCGCTGATGCGAAACAGCTTCCGGCACCGCTTTGATCACTTTGGCCGGGACGCCGCCCACGATCACGTTGGGGGGCACGTCACGATTCACCACCGCCCCCGCCGCCACGATGGCCCCGTCCCCAATAGTGACGCCGGGGAGGATTGTGGTGTGGGAGCCAATCCACACATTCCTGCCGATGACGATGGGGGCGGGGTAGTTGTCCCCCCGCTCGTCAGGCGGGAAACCATGGCTGATAGTAGCCAGCACCACACCGTGGCCGATGAGTGTCCCGTCCCCGATGGTGATGCCGCCCTGATCCTGAAAACAGCAGCAGGCGTTGATGAACACGTTTTTGCCCACGGTGATATTTTTCCCGCAGTCGGTGTGAAAGGGCGGGAACAGGCTGAACCCCTCGCCCACCGGCTTTCCAATGAGCTTGGAGAACAGCGCCCTGATCTGCTCCGGCGAGTGGTAGGCGTTGTTCAGCTCCGCCGTGAGTTTCAGCGCCTCCTGCGCCAGCTCGTGCATGACCTGATGGCCCGGAGAGCCCGCTAAAACCGGCTGTCCCCGCCGCATCTGTTCCAATGCTTCGCGTTCTTTCATGACGATGCCTCCCCCTGTCAACGGTTGAAATTAGTCCAATGGGCTGTCTCGGCGGCAGGGGGTTCCAGGCCCTTTTCCCGCCCGGCATAAATGCACTTCAGCAGCCATGCCATGTTCCGGCCCAGGTTGCGCATGGTTTGGAGGCCCTCGGCGTCCCGCTCCACCAGCTCCGGCGCGGGGCCGAACACCATATTCCAGTAGGTGGAGGACACAATGGGCATCTGAGCGTCCAGCATATGCTTGTTCAGCACATCCAGGGAGGCGGTTGTCCCGGCACGGCGGGCCGTCACCACAGCGGCCCCCGGCTTGTGGGCAAACGCGCTGCCTCCGGCATAAAACAGGCGGTCCAGCAAAGACAAAAGCTGCCCGCTGGGGTGGGCGTAATAGACCGGGGAACCGAACACAAAGCCTTCCGCAGCCTTCGCCTTTGCGATAAGCTCATTCACCAAATCGTCCTCAAAGACGCACCGGTCCTTTCCGGCACAGCCGTTGCAGCCGATGCAGTCCCGGACGGGACCCACGCCCATCTGGAGGATCTCCGTTTCCATCCCCTCGGCGTTCAGCGCATTCGCAATCTCGGACAGGGCCAGCCAGGTGCAGCCGTTTTTCCGGGTACTGCCGTTCAGCAATAAAACCTTCATACTTACATCTCCTTTTCCCACTCCCGGAGCGTATTGATGTTGGCGGCATCGCCAAGGGCTTCCAGTTCAGAAACTTCCTCCGCCGTCAGAACGATTTCCACAACCTTCGCGGCGGCTTTCACCTGCCCCACCTTTGTCACGCCGATAATGGGCAGGGTTCCCTTGGCAATGGCCCAGGCGGTGGCAATCTGTGCGGGAGAGGCATCGTATTTGCCGCCGATCTGCCGCATCTTTTCAATCAGCTTTTCCAACTGCGGGAAAACAGGGCCGTAGCATCTGGCCCGGTCGCTGCCCTCTGGGAAGGGGTGGGCGGTATCGTACTTGCCGGACAGCGCCCCCTGCTCCAGCACCATGTAAGCGTAGAAGGTGATGCCGTTTTTCTTGCAGTAGTCCAGAATCCCGGCCCGCTCCGAGGAACGGTGCAGCAGGGAGAAGTGGTTCTGAACGGCGGAGACTTTCAGACCGGCGGCGCCCAAAATCTCATTGGCCCGTTTGATCTCCGCCAGATTGTGGTTGGACACACCGATGGTCTTGATCTGTCCGCTCTGCGCCAGAGGGATCAGCTTGGGGGTCCACTTTTCCACATCCATGGGGTTGTGAATCCAGTACACATCCATCACATCCGCATGGAGGCGGGCCTTGCTGCCGTCCAGCATCTCCTGCATAGCCTCCGGGGAATCGCTGGCGATCTGTGGGGTGAACTTGGTGGAAAGGATCACCTGCTCACGGGACACGTCCTTGACGAAATTGCCCAGGATGCGCTCGGAGGTCCCCTCGCCGTAGACGGCGGCGGTGTCCCACAGGGTCAGGTGGCACTCCAGCGCCTTGTCAAACACGGGACGCAGGTCATCCTCAAACAGATGGCTTCCAAACACCTGATCCCCGCCAGCCGCGCCGGCACCCCAGGACCACGCACCCAGCGCGATTTTCGGCATTGTATTCATGATGAATTCCTCCTGTTGTGTTATCAGATCACAGATTGTTCTTGAAGAAGGTTTCCAGCTTATCAAAGGGAATGATATCCGTCCGGTCATAGAGGTCGGTGTGGACCGCGCCAGGGATGAGGAGCAGCTCTTTGTTGTCTCCGTTCAGCTTGGCGAAAACGTCCTTGCTGAAGTAGCAGGAGTGGGCCTTGTCCCCGTGCATGACCAGAACGGCGCTGCGGATCTCCCCCGCATAGGCCAGGATGGGCTGGTTGAGGAAGGACATACAGCCGATCACATTCCAGCCGCCGTTGGAATTGAGGGATCGGGGGTGGTAGCCGCGCTGGGTTTTGTAGTAGTCGTAGTAATCCTTGAAGTAGAAGGGGGCGTCCTCCGGCATGGGGTCGGCCACACCACCGCCCAGAGCATATTCGCCGTTTTTGTAGTCGGTGAGCCGTTGGGCGTTCAGGGCCTTTTTCTTCTCGTACCGGGCCTCCTCGCTGTCCTCCGCGTCAAAGTAACCGTTGGCGTTCACCCGGCTCATATCATACATGGTGGAGGCCACGGTGGCCTTGATCCGGATGTCGATGGCCGCCGCGTTCAGCGCCATGCCGCCCCAGCCGCAGATCCCAATGATGCCGATCCTGTCCGGATTCACATCATCCCGCAGAGAGAGATAGTCCACCGCCGCCTGGAAGTCCTCGGTGTTGATGTCCGGGGAGGCCATATAGCGGGGCGTCCCGCCGCTCTCTCCGGTAAAGGAGGGGTCAAAGGCCATTGCGAGGAAGCCCCGCTCCGCCATAGTCTGGGCGTACAGCCCGGAGGACTGCTCCTTCACCGCACCGAAGGGGCCGCAGACGGCGATGGCGGGCAGCTTGCCGGACGCACCCTTGGGGGTGTACAGATCAGAGGCCAGAGTGATGCCGTAGCGGTTGTGGAACGTCACCTTGCTGTGGTTCACTTTATCGCTCTTGGGGAAGGTCTTATCCCACTCCTGGGTCAAAGTCAGCTTTTCCATGTCAAATTCCTCCTGAATGTTATTTGGATTTGTTTTGTTTTTCTATCGTATAGACAAGATAGTCCAGGCAATCAATCCGCTTTTCACTCTGGTGAAGGGTGTCCAGCAGCGTCCGCCTGTGCCGGGAAAGGACACGCATCAGTTCCGCTGTTTTCTTTTCCTGTGCCAGAGCCATACAGGTCTGAACAGCATCCGCACTGCACCCCGCGTCAATCAAATTCTGACGGAGGATGCCTTGCGTGTCCGATACATTCGGCATATCCCCACCTCCTTGCGCTTTCATCATAAAGCGCGGAAGTGAAAATAGCAAATACTTGATTTCTATATTATGTTATTCATTTTTGACATAACACAGCAATGCGCAAATGAGCGCCCCCGGAGTTTGCCGTCCGGGGGCGCTCATTCATTCTGATTCAGCGGCCATATAATGGGCTTTCAATTCTTCCAGAAAGAGCCCTGATGCCGGGGTGAATACCTGATATTTTTTCCAGATCAGGTACAGTTTTGTCTCTAATTTAGGTGACAGCGGACGGAAACACAGCTCACTCCCCTCGCTGGTATCCACCAGCTTATCAAAAGTGAGCATACTGCCCAGTCCCTCCCGAACCAGCACACTGCCATTGTAGGCCAGATTGATGGTCGCCGTCACGTTCAGACGGTCCGCGTCCTCCCCAAACAGTTTTGGGATGTCCTCCCGCAGACCCTGACGGGAGACGATCAGCGGCTGGTCCAACAGGTCGTGGATACGGATCGACTTCTTCCGCGCCAGCGGCGCGTCCTTCCGCATGACCACGCCCCAGATATCCGCCCCCGGAAACTCCAGATAGTTGTATTTGGACAGATCCACCGCCTCCGCGATGACTACAAAGTCCAGCAGTCCCCGATCCAGCCGCTCCGATAGGTCGTTGGTGTCTCCGCTGTATAGATGGAATCGGATGCCGGGACACCGCTCCTGCACCGCTTTGATCCGTTGGGCCAGGTACTTGATGTTCTCCGACTCCGCACAGCCGATGTGGATATCTCCCCCGGTGACTTGCCCCAGAGCCTTGAATTCCTCCGACGTCTTGTCCACCATGGCCAGGATATCCTCCGCCCGCTTGCGCAGCAGCATCCCTTCGTCCGTGAGCCGGACGCTGAAACTGCTGCGGACGAACAGCTTTTTTCCCAATTCAGCCTCCAGATCCTTGAGCTGCCTGGACAGCGTGGGCTGAGAAATGTGCAGCCGCTGGGCCGCGTGGGTGACGCTGCCCTCACGGGCGACCTCTAAAAAGTAACGCAATACCCGAATTTCCATCAAAACACCTCCTCGAACAGTATAGCAGCAGATGATATTCATTGCAAGAATAACATGATATAGAAATCAAGTATTTGATTTTTCCCACAGTATGTTATATACTCACCCCATGAGAGAGGGCTGCAGACCTCCGAAACGTGAACCAGAAGGAAAATGACCGGAAAGGAATCGAGGAGGAACAAAAATGCTGCAATTTTTAATCAACATTCTGACTCCCATCTTTGAGGGCATGGGCGTCAGCCCCACCGATGTGTCCACTTACGTCAACAACCTCAGCGGCTATATCTACGCCATCTTGGGTACTTTGGTGCTGGCCATCGTGGTCATGGTTGCCGCCCAGTTCGTGGTCAAAAAGGGCAAACGCCATCTGGTGCGCTGGGGCGCGGGGCTGGCCTGGGTACTGATTGTCACCATCCTGGCCAACGTGATCTGCTTCGGCCCCATGTACAACAATCTGGCCCCCATCCTGAATTATGACGGGGCCGTTTCCGCCGAATCCGCCGCCGCCTCCGAGGCGGTCATTGAGAAGGTAGGCGACGAGGGCATCGTGCTGGCGGAGAACAACGGCGTGCTCCCTCTGTCCAATACCACCAAGATCAACGTGTTCGGCTGGGCGGCCACCAACCCCATTTACGGCGGCACCGGCTCCGGCTCCTCCAGCAACGAGGGCAACATCGACATCCTCACCTCCCTGAAAAACGCCGGGTTTGAGGTAAACCAGGAAATCATCGATATATACACGGAGTACAGCCCCAGCCGTACCTTGGCCGGTGTGGGCGTGGGCTTCACCGACTGGTCCCTGCCCGAGCCTCCCGCAAAGCGCTACACCGCGGAGCTGATGGACAACGCTAAAGCGTTCTCCGATACTGCCGTCATCGTGCTGGCCCGGTCCGGCGGCGAGGGCCAAGACCTGCCTGCCGAAATGGGCCCGGTCATCGACGGAACCATCGACAATATGCGCCAGACTGAGGCCAACGGAAACGCAGGCTATGGCCGACGCTCTCCGCGCCATTGGTAAACGCTTTAACCAGCGCGGAGGTGTT
>CAJULZ010000114.1:0-6860 GCA_910587205.1 uncultured Oscillospiraceae bacterium
TGGCGGCGGTGATGTTTGCGGTTCCCTCCGCTTTGGCGACAGCTACCCAAAAGCCTGTGATCTGCTCCACCGCTACTGTGTCCGGGTCGCTGGAGGTAACGGTGTACTCCGTCCCGCTGGGGCCGATCATGAGGCCGCTCCGTTCTCCGACTGCCAGGGTATTGCCCTTGTAGCTGTTTACCCGGACAGCACTTGCCGGGGGATCTGCGGCTATGGCCGGAATAGTGAGCAGGGAGAGTGTCAGCATGGCGGCGGTGAGCCGGACGGTCAATCTTGCTTTTTTCATGGTCGTTTTCCTCCTGTAATGTAGTTTTTATCTGGGTTTCCCTACTATTATTATACTACATTTGGAAGAAGCTGTCCAAAAATGGCGTGTCAAGCCTCGACAGCCCGGACACACCAGCGGTAGCTGGGCTGGTTCATCACACAGGTAAAAAGGGTGATGCAGTTGTCGCTGGTGGCCTCCAGCATGGTGTTGTCCATCACGTCAACCTTTGCAACACTGGTAACAGTGTAGGTCCGGGTTCCCAGGGCCGTGGTGAGGGTGATGGTGTTGCCCGTGTCAAGTGTATGGATTTTGCCAAAATGATTATTTATCCCCCGGTTGTGCCCAGCCAACGCAACATTTCCATTCCAGATGCTGGTGTTGGTGAAGTGGCCCGCCCCCTTTTTCAGATCGGCGCTGTCCGTCCCCTGATAGATATTGACACTCAGGCCGATGGACGGGATTTCCAGTGTGCCCAAACTGCCGTTGCTGTAATAGAGGTCGGCGGTCACATCGGTAAAGGCGGTGACGGGGCCGCTGGTGGTGGGATAGGCCGGGTTGGTGGGCGCGGAGCTGTCAACCGCGCCGGGGAGGGCCGGTGCGCCGCCGCCTGTGCCGCCCGCCACTGTGAGGGTGTACTTCCCGCTCAGGGGGCCGTCCGCCGCAAGGTTCGGGGTCAGGTACTCCCCGGAGTTGGGCAAGTAGCTGGTGGGTGTCCCAAAACCGGGAGGAATGAGGGCGCTGCTCTTGCTCCTGTCCTTGTTGGCGGGTTCGGCCCCGGTCTGGATGATGTCCTCGGTGCTGGTAGGCGTACCAAAATCCCCGGTGGGCGGGCTGTCAAAGGTGTACTCCAATGCGGAGGCGGGCATGGAAAGCACCGTCAGCATAAGGCAGACGGCCAGCAGGGTGGAAAGATACTTTTTCATTTAGACATACCCCCGTTTCTTATCTCGGATAAATTTGTATCCCCGCCAGCCGCCGTAACCAATGATGGCGAGGGCGGCGATCCCGGCCAGAGCTGTGACTACGATTTTCCCGGCGACGCTCCCGCCGCCCTCCTGGGCCGGTTCCGGGGGCTGGGTCTGCTGGGGTTCGCCGCCCTCCGGGGTGGCGGTGGGTTCCGGGTCTAAATGCGTCTCACCGTGAGACGCATTTTCCGCAGAAAACACGGCGGTATAAATCACCGTGTCCCGGCTGGTCTTGGTGACTTCGCCGCTGTACTCCACGGAGACGGTGTACCCGGTGACGCTGCGCCCGCTGGCGGTGCCGGTATAAGAGGCGATGGCGTTGTAAAACTCCCCCGCCTCCTGCCAGTCTACGCCCGCCAGCGTCAGCGTCCGTCCGCTGTCCGTGATGGTCTTGGGGATGAGGGAGGCGTCGGCGTCGGACAGATTGGGGTAAGTGCGGGATGCCGATACTGTCCAGCTGTTGTTCTTATAGCCAGCGGCCTCCACGGTGATTTTGGTATAGTCGGGCTTCAAAATGCCGGTATAGCCGTCCTCAGTGGCGATCTCGCGCTCCGGCTCCAGCATCTTGATAATCTCGGCCATATCCTTGGTGCTGCTGTCCAGGGTGACAACCTCGATGTAGTCCTTGCTATCCGTCTCGCTCAGATCGTTCTTCAGCACGTCCAGCAGTGTGTAGTGACGGCCCTCCCGGTCAAAGTCCCCGGTGGGGATGGCGGCGGGGTCGTCGCGGGTGGAGAGGTAGTAAACCTTTTCCAGCCGGATCATGCCGTTTTCCTCGCTCGTCCGTACCTCTGCGGGGTAAAGGGCCGCAGGGGGCGGCGCTCCCTGAGCCGGTTCCGTGTCCCCGGCCTCTGCCGCCATCGCCGTGCAGGGCAGGGCGGCGAGGGCCAGCAGGAGCGCGGAGGCCAGAGAAACCAGCCTGTGGTGTTTCTTCATGGAAAAACCTCCTGTTTCTTAATGTGGGTGTTCTCGTACATAGGCGGCAAAGCGCCGTTCCTGCGCTTCAAAATAGTCGCCGTCGATCTCATAGCCGGTGAAGTCCAGCCCAGCGTCATAGGCGGCGATCCGGCTGCTCCCGCTGCCTAAATGGGTGTCCAGGATTTTGTCGCCCGGTTTGGCGAACAGGGCGTATATCCAGGCATAGAGTGCGATGGGCTTTTGCGTGGGGTGGATGCGGCCCGGCTGTACCGGGGACAGGGCGATCCGTTTGCAGGTCAGGTCAAAATTCGTCCAGGCCAATTCAAAGGACGCAAAGGAGACTTCCGGGGAATACTTCTTGTCCCAGCACAGCCAGCAGTGGCTGTCGGCGGCGGGGAGCATACTGATGAAGTGGTTGGCCCCCCATATGACTTGGTGCCTGGACACGCGCCGCAGCTCCCGGAAATACTCCGGGGGAGGCGGCTTGGCGTCCCAGAATACGGGTTTGTATTTGCGGGGCTTGCCCTTGCGACGCCCCATATCGCCCCGGATGTTGAGGCCGTATGGGGGATCGACAACAGCCAGGTCAAAGGCGTTTTCCGGCAGCTCCCACAAAATATCTGTACAGTCCATGTGATACGCTATGTTAATGCGGCTGGTCCCCTCCTTTCTCGGTGAAATAAAAAATGCGTCTCACCGTGAAACGCATTTTTGCCGGTTCCAGGGCGCGAACGCGCCCGCCGCCCCCGCCAGCGATAACCGCCGGACTTTCCGGGAAACGCACCCGTCTCCCCATAGTAGCAAAAACCGGCGCAAGCCGGTTTTTGGGGTATGCCCCCCCTTGATTACTAAAAGCACTGGCGGACTTTGGCAGTCAAGGCCCGCGCCGACCGCCCCAGCGGGCGGCGCGGCTTGCCTTGGCCTTGACGGACAAAGGCCGGTGGTGTAAAATCCGCGGGGCTGGGGGCATACCCCGGATCGTGCCGCCTGATTACCGCCTGCCGTACTGCCGGTTATTGCTGCCCCGGCTGGCGGTATGCTCCTGCTGGCGGGGCTGGATGCCACGCTCCACGGTGTCGCCCATATTCCGGGCGGTCTGCCGCATGAAGTCCAGGGACTTGCCGCGGTCATCCGGCGAATAGTAGCTGTAAAACTGCTGTACGCCCGCCGCGTCCGGCAGGGGGCAGTCCACCCCGAAACGGCGGCACACCATGAAGCCGACGCTCTCGGCGTTCAACTGGAACGCGCCCCGGTCATAGTCCCGGTTCATGCCCCGGTCATGGAGGCGGGCAAAGCTGATCTCGGTGGCGAGGGCGGCGAACACCTGCCCGGTGCTGTACTCCGTATTGATTTCCAGAATACATTCACGCTCATTGTAGCGCACGGGCACATTCAGCCCTGTGTTCTCAATGAAGCCCACGGGGGCGGTATCCAGCAGGGCGGCAAACGCCGCGTTCAGTCTCTCGCTGCCCTCGGCCAGCGGCTCAGGCTCTTTCATGGGCCTGCCGGTGGTCTGGCTTACATCGTAGTAGCTGCCCATGAGATAGCCCCGGAAGTTCTGATTGCGGGGCGGGACAAACACCGCCGCCCCCTTGTTCATTTCCTCGTCCATCACATACCGGCCCTGTTTGTGCCAAAAATCGGTGGTTCCGATCTTGGTGGGTTCCACCATCTGCGACAGGGCCAGGGCAATGTTCCCGGCGCTCAGGCCGATGTTGTCCGCCTGCAAAACGAGGAAACGGGCGTAAAGATCGGGGTTAGTCGTGATGGCCATCAGCGCCCCGTCCCGCATTTGGGACAACTGCTCACGCTCGGCCCTGCGGCTCTCGGTGCGCTGCTGCTTCATTTCAGCCTTACTGTTGAGGATTTCACTCAAACTTGCCATATAGTTACCTTACCTTTCTGTTCGATTTCTCCGGCCCAGGGCGGGACTGTGCCGCCAGCCGCTGTAACTGATCCAGCTTCTTCTTGGTGGGGGAGTCCTGCTCAACAGCCCCCGCAGTCGTCTGAGACGGTTTCAAGCCACTCCCGCGCTCTGGCGAGGATTTCTTTTGTGGAGCGCGGGACTTCGCTTTTTTTTGCGTGTCCTCCTCCTGTTCCTTTTGGGGAATGGGGTAGCCCAACTGCTGCATGATGGCGTTGAGCAGGGCGGCGTAGTTCTCATTGGAAACCACATTGAGCATCCCGTTGTCGTTCCCCTTTTTCTGTGCGAAAAAATAGAGGACGCCAAACTCCTTGGCCAGCTTCTGGAATTTGGCCTTGTCCTCGGCCTTGATGGGGATGACCACGGCGGGGGCGGGGTCGCGGGCCAGCCGCTTGGCCGTGGTCTGGCCCACCACCTTCATGTCCTGCTTGGCAATCGCCAGCAGCAGGGCGGCGACATTCTTCATGCCCTCCAGGGTCAGCTTCGCCGCCGCCTCGGTCGCCTGTAAGCTCTCCCGTACTACAACGTCGGCAGCTTCAGCACTTACATCCATTTGCCTTTCTTCTCCTTTCTTACTTGCTCGTCCGTTCGATCCCGGACGGCCTTATGGCTGCTCCGTTCTTCCTGCCGCATGAGCTGCTCCCGATCCCTGATTTTCGGAATATCCTCCGTAATTTTTCGGCAGATCGTCAGCTCGCGGCGGGTGGAGCGCAGCTTGCCATTGACAGTCTCCAACTCGGTCCCCACGTCCCGGCCCTCGCGTCGTTCCCGGTAAAGCTCCGCACGGTAGTCTGTCAGCAGGTCGATCTGGCCTTGCAGGGCGTCGCCCAGCATGGCAAGCTGGCTGTCCGTCTCTATGCGGTATTGCAGTAGAAAACAGAATTGTTTTTGATAGCGTTGGAGCTTTGCCACTTCCCTGCGGACAGCCGGGGGCGGCGGGGTGCGCCGGGGCCTGCGGCAGCGATTGAGTAAATATAAGTAGCGCAGATAGAGCGCACGAAAGCCGCGCACTTTCCGGCGCGGCTGACGGGGGACAGCGCCCCCTCGAACGGTATAACGTTTTTTTACCTGGGGAATGGGGCGTACCAGCGGTATGGGCGGCGCAGACGGCGGCAGGGGCAGCTCGTAGGGTTCGCCCCGCCGCGCCGCCGCCAGCCGTTCCCGGATGTGGGCTTCGGTGTAACCGTCGCCCAGGCTGTCCAGCCGGAATACATAGTCCCCGCCTGGGGGCTGGACGGCGGTATGCTTCACATTCGAGCCATATTTAATGGTATAGCCCTGCCGCCGCAGGGCGGCAAGGAAGGAGTCAAAGGTAAAGCTCTCCCCGATGGCGGCGTCAATATCCTGCATGACCCCGGCCATCACGATTTTTCGCCCTTGTTTTTCCGCTGTCCACTCGGTATAATGTTTTCCGTGGCCCTGCGGCTCGATGACCGACAGGCCGCGCTCCCGGCTTACCTCGTTGGACGTGCCGCGCAAATCCCCAAAATAGCTTTGGAAGTCGCTGCGGTATTTCTTCCCGTCCACAAAGGAAACGGAATTGAAAACGATGTGACAGTGCAGATGCGCCCGGTCAACGTGGGTCGCCACAACAACCTCGTACTTGTCCCCCAGCAGACGGCGGGCAAATTCCACCCCGGCGGCGTGGGCCTCATCCGGCGTTACCTCGCCGGGGGCGTAGGAATGGATGATATGGTAGCCCAAAACGCCGCCCTTTTTGTCCCAGCGCCTCTTGGTGGCGCGCATATCCGACAGGGCGGTGTCCGGGTCGCAGTTGATGCCTGTGACAAGCTGGTGCGTCTTGTCCGGGTTCTCCGCATAGGCCAGCGCGGCGGCGAGGCCGGTTTTTTCCTCGTTCAGCACATAGTCGATACAGTGATCCATACGTCCGTGCAGAGTGATGATTTTGTCGTAGGCCACTTACAGCGTCTCCTTTACCGTGCGCCACGCCTGCCGGACTAATGCGGCGGCCTCCGCGATCTCCGCTTTGCCGATGCCCTTGGTGGCGTTGGCCCAATACGCGATTTGGTTCACATTATTGCCGATGGCCGACAGCTCCCGGAGCAGGGCGGCGTAGGTGTCGGGCGGGCGGGGGCGCAGTTGTACTCCAGCGGTAAGTGCGCGGAGAAACGGGTCAATGCCCAGCCCCGCAAGCTCGGCCTGCTTCTTCAGGTGCCGGTATTCCTGCTCGTTCATCCACACGCTCACATGGCGATTGCGTTTCCTCATGGCATCCTCCTTTCGGTGGGCAGTAAAAAATACGTCTCACCGTGAGACGCATTTTTGAAACATTATTTAGGGATAGAAAGTGTACCTCAGCGGTATCTGTTGATTAGGAGTGCAGAGTATGATAAAAAATAACATCCGAAAATTACGCCGTTCTCAAGATTTATCTCAGCAAAAGCTGGCGGATATTCTTGGCGTCAAGCAGGGGCTTATTAGCAAATGGGAGCTTGGAAAAGAAGTACCTGCGGAAGAAAATGTCAATGATATGGCGGACTATTTTGGCGTATCTCCGGCATACGTTCTTGGCAAATCACAAACAATGTACGATAAAAACATCTTAAATTTTGATTCATCTTCTGTGCCGGAAGAATACACAGCCAAGAATTATGATGAATGTGATCTGCTTCCAATATTTCGGCTTCTCCCGGAGAATGGGAAAACATACCTTTTAACAACTCTGCGTATGCTTGAAAAGTTTTACTCATAAAGGCGGGCGCATCAATGCGTCTCACGGTGAGACGCATTTCACAGCCGCTTATTTCTGCTTCGGGCGGGTGGG
>CAJULZ010000114.1:6960-8144 GCA_910587205.1 uncultured Oscillospiraceae bacterium
CGTCTCACGGTGAGACGCATTTCACAGCCGCTTATTTCTGCTTCGGGCGGGTGGGGGCATGACGCGCTCTGTCGGGCAGCTTGGTCTGTGCGGCCTGCCCCTCCTTGAGCCGTTCCAGCCGTACCCGGACAGATTGCCGGGGTTTTGCCGGAGTTTCCGGCGCAGCCTGCCTGGGGGACGCGCTCTGGACGATCTGTACTTGCTGGGGTGCTTGTTTCAGCTCCCCACTGTTTACCATCTGCCGCAGGGCGGCGATCCTCTCGTCCAGCTTCGCTTGATACTGCGCCTGCCGCCCCTCGCCCATGCCGGGGATCAGGGCCTCCGCTGACCGCTTCAGTTCGGTGATGCTGCAATGATTACGGAAAAAGGGCAGCAGATTGCTGTTCAGATCGTCCATGCTCTTTTGTATGAACGGCAAAAAGGATGCTTGAAAATCATCCCGGTACTTCGCGTCCACCTTGGAAAAATCCAGCTCCCCCATGATACGCTCCGGGTCGGCGCGGTAGCTGGCCAGCCGCTGTTCCATCTGCTCCAGCAGCCCGCCCCGGCCCGATCCGATCTCCAGCGGGAGCCAGTAGCGGTCGCTGGTATCGCCCCGCATATAGTCAATTTTGACTTTGACCGCATGGGGAGTGGCCTTTGCCTCGTGGCGGCTGGCATCCATCTGGCGTACATACTCGTTGGCTTCCGATAGGGTCATCTGCTTGCCCACGGGGAAATTCCGATCCCGACTTTCCATAACAGTAACAACAGGCTCGGCGGCAGGGTGGAGATTGGCAGTCGGGGCCTCCGGCCCCTCGATAAAGGGCGGTTTCATCAATTCGTCCGCCGCACTGGAAACGCTCTGCGCGAACGCTTTCCACTTATCGGCCACGGCCCGCACGGTGCAAAGTCCGCGCTTGAAAAATCCGGTCACGATGTTGGCGCTCTCAGAAAGCAGGTCTTTCACGTCCTTCTTGAGATTGCCGGTGATTTCGCCCATTCGGTTGTTGGGTTCCATGTTCGCCTCCTTTGAGTGTTGCCGGATAATGCGTCTCACCGTGAGACGCATTTCCGTATAAAGTGCGCTGAATAAATACGTCTCACGGTGAGACGTATTTCGCTGGGGGTTTAAGGGGGCTGTGCCCCCTAACAAGGGTCATTTGGTGTGCTACCAAATGACATACTTGCTCGGACAGCACCGC
>CAJULZ010000115.1 GCA_910587205.1 uncultured Oscillospiraceae bacterium
CCTGCTGATTACGAATCAGCTGCTCTACCAACTGAGCTATACCAGCGAACCGCCCCTTTTCAGGGCGCTTGTTCATCATACACCACAAACCCTCGTTTGTCAAGCGTCTGTATTCCCGCCGCGGGCGGGCCTCTTTCCCGGCCCGCCCGCAGCGGTTTTGCCCGTCACAGCAGCGGCGCGAACAGCCGCAGCAGATCCCGCAGCAGCCGGTGGGGCAGGGAAATCGACCGGCAGCCCTCCAGCGTGACCATGAGGCTCTTGGTCTGGGTATCCAGGAAATCGTCCCGGATGGCCTCAACCGACGGCGTGCCATAGAGCAGCACGCCGTTTTCAAAATGCAGGAACATACTGCGGTAATCCAGATTTACCGTCCCTACCGTGGCAAAGCGGTCGTCCACCACAAAATTTTTGGAGTGGATGAACCCCGGCTCATACTCAAAGATCTGCACCCCTGCCTCCAGCAGCTCCTCATAATGGGACCGGGTGAGCTCGAACACCGTTTTTTTGTCCGGGATATGGGGGGTAATGATACGCACATCTACCCCTGATTTAGCCGCGGTGGTAAGGGCCATGGTCAGCGAATAGTCGATCACCAGGTATGGCGTGGTGATATACACGTACCGTTTGGCCCGGTAGATCAGGTGGAGATACACCGACTGACCCACCGGTTCCCGGTCCCAGGGGCAGTCGTGGTAAGGCTGGACATAGCCCTGGACGCCCCCCCGGGCAGGCGCGGGGCGGAAGGGGGTGAAGTGCTCCTCCTCGCTGTTAGTAAAATCCCACATGGCCAAGAACGACACCGTCATGGACCATACCGCGTCCCCTTCCAGCCGGATGGCGGAGTCCTTCCAATGGCCGAACCGGGGCTTGACGTTGATATATTCGTCCGCCATGTTGATCCCGCCGGTAAACGCCACCCGGCCGTCTACAATCATATATTTCCTGTGATCCCGGTTGTTCTGCCGCAAGGACACCACCGGCACGAACCGGTTGAACACCCTGCACCGCACCCCCAGCTTTTCCAGCCGGGCGGGATAGTCCCCGGGCAGGGTGGCGATGGACCCAATATCGTCATAGATGACCCGGACCTCCACCCCATTACCGGTCTTCTCCTCCAAGATATCCAGCACCGAGTTCCACAGCTTGCCCTCCTCGATGATGAAGTACTCGATAAAAATATACCGCTCCGCCCCCCACAGCGCGGCGAGGATATCATCGTAGCAGTCGTCCCCTAAGGGATAGTATTTGGTGCGGGTATTGCCGTATACCGGGCAGAAGGTTGTCTGTTCCAGGTAGTGGGCCATGCAGGCCGCGTCTTCCCCCAGCAGCTTCCCCAACGAGGCGGACCGGCCGCACTCCTCCCCCAGGTTCCGGCGGATTTTCCGCTCCATGGTGCGCAGACGGCGCTGGTTAAACGCGGACAGATGATTCCCGCCCAGCAGCAGGTAGGCCAGCGAACCGAAGGGCATCAGCCCCAGCACAATGATGAGCCAGCCGATCTTGTAACCCGGGTTGCTCTTGTCCCCCACAATCCACGCCGCGGCCAGCACCGACAGAACAAGGAACAGCCACTCCACCATATCGTAATACGCGCTGTCCCGCAGCACAACCAATCCGGCAGCATACAACGCGATCTGGGCGAGGATGAGCACCGCCACAATCCCCAGCCGGTGGAACAACACCTTCCCAATTTTTTCTAAGAGCTTTTGCATAGTATCTCCTTCGTCGGCGCAAAGTTTGCTGCATTCGGAACAGCCTCATGGCCATTCCTCATTTCGTTCCCCTGCGCCTTCTCTCCAAAGCGGACCTGTTTCGTTGGGCTCCGATTTGGGGGGACGGCTTCGCCGCCTTTCTTTCTTGATCCAATCAGTTTTTTGCTTTCAGCACTACGTTTTCCTCTCCCAAGGTTTCCCTCAGCTCGTCCAGCAGGGCCGCGTGGTGGAGGCAGTGGGTCTGGAGCTTCCGGTGCTGATCCGCCAGGTAGACGATCGCCGGCCCGTCGCCGGGGAACATGGACAGCAGGGTTTTCAGCCAGGCGAATCTCTCCCCGCCGTCGGGCAGCTTGATCCACAGCACCTGGTTTTCCCCCGCCGCCGCGGGCTGCTCCCGCGCCCCGGACAGGGGCGTCACCCGGTCCACCATGAGCTGGGGGGCCTTCTCGTCCCGGATGGACACCTTTCCTGTCACCACCACCGGCAGGTTCACCTTCAAATAGGCGCCGCTTTCCGTCAGCGTCCGGGAGAAGCACAGCAGCTCCATGGCCCCTGTGGCGTCCTCCAGCATGACGTAGGCCATGAGGGAGTTGTTTTTGGTGGTCTTGGTCCGCACCGAAGCCACTACCCCCGCCAGCGTCACCCGCTGGCCGTCCCCGTAGGGGGAGGCTCGGTCCTCCTCCCCGGCGGCCATCACCGCGGATATGGGCACCGCGCCGTACCGCGCCGCCTGCTTCCGGTATTCGTCCATGGGGTGGCCGGACAGGTAGAGCCCCGTGGTCTCCTTCTCCATCGCCATCAGCTCCACGGGGGAGAATTCCGGGATGTCCGGCAGGATCACCGTGGGCACCGTAAACGCGTCCCCGCCCCCGCCGAACAGGTCAAACTGCCCCTCCAGGTTCCGCTTCCGGTCCCGGGCAATGGCGTCCACCACCTGCTCGTGCACCTTCATCAGCTGGGAGCGGCGGCAGCCCATGCTGTCGAAGCACCCCGAGCGGATCAGGCTGTCCAGCACCCGCTTGTTCAGATCCGCGTCATACATCCGGGCGCAGAACTCCTGGAAGGAGCGGAAGGGCCCGCCCTTGTCCCGCTCCGCCAGCACCGCTGCGGTGAAGCCCGCCCCCACCCCCTTCAGCGCCGCCAGCCCGAACCGGATGTTCTCCCCGGAGACGGTGAAGGCGGTCTCCGACTCGTTGATGTCCGGCGGCAGCAGGGCGATGCCGTTCTCCCGGCACTCGGCGATGTACTCCGCCACCTTGTCCTGGGAGTCCAGCACGGAGGTGAGCAGGGCCGCCATGTACTCCCTGGGGTGGCGGCACTTGAACCACGCCGTCTGGTAGGCCACGATGGCGTAGGCCAGGGAGTGGGATTTGTTGAAGGCGTAGTGGGCGAAGTCGTTGATCTCGTCATAGACAGACTCCGCCACGGCGGCGGGGATGCCGTTGGCCTCGCAGCCGGGTATGCCCCGCTTGGGGTCGCCGTGGATGAAAGACTGCCGCTCCCGCTGCACGTCCTTCTCCTTCTTTTTGCTCATGGCCCGCCGCACCATGTCCGCCTGGCCCAGGGAGTACCCCGCCAGCTTGCGGAAGATCTCAATCACCTGCTCCTGGTAGACGATGCAGCCGTAGGTGTTGGACAGGATGGGCTCCAGCAGGGGGTGCTTGTAGGTCACCTTGGAGGGGTCCTGGGCGCAGGCCAAAAACCGGGGGATGGAGTCCATGGGCCCCGGGCGGTACAGGGCGATGATGGCACAGATGTCCTCAATGCTCTTGGGCTTGAGGCCCACCCCCACCCCGGTCATCCCCGCCGACTCCATCTGGAACACGCCGGAGGTCTTGCCCTCGGACAGCATTTGGTACACCGCCATGTCGTCGTCCGGAATGTCCTCCAGCTTGAAGCCGGGGAGCTCCTTTTGCACCATCTTCACCGCGTCGTCCAGCACGGTGAGGTTGCGCAGGCCCAAAAAGTCCATCTTCAATAGGCCCAGCTCCTCGATGGTGGTCATGGTGTACTGGGTGACGGGCTGCCCGTCGTTGGTGGCCAGGGGGACGTATTCGTACACGGGCCGCTTCGTGATCACCACGCCCGCAGCGTGGGTGGAGGCGTTCCGGGGCATCCCCTCGATCTTCCGGGCCATGTCCACCAGTTCCTTCACCCGCTCGTCCCCGTTGTACAGGTCGCTGAGCCCCTTGGACAGCACCAGGGCCTTGTCCAGGGTCATTTTCAGCTCAAAGGGCACCTGCTTGGCGATATTGTCCACCTCGGCGTAAGGGAAGTTGAGCACCCGCCCCACGTCCCGGATGGCGGCCTTGGCCTTCATGGTGCCGAAGGTGACGATCTGCACCACGTGGTCCTCCCCGTACTTCCGGGCCACGTAGTCGATGACCTCCTGCCGCCGCCGGATGCAGAAGTCGATGTCGATATCGGGCATGGTCACCCGCTCGGGATTCAAAAAACGCTCGAAGATCAGGCCGTATTTGATGGGGTCTACATCTGTAATCCTCAAACAGTAGGCCACCATGGAGCCCGCCCCGGAGCCCCGCCCTGGCCCCACGGGGATGCCGCTGGACTTGGCGTAGCCAATGAAATCGGACACGATAAGGAAGTAATCCACAAATCCCATCTGCCGGATGACCCCCATCTCCATCCGCAGGCGGTCCTTCAGCTCCTCCCCGCCGCTTGGGTAGCGCCGGGCAAAGCCCTTCCAGCACAGCTTTTCAAAGTAGGCGTCCCCGTCTGCCTCACCCTCGGGCAGCTTGAATTCGGGCAGGTGATAGGTGCCGAACTGGAACTCCACATTGCAGGCGTCCACAATTTTCTGGGTATTATCGATGGCCTCGGGGCAGTTGGGGAATAGCGCGCGCATCTCGTCCTCGCTCTTGACAAAGAATTCATCCGTCTCGAAGCGCATCCGCTCGGTGTCCTCCACCAGCTTGCCCATCTGGACGCACATCAGCACATCCTGGGTGGCGGCGTCCCCCCGGGCGAGGTAGTGGCAGTCGTTGGTGGCCACAATGGGTATGCCGGTCTCCCGGCTCAGACGCAGGATGCCGGCGTTCACCGCCTGCTGCTCGGGGAGCCTGTGGTCCTGGATCTCCAGGTAATAACCGTCTTGGCCGAACAGTTCCCGCATCTCCAGGGCGTGGGCCTTGGCGCCCTCGTAGTCGCCGTCTCTCAGCCGCCGGGGGAGTTCCCCGGCCAGGCAGGCGGACAGGGCGATGAGCCCCTTGCTGTGCGCCCGCAGCAGATCCATGTCGATCCGGGGCTTGATGTAGAAGCCCTCGGTAAAGGCCATGGACACCATGTAGCTCAGGTTCCGGTAGCCCTCCTCGTTTCGGCACAGCAGGACAAGGTGCCGGGCCGAGCCGTCCAGCTCGTGCACCCGGTCGAACCGGGTACGGGGGGCCACGTAGACCTCACAGCCGATGACAGGTTTCACCCCGGCGGCCTTGCACGCCCGGTAGAAATCGATGATGCCGTACATCACCCCGTGGTCGGTGATCGCCACGGCGGACTGGCCCAGCTCCTTCACCCGGTTTACCAGCTGGTCGATGCGGCAGGCCCCGTCCAGCAGGGAGTATTCGGTGTGGAGATGCAGGTGGGTAAAGGCCATGGTGGTCACTCCTTTTCTATCTCGTTGTTCCGATCCGTTTCAATGGACATCAGGATATTTTCCAACACGTCCCAAAGCTCCCCGGCGGCCCCGGTGCGGTCCGGCCGGGTCAGGGACCAGACCATTGGGGCACACAAAATCGCCGCGAACAGGGCCACATCGGTCCGGCCCCATACGGCCCCTGCCGCAACAATGCAAGCGGCCATCACCCCACCCACAATCCAGCCCAGCGCCACCTGCCGGAAATGGCCGGAAATTATGCTGCCGTCCCCATGGGGGGCGATCTGTCCGCAGAACACAGGGGAATAGCCCGTGCTCCGCCCCGCCCCAAAGCCAACGCCCAGCGAAGCGCCCCGCGTCCCCACCTGCGCCGAGCGGTAAGCCCCGCAATCCCGGGTATACTCCTCCGTGCGGAAGGTAAATCCGTACTCCCCCGTCCAACGCAGGACAATCCGGAACTGCTTCTTGTATTGCTCATTTTCCACGGCGATCTCCCAGGCCAGCCGCTTTTTCAGCTCCTCCGGGGGGAGGGCGCTATAAAGTTCATACCGTTTCACGCCCGTCCCCCTCCAGCTCACACCAGCAGATTGTCCTCGATAAACCCCAGCACCGCCCGCTGATATGCCTGAAAAAACACCTTTTGTCCGGCGGATTGGAAGCCCATCCCCACCAGGAACGCCAGGGCAAACATGAATAGATAGACCGGAACCGGCACGCCCAGCATCATCACCGGAACGCACATCGCACTCCAGATTCCAGCCATCGGCTTCCACATGGCCCGCCACGGGGAAAAGCCGCCAGTGATGACGCTTCCGTCCTCTCTGGCACGCACCTCGCCCCAAAAGGGGATAAACCCGCTGGCAGGCGATGTTCCCATATAGGCCAGGCGGAAACAGTCCTTTTCCCGCTTGACGCGAAAAGTGCCGTCCCCGGCGGCAAAGGGATCCCAGCCCTTGGCGCGGACGTCCAGCATGGCAAACACCAGTTCCGGCGGCAGGGCGCTGTGGAACTCATACCGCTTCATAGCCCAGCCCCTCCTTGTCACGCTTCGCAGGCGGCTGGGTCTTGCCTTCGACTCGGTCGTGCGATAAGCGCGTGCCGCCGGCACGCATCGCCGCTCGGTCGCTTTCACTCCGTCTCGGATAAAAAACAGATTTGCTCCGCAAATCCTGGTTTTTCATCCTCGCTCCGCTCCAAGCTCCCTCGCAGCCGTCTGCTCCGCGCTTCCTGCCGCCAGCTCCAGCAGCTTCCTCATCCGGTGGTTCAGCGCCGATTTGCTCACCGCCGGGTCGCACAACACCCCCAGCTGGGTCAGGTTCAGCTCCGGGTTTTCCCTCCGCAACCGGGCCGCCTCCTTGAGCTTGTCCGGCAGGGCTTCCAGCCGCCCGGATTCCTCCAGCCGGTTGATGGCGGCCAGCTGCTCCCGCGCCGCCGCCACCGTCTTGTCCAGGTTGGCGCTGTCGCAGTTCACCTGCCGGTTGACGCTTCCCCGGAGGTCGCGCTCGATTTTGGCCGCCATAACCCCCATGGCAGCCACCGGGGCCCCCAGGAACGTCAAAAAGTCCTCGATATGGTCGGAGTGCTTAAAATACACCACCCGGTTCCCCTTGCGCTGGGTCTCCTTTGGCTCAAACCCCGCCTCCCGCAGCAGGGCAGGCAGCTCCCGCCCCACGTGGTAGTGGGAGGTAGCCAGCTCTAAATGGTAGCCCTTCATGGGGTCGGTGACGGAGCCCCCGGCCAGGAACGCCCCCCGGAGGAACGCGGTGCGGCAGTGCTCGTCCTCCAGGCGGGCCAGGTTGATATGCAGGGACACCGCCCCGTCCCGTTCCAGGCCGAAGGCGTCGAACACGGTCTTCAGTTTGGCGGGGCCCTCCAGCAGGAAGGCGCCCTTCCCCTCCCCAGGCTCCGGAACCTGGTCGAAGGATATCCGAAACCCTTTCCAAAACAGCGCCGGCAGCCGCTCCTTCAGCCCGGGGCATTCGGTGACAATCCTGGCCTGGCGGGGGTGGAAGGCGGAACAGAACAACAGCACGCCGTAAGCCTCCGCCTGGGCGCAGCACCGGCGCTCTGCCGGCCTGCGGCACAGCTCCTGTTTGACTTCGGTGGAAAAGGCCACGGCGCTCCCCCCTTCCGCAAAATGACGGGCACAGCTCAAAAAATCTTGGTGTCCGCCCGCTGTTCATACAGCTCCACCACCGCCTGGGCCACCTTCACCCCGGAGTGGCGGGCGTAGCCGCATTCCATGTCCATCAGCGGGCGGCAGACCACCTCCGCCCCCAGCAGCTCCATCTCCCGGCGATCCACCCGCATGGGCTCGGCGTCCTCGGCGGAGTAGCGCGCCAGCAGCTCCGGGCCGATGGGGTCGGAGTTACATAGGCACAAATCTACAATCCCCGGCCCGCCGTGCTCCAGCAGGGCGGCCACGTGGTCCTGGGCGGTCATGCCCTCGGTCTCCCCGTCCTGGGTCATGATGTTGCACACATAGATTTTCAGCGCGGGGCTGTCCGCGATGGCCTCGGCCACGCCGTCCACCAGCAGGTTGGGGATGACGCTGGTGTACAGGCTCCCCGGCCCCAGCAGAATCACCTCTGCCCGCCGGATGGCCTCCACCGCCGCGGGGAGGGCGGGGGTGTGCTCCGGCAGGAGGCGGACGTGGTGGATACGGCAGTTCTGCTCCTTCTTGGCGGCGGAGATCTTGG
>CAJULZ010000116.1 GCA_910587205.1 uncultured Oscillospiraceae bacterium
GGGGAGGGGGGGGGGGGGGGGGATGACTACGCAGCCCGTTTCCCTGTCATAGTCCCAGCCTGCCGGGGGGATGGGCGTCCCGGCGGTGCGGTCCACCACCTCCCACCAGCGTTTGATGTCGTCCCGGGTGTTCACCTCCATCAGCTCGTCGCTGATGCCCTGCATCAATGGGATGGACAGCGGACCGCCGGGGGCGGTATAAAAGCCGGTCATAATGTAGCACTGCTGTACCTCGTCGGGGTTGGCCCGAGCCCAGGCGTTGTCCTTCCGGGTGGTATAGTAGGTGGAGTACACCTTGGCGTCCACCGACTTGAGCTGCTCGGGGTAATCGGTGCCGTCGCAGTCCCGGATGGCGTCCGCCCCCCAGCGGTTCAGAAGCTCCAGCGTCTCGGGCACCACGTCCACATCGGTGGGGATGGTGACCCGGCCTTTGTTGATTGTGTTTGCCATAGTTGTAAAGAGTTCCCCTCTCGTGCCGCCGCCCCGCCCGTTGCCGGGCGGAGACGGCGAAGATAGTACGATCCTAACCCTTGACGCCGCCGCCGGTGACGCCGGAGATAATTTTCTCGGACAGGAAGATGTACAGCAGGAAGGTGGGCAGGAACACGATGATGACCGCCGCGAACATGCCGCCCCACTGCCCGGTGTACTTCATGGCGTTGATGATGTTCAGCAGGCCGACGCCCACGGGGGCCATGCTCTCGCTGCTGGTGAAGATCAGGGCCATGAAGAACTCGTTCCACACGGACATGAAGTTGAAGATCGTCACCGTCACGATGGCGGGCTGCACCAGGGGCAGCATGATCTTCAGGAAGGTCTTGGGGGCGCTGCACCCGTCCAAGTAGGCGGCTTCCTCATAGGCCCGGGACAGGGTGGAGAAGAAGTCCAGCAGATAGATGGTGGTATAGGGCACCCGGAGGAGGATGTACAGCACCATCAGCAGCACCCGGCCCTTCAGCCCCCACTGGACGGACAGGGAGTAGATGGGCATGATGACCATGATGACGGGTACGCTCATGGCTACCACCAGGCCGATGCGCAGGGCCTTGCCGCCGGTGAACTTCCAGCGGGAGAGCACATAGGCCGCCGGGGCGGAGATGGCCAGCACGCCCACGCAGGACACCACGGAGTACAGCAGGGAGTTGCCGAAGAATACGGACACGTTCTGGGCGTTCCAGGCGGTGGCGTAGTTTTCGAAATGGAGGCCGGATTCAAACTTGAAGATCTGGCCGGAGAAGATCTCCCTGGAGGTGGACAGGCTGGCGCCTACAATCCACCCCAGCATGACCACGGTGAAGATCAGCCAGAGCATCACGATGAGATAGCCGGGAAGCAGGCGGATCTCCTTGTGCCAATTGATTTTGCCGCGGTAAGTATTCTTTTCTTTTTTCATGACCGATCCCCCTCTCTCAGTATTCCAGATCGCTGCCCTTGAAGAGCTTCTCCGTGACCAGGTACACGGCGATGATAATCAGCGTCAGCACCACGCCCACCGCGGCGCCCGCTCCGGCGTCCCGCTGGGTGATGCCCTTCCCGCCGAACACCATGTCGTACAGATAGATGACAGGCACAATGGTGGACGATTCCGTATCGATGGGGGAGAACATCTTGGTCCACAGGAAGAAGGTGGTGGTATTGATGCTCCAGAAGGTGATGGAGGTTTTGATGACGCCCTTGAGCAGGGGCAGGGTGATCCGGGTGAACTGGGCCACCTTACCGGCCCCGTCGATGGTGG
Source organism: uncultured Oscillospiraceae bacterium (assembly GCA_910587205.1). Lineage (GTDB taxonomy): Bacteria > Bacillota > Clostridia > Oscillospirales > Oscillospiraceae > Enterenecus. The sequence continues at coordinate 1,736 of CAJULZ010000116.1, forward strand.
CGGCCTCGTAGAGATCCTGGGGGATGCCTTCGATGCCGCTGATGTAGATCAGCATGTAGTAGCCCACGCTGCCGAAGATAAAGGAGCCGGTCATGGCCCAGAACTTCAAATCGGTACCCAGCCACTTGATCTTGTCGCCGCCGAAGAGCTTGACGATCTCGTTAAGCAGGCCGTAGTCATAGTTGAAAATGTACTGGATCCACATGGTGGCTAAGGCCACGGCGCTGATGATGTTAGGCAGATAGATGACGGCCCGGAAGAACTTCTTGCCCCGGATGCCGCTGGTGACGGTAACGGCCATCAGCATAGCGAGGGCCAGGGTGATAATGCCGCCCACGAACCAGATGATCAGCATATTGCTCATGGAGGTGAGGAAGCTGGCGCTTTTGAAGATTTTCAGGTAGTTGCCCAGGCCGTAGAAGCTCCAGTCGGACATGGTGGCGGTGACGCTCTCCACCTGGAAGAAGCTCATCAGCACCGTGCGGCACACGGGGTAGACGAACATGATCAGCAGGGACAGCACGGCGGGCAGGCTGAACCAGAAGATCATGGCTTTATTTTTTCTCATGTTTCGCTCTCTCCTTCCTGCTTTTGGGTACGAAAAGGGCAGGCGGCGCTTTGGAAAGCGCCGCCTGCCCAGCGCGACTGGTGTGCAGCTTATTTGTATAGGGCGTCCAAGGCGGCGCAGAAGGCGGCGCCGTCGGCGTATTTGCCCTCGAACAGCTCGGTGCACATGGACTTAATGGTGTCCTTCAGGTCGGCGTTGGCGCTGATGCCCGCGCACCAGGTCATGGGGGACACGGCGGCCTGGAGGGTCTCGATGGTGCCGGTGAGGTCGGCGGGGGCGGTGTTGCGGCTGTCGGCGGGGATCTGGTGGGCCTCATCGGCCAGCTTCTGGCCGTACTCGCCGGAGACGATGAACATGATAAAGTCAAAGGCGGCCTGGGGGTTCTTGCTATAGCTGGAGATGGCCAGGGAGTTGGCGCCCATGTAGGCCGCGCCGTTGTCCGCGCCGCCGTCCACGGCGGGGTAGTTGAACAGGCCCCAATTGACCTGGGTGCCGGTCTGGTTATTGACCTCGGCGGTGACATAGTCGGCGCAGACGATCATGGCGGCCTGGCCGAAGCCGATCTTGTTCTCGCTGGAGGGGAACTCGTCGGGGGCGCCGTCCACGAAGTAGCCCTTGTTCACCAGGTCGATGATATCCTGGGCGGCCTGCTCAGCGGCGGTGCCGGACCAGCCGCCGTTCATATTCAGCTCCTCGATCTTGGCCTCGCCCAGGTGACGGACCAGGCTGTGGTAGAACGCGAAGTCACAGTAGGCGGAGTCCTGGGCCAGGGGGGCGATGCCCGCGTCCTTCAGCTTCTGGCACACGTCCAGGAACTCGGTCCAGGTCTTGGGCTCGGCGGTGATCTCGGCCTTGGCGAAGGCGTCCTTGTCATAGAAGATGCCGCCGATCTGGGGCTGCTCGGCGATGGCGTTCAGGTAGCCGGCCCAGGCGATGGACTGGTCGTTGAAGCACTTATAGCTGAAGCTGTCGTAGTTGGCGGCCTTGGCCATCTCGGTCAGGTCGTAGGTGAACTTGTTGTAGACGGTGCCGATGCGCTTGTAGTCGTCCTCAATGATGTCAATGTTGTCCTGGGCTTCCAGGGAGGCGGCCAGCACCTTGTTCACGTCGCGGCCCTTGAACTCGATAGTTACCTTGGCGCCGGTCTCCTCCTCGAAGGCGGCCTTGGCGGCCTCGATGACGTTGGCCTGGGGCTCGCCGGAGGACCACATGGACCACATGGTCAGCTCCACGCCCTCATACTTCTTGCCGGCGGGGGCGGGATCGGTGTTGTCATCGGCGGGCTGGGAAGCGGGGGGATTGCTGGCGGGGGCCTGGCTGGGGGTGCCGGCGTTGTTGCTGCACCCGGCCAGCATGCCCAGCACCATAACGGAAGCCAGCAGCAGAGCCATCAGTTTTTTCATTTTCATGTTCTACCTCCTGAAATGATCGATGATGTCTTTTGGCCGTTTCCGGCCTTGTCAATTACGAGTATAGCGGGTTTTTCCCCAGGGAAACAGCCCGTTTGTTGCTATACTATTTATAAATATTGCTTTTTTCCCATTTGTTGAATCGCCCAAGATCCTGTGCCGCTTTTGGGGAGGAAATCGGCGAAGTGCGCCCACCCAACCAAAAAACAGAAAAATACCGCTAAATATTTTGAGGAAAACGAGGATAGCTTTTTAAATATTGCACAATCCTCCAAAATGGTTTATAATATTCGGGAAACAGCTCTACGCAGATTTTTTGATAAAATTGCGCAAAGGAGGCGCGGCTGGATGGCGACCTATAGCTTTTCCCGTGCGGAGCTAGCTCCGCCCATTCGCGGGGCCCCGCGAATGATCTACATTACCCGCGACCAATATGCGGGAAACTGGAATTCCAACCTCCACACCCACGGCTGTGCCGAACTGTTTTTCATTACCGACGGCCACGGCCGCTTCCGTACCCAGTCGGAGGAGTTCCCCGTGTCCATCCGGGACCTGATCATCATCAACCCTAACGTCCCCCACACCGAGCTGAGCCAGGCGGACAGTCCGCTGGAATACACGGTGCTGGGGGTGGAGGGGCTGGAGACCATGGCGGGGGTGGAGGGCTACACCATGCTCCACCTCCACAGCGGCTGGGAGGAGCTGACCGGCCTGCTGGGGCTGATCCTCCGGGAGGCCGGCGCCGCCCTGCCGGGGTATGAGCAGGCCTGCGGCGCGCTGCTGGCGGTGATCCTGATCCGGTTGGGGCGGCTGGGGGAGGCGGCGCTGTCCGGCGAGCCCGCCGGGCCCCGGACCACCCGGGAGTGCGATTTGGTGCGGCGGTATATCGACAACCACTTCAAGGAGAGCCTTACCCTGGAGCAGCTGGCGGAGCTGGCCCACCTAAACAAGTACTACATGGCCCACACGTTCCGCCGGGAGTTTGGGGTCTCCCCCATCAACTACCTGATTTCCCGGCGCATTGAGGAGAGCCGTTTTTTGCTGCGGGAGACGGACCACACCCTGTCCCTGATCTCCCAGATGCTGGGCTTCTCCTCCCTGAGCTACTTTTCCCAGTGCTTCCGCCGGGTGGAGGGGGTCAGCCCCACGGAATACCGGAAGCAGAACCAGCAAAGGCTATAGCGGGAGGGATTGTTTATGTCCTATAATATTATCTTCTATTTTTCCGACCAGCAGCGGTGGGACACCTGCGGCTGCTTCGGCCAGCCCCTGGCCGTCACCCCCAACCTGGACGCCCTGGCCCGAGAGGGGGTCAAGTTTGACAACGCCTTTTCCCCCCAGCCGGTGTGCGGCCCCTGCCGCGCCCTGTTCCAGACCGGCAAATGGCCCACGCAGACAGGGTGTTTCCGCAACAACGTGATGCTGCCGCCGGGGGAAAAGACCCTGGCTGGGTATCTGGAAGCGGCGGGGTATGAGACGGCCTATGTGGGCAAGTGGCACCTGGCCAGCGACGGCCCGCTGGACGGCCCGCCCGCGGTGGACCACACCGTCACCGCCGTCCCCCCGGCGCTGCGGGGCGGGTACACCGGCTTTTGGCGGGCGGCCGATGTGCTGGAGTTCACCTCCCACGGCTACGACGGCTATGTATTTGACGAAAACGGCCGGCGGGTGGATTTCCAAGGCTACCGGGCGGACTGCGTCAACGGCATGGCCCTGGAATTCCTGGACGGCTATGACGGCAAAAAGCCCTTTTTCCTGACTGTCTCCCAGATCGAGCCCCACCACCAGAACGACCGGGGGCACTACGAGGGGCCGGAGGGTTCCAGGGAGCGCTTCCGGGACTTCGTCCTGCCCGGGGACCTGGCAGCCCTGGGGGGCAACGCGGTGGAGGAGTACCCGGACTACCTGGGCCAGTGCGCCAGTTTGGATGAAAATCTTGGGCGGCTGGTGGAGAGATTGAAGGAGAAAGGGTTGTATGAGGACACGGTGATTCTCTACACCTCGGACCACGGTTCTCACTTCAAAACCCGTAACCGGGACGCCCATCTCAACGGCGGCGATGACTATAAGCGCTCCTGCCACGACGCCAGCCTCCACGTCCCCCTGGTCATCGCCGGGGGGCCCTTCCGGGGCGGGGTGGCGGTGGAGGAGCTGGTGAGCACGGCCAGCCTGCCCAAAACCATCCTGGCCCTGGCCGGGGTGGACGTGGGGGAGGACATGATTGGGGAAAATCTGCTGGATGTGGTGGAGAAGCGGGACCCCTCCCGGCCCAACGAGGTGTTCGCGCAGATCTCGGAGAGCCGGGTGGGCCGGTGCATCCGCACCCCCCGGTACACCTATTCCGTCTACGCCCCCGGCGTGGACGGCGGGACGGTGCCGGCGGCGGATATATACGCGGACGATTTCCTCTACGACATGGAGCGGGACCCGTACCAGCTCAACAACGTGGTATCCGACCTGGCCTATGCCCAAGTGAAGGCGGAGTTGCGGGGGCGTCTGCTGGAGTGGATCTGGCGGGCGGAGGGACGCCGCCCGGCCATTTTGGACGAATAAGGGGGAGGAGCGGATGCCGCCCTTAAACATTATGGTGAAGCCCGCGTCCAGCGCCTGCAACCTGCGCTGTTCCTACTGCTTTTACGCGGACGAGGCGGCGGGCCGGTTGGTGGCCGACCGCGGTATCATGACGCCGGCCGTAAGCCATGCGTTGATCGACAAAGCAGCGCGGGCGGGGGAGGGGACGGTGTCCTTCCTGTTCCAGGGCGGGGAGCCCACCCTGGCGGGGCTGGACTTTTTCCGGGATTTTGCCGCCTATGTGGAACGGGCCTTCCCCCGGGGTCTGGGGGTGCGGTACGCAGTCCAGACCAACGGCACGCTGCTGGACGAGGGGTGGTGCCGCTTTTTCAAGGAGAACGGATTCTTGGTGGGGCTCTCGCTGGACGGAACCCGGATGTGCCACGACCGCTTCCGCCGGGACGCGGCGGGGAAGGGGAGCTATGACCGGGCCGTCCGGGCGGTCCGGCTGCTGGAGAGGGCCGGGGTGGAGTTCAACGTGCTGACGGTGGTCACGGGATACCTGGCCCGGCACGCCCGGAGCGTCTTTTCCGCCCTGTGCGGGGCGGGGTTCCGGTTCCAGCAGTACATCCCCTGCCTGGACCCCCTGGAGGGCCCGCCGGGCGCGCGGGATTACTCCCTGCCCCCCAGACGGTACGGGGAGTTCCTGAAAACCCTGTTTGACCTGTGGTACCAGGAGCTGGAGCGGGGGCGGTACTGGTCCGTCCGCTACTTTGACAACCTGGTGTGGATGCTGGGTGGCCATCCGCCGGAGCAGTGTTCCCTGGTGGGGCGCTGCACCCCCCAGTATATGGTGGAGGCGGACGGGAGCACGTACCCCTGCGACTTCTACGGCCTGGATGAATACCGCCTGGGGAATATTTTGGAAAACGCCTGGGAGGAGCTGGACCAGGCCAGGGAGGCGCTGGGCTTTCTCCAGATCTCGCGGCACGTTCCGGCGGAATGCCGGGCCTGTCAATGGTACGCCCTGTGCCGGAACGGCTGCCGACGGGACCGTCTGATGGAGGGCGGGCGGCCCGGCCGCAGCCGCTGGTGCGAGGCTTACTCGGATTTTTTGCCCTATGCGGTCCCCCGCCTGAACCGGGTGCTCGGCTGCTTGGGCCGGGAGAGCGGAATGACATGAAAAAGGACTGGTTCAACCGCGCGGGGGGCTGACCCCTAAAATCCGGTGGGCTATCCCATTAGGCGCTGTTTGAAAATTGGAAGTATGCCCGGTGGGGAGGGATTTTTTCACCGGACGAAGCCAGTTTGACGCAGGAATACTTTGTGTATTCCAAGGAAAATTGGCAAAGTATGGCGGAAAAAGAGCCTCCGTTTGGGCGGGTTGACAACTTTCAAACAAGCCATAGTCCGGCCCTCCTGCCACGGCGTAAAATGCCTCCAGCTCCGCCTCGTCCCGACCCATGCCCCGCTCCTGGCATTGGGTGATGGCCCGCGCCATCCGGTCATGTGCTCGCAGCCATGGCCGCCCACGCCCTCCACCACAACCGCGGCCCCGGAGTTGCGCACGGCGAAGCGCTCCCCTGCCCGTAGGCAGGGGGGCGAATGTGGACGTTTCCATACAACAAAGGGACGGCGGCATACCGAGCGCCGCCGTCCCCAGGGGAGGGCTGGTCCAAATCAGGCGTCCTTGCCCGGCCCCAGTTTGTCCAGCACCTGCCGGGCGGTGTCCGCCAGCCGCGCGCT
>CAJULZ010000117.1:0-2611 GCA_910587205.1 uncultured Oscillospiraceae bacterium
AAGCAACAACTGATACTGCGATAGGTGGAATGAAGGGGTAACGCCCTGAAACGCCTACCCTAAAGCTACGGCTGGCGTTGGCTGGAAACGGCCAGGGTCAGAAGCCCGTTAAAGACGGCTGACTGCGTTCGCTCTGCGCGTGGTAAACGATGGAAACAGCGGCAGGTGCAAAGCAAGCCAGAGGTGGCTGTGAGCGTTAGGCCGGGGGTCTATAAAATGCCTATGGCGAGAATGTCCGAAAGGGCAGGCCAATCTGCGATAGTACGGGTCTAAAAGAAGAGTGGGGCTAATCCCCCTATCCCGCAAGGGAGCCAGTGTGGAAGAGTAAAAATTTGTCCCTATGAAACTCCATGCACCGTTACAGGCGGCGGCAAGCTGGCAGGTCCATAGTAGAAACCTAAGGGCATCTGAACAGATAGCAGTATCGGAACGTGGTGAAAGCCTATCGCGTATATCATGGGCCAACATGGTATATAGACTGTCGAATCATATAAGCAGTCGAAGCGGTGGGTAAAGTAGTGGCGATAGCGATGATGTTCCCTGTAATGGGGAACGGAGTGACAGCCACGAGTCAACAGCAAGGCAAAACACTAATCACAAGTGAGCAGTAGGATTTCGGGTACGACCAAAAGGTCAATCTTCCCTCAAAGGAGTTGATGCCTATATGGTTACCGAGAACAAACGAAGAAGTACAACTAAGAAACCGAAAAAAGTCAATAATCTGCGCTATGCCGAGTATTACGATATGCAGGAAACTTTTGATGGGCTATATGCGAAAGCTGCAAAAGGCGAGACATTTGATAGTCTGATGGATTTGATATTGAGCAAAGACAACATCTTACTTGCCTATCGGAACATCAAGGGCAATGGCGGAAGCGTGACACCCGGCACGGATGGGCTGACAATTCGGGCTATTGAGAAATGCAGCCCGGAAACGTTGGTTCAGAAGGTACGAAACATTACCAAGAATTACAGCCCACGGGCTGTACGGAGACAAGAAATTCCGAAGCAAAGCGACCCAAGCAAGACCCGCCCGCTGGGTATTCCCTGTATCTGGGACAGGCTGATACAGCAATGTATCCTGCAAGTTCTGGAGCCAATCTGTGAGGCAAAATTTAGCGAGAATAGTTACGGGTTCCGACCCAACCGAGACTGCGAACAGGCCATAGCCGCGTCCTACCGGCATATGCAGCAATCTCATTTGCACTATGTTGTCGAGTTTGACATCAAGGGATTTTTCGATAACGTAGACCACTCGAAACTGATTAAGCAAATGTGGGCGCTGGGAATCCGGGACAAACGACTGATTTACATTGTCAAGCGCATATTAAAAGCCCCTATCCAGTTAGAGAACGGCACAACGGCGGCCCCCGTTAAGGGTACGCCTCAGGGCGGTATTATCTCGCCCCTGTTGGCAAATATCGTGCTGAACGAACTGGATTGGTGGGTAGAAAGCCAATGGGCAGATAACCCGGTGGCTGTGGCGCGGGGCAGAAACAGGCAGTTAGGCGGCAACACCGTATTCGACAAAAGTCATGGATACCGCGCTATGCGTACAACCCGCTTAAAAGAAATGCACATTGTCCGATATGCCGATGATTTTCGTATATTCTGTCAGAATAAGGACAGCGCAGAGCGGACGCTGATTGCGGTTACCAAATGGCTGAAAGAACGGCTGAGGCTGGACGTATCCCCAGAAAAGACACGGGTGGTAAATCTCAATAAGCATTACTCCGAATTTCTTGGTATCAAAATGAGGCTCACGAAGAAAAAGAACAAGCTGGTGGTTCAATCGCGCGTTAGCGAAAAAGCCGTTAAGCGGATTAAAACTGAGGCCAAGCAGAAAATCAAGAATATAGCCCGTCCGCCAAAGGGCATGACAGAGGCAAGAGCGATTTTGAATTATAATGCCTTCGTCATGGGCGAACACAATTACTACCAGATGGCAACAGGGGTCAGTCTTGATTTTCGTGACATTGGCTACGAGGTCACCCGGACTATGAAGCGTCTTGGTGACAGGTTGAAAAAGGAGCCAAAAGATAATATCGGTGGTGCTGTTGTAGACCGCTATAGTTCCTCTAAATTGATGCGTTACATCAAAAATCTTCCTGTTGCTCCCATCAGCTATGTTCGTACTAAGGCCCCAATGTGCAAGAAAAGGTCTATTCAGAAATACACGCCGGAAGGCAGAGCGGAAATCCATGAAAACCTTGGTTTTGATACCAGGATCACCATATGCCGAAATGAATTTGTTGAAAGCTCTTGTCCTCTATGTGGAACAGGGCTACTCGGAGGGCGACCGCACCATCGGGGAGGTCTACCGCCTTTTATCCATGACCAGCGAAAAGGAACTGGATGACCTGTTTGACGGGCTGCTCGTCACCCACCCGGCCAAGGCCCCCTACAGCATTTTCAAGCAATCCTCGGAGAGTGTCCGGGGCGGCGTCATCATCGGCCTGGGCTCCCGGCTCCAGGTGTTCCAGAACCAGGACATCCGCAATATCACCGGCTATGATGAGATCGACCTGGAACTTCCCGGCAAGCAGCCCTGCGCCTATTTCTGCATCACCAGCGACCAGGACAGCACCTTCGATTTCCTGTCCTCCCTGTT
>CAJULZ010000117.1:2711-7903 GCA_910587205.1 uncultured Oscillospiraceae bacterium
TGGGCAACTGCGACATCACCCTGTTCCTGGGCTGTACCGACGCCCTCACCGCTACGTTCATTTCAGACCGCACCGGGGAGGCGTCCATCACCGTCACCAGCCGGGGCAAGCAGCTGGACGCGTGGCGGGTGACAGACTACACCCCCATGTACCGGGAGACCAGCGGCGTGGGGCGGCGCAAGCTCATGACCATGGATGAGGTGCTGCGCATGGACGTGGACCGCGCCCTGGTGATCCTCCGGGGCAAAAAAGTATTGGAGGTTGATAAGTACGACTATTCCAAACATCCCGAGGCCAAGAAGCTCCGGGCGGGCAAGGCCTCCGCCCACGTCCCCGCATGGCGGAAGGCCCAAGGACAGAAGCAGGCGGAGCCAAAAAAGGAGGTGAAGCCCACCCCGGCCCAGTCTGCCGCATCAAAGAAGGAAACGGCCTCCAAGGCGGCCCCAGTGAAACGGGCAGCCGGTAAGGCCGTGACGCAGGTAAAAGCTGTGGACATGGATTCCATTGTACCCAGGCCAAAAAAATAAGGAGGAATGACATTTGGCAAGGAAAAAAGCAGTAACCGAACCCCAGGAGGAACAGATGCAGGACACCGTCCCCGTGGAGGGCACGGCATTTGAGGGGGCTGAACCGGCCCCCGACGCGCCCATGGACAGCGGCTACACCGCCCCTGGCGGCTTCCCCGACGATGGGGATATGCCCTTTGGGGGCGCGGCGGCGGATGAGGGCACACCCCAGGCCATGGAACCCGGCGAGCCCTCCGGCCCGGACGGGACTTCCCCGGAGGATGGGGAGGCTGGTATGGACGATGCCCCCGCCGATCCCGATGGGGCGGCTGACAGCGAGGACTACGCCGCCCTGCTGGCCGCAGTGAGCCAGGGCGGTATGGAGCCTGTTTCCCTGCCGGAGGATGAGGGCGACGGTGAGGCGGACATGGACGGCGAGGGCCAGGACAACAGCCCCGGCGAAATGCCGCCCATGGCCCCGGAGGATCAGTTTGACGATCTGCCGTCCGAACCGAATACCCCTGGTGGGGAGGACGGCTTCGGCATGGCGGGCGGCCCCGCCCTCGCCCGGGGCGTTGACCGCCGAACCAGCCCCCGTCAGGAACGGGAGCGCGTGCTGACCATCGACCCCCGGGCCGAGGTGATGACCCAGCGGGATCTGAATGACCTGGTGTGGCACGAGCTGGAGAACGCCCAGCGCACCGGGCACATCCTCACCGGCAAGCTATCCGGCGTGGAGCGGACGCCGCTGGGCATGGATCTGGCCGTCATCATCTTCAAAGGCGTCCGGGTCCTGGTGCCGCTGAAGGAGATGGGGGTGCATACCGGCCCCGTCCCCAGCGGCCCGGAATACACCCGCTGGGCTATCGGGATCGTCAAGCTCCTCAATTCCCGGCAGAACTTCGATGTGGATTTCCTGGTGCGCGGGTTTGGCGCCAGGGAGGACACCGGCGAGCGGTTTGTGCTGGGCAGCCGGAGGGACGCCATGCGCCGCAAGCGCAAACGCTTCTATCTGGACACCGATGAACTGGGCAACCACCTGATCGAGGAGGGTAGCTTGGTACAGGCCCGGGTGGTGGCGGTGGCTGAAAAGAGCGTCCGGCTGGAGGTCTTTGGCGTGGAGTGCTCCGTGGCGGCCAGCGGGGTGTCCCGGCTATGGGTGAGCAGCGTCCGAAGCAAATACGCCGTGGGCGACCTGATCACAGTCCGGGTGACCAAGATTGAGCGCACCAGCGGCGGCGACGTGGCGGTCCGGGTGGACGCCCGGGACGTCTTCGGGGAGGAGGCGGACAACCTCCATCTGTGCCAGCGCAACGGAAGGTATGTGGGCGAGGTGACGGGCATCAACAAAGGCGTGTTCTTCATCCGGCTCAACATCGGCGTGAACGCGATCTCCCACGAGTGCCGCGATATGCGTATGCCCGGGCGGAAGGACACCGTGAGCCTCACCGTCACCCGGGTGGATGAAAAGAACGGCGTGGCCCTGGGCATCATCAACCGCATCATCAAACAAAATCTGTGAATAAGGAGCGGCTTTTATGAAGCTGAAATACATCAAGCATTTGGCGCTGGGAATAGCGTTGGCCCTGGCGCTGAGCGCCACCGCCTTCGCCTCCCCGGTGCCGGACAATTTGGTGGTGGAAAACCTCAACGGCCAGCAGCGCATGGTGAAAACCTATGCGCTGCCGCCCGATGCCGACCCGGAGGGGCTGAAAGAGCCGTCGTTTGAATACGACGGCTTTTCCTATGCCTGGGCCTACACCACCAAGGAGGAACACACCTTCCTGGAGACCAAGCCCGTGACCCAGACAGTGACGGTGGAGACGGCCAAGAAGGATCTGGACGCGGTGCTGGAACAGCTGGCCCCCACCATCCCCTACGATGACGGGGAGTTTTCCGGCGAGCTGGCCCTGGACCACACCACCCTGTCCACTGTGGCGGCGGGCTATGCCAATAAGAGCGGCCGGGTGACGGCCACCAAGACCATCGGCCCGCTGGACCGCAACGATATGTCCTACATCCCGGCCACTACGGTGAAAAACGGGATGACGCTGAACCTGGCCAACGTGGAATGGCAGGTCATCGGCACCGACGTGGTAGGGGACGTGATGGCCCCCTGTTCCTACCAGGCGGTGGCCACCTATTCCGCCTCCACCAGCTATCAGGTAGCCACGGGCTACGTCACCACCGCCGAGTACAAAGGCGAGGTGGTGGCGGAGGGCGTGGACAGCATCACCTACACAGTGGTCTATGTGGGCACGGAGATCGTGCCGGAGGAGCCGGAACCAGTCCAGCAGGACGGCCCGGCTTTTGTTCTGCCCTGGGGCATCATCGGCGGGGTGCTGCTGGCCATTGCGCTGGCGGCGCTGGCCGGGGGCGGGGTGTTCCTGTTCCTGCGCCGCAAAAACGTCTACATCTATGTTCCCGGTGACAAGCCCCGGGACTATAAGCTGATCGCTAAGTTCCGGGTAGAGGCCAGCCAGCCCGAGGTGGACATCCAGAACGTCGAGCCCTACCCGGACGGCGTCGTCGCGGTAGAGATCAAGCGGCCCCTGGCAAAGAAACTGGTGGGCCAGCCCTTCACTGTCCGCCACCGGACGGCAGATCACACCTACGCCGTCCTCCGGGATCGCCCGGCGGATTGGCACGAGTTTGACCTTACGAAAGAAAAGGAGGAACCTATTTGAAGCATATCAGAAAAATCGCGGGTCTGGCGCTGTCCGCTGCGATGGCGCTGTCCATGACTGCCCCGGCCTTCGCGTCGGATTACAGCTTTACTACTACCGCCCCCCAGGACTACTACGGCAGCACCAGCTATGAGGATATCTACGGCTCCCAGTACAACTACGGCGGGCGCAACGCCGTGGACTACGACGTGCCCGAGCTGGAGTACGGTCGGTTCAGCACCACCATGACCGGGGTGATGGAGCGTACCATCCTGCCCGGGCTCCAGGGTGCTGTGGCCACGGTGGGCGACCCCGGCGGCTATGGGATTGGCGGCGGGACTGGCGGCCCTCTCACCGAGCTGGTCATCGATGGCACCGGCGGCTCCGGCACGGCTGTCACCCCCTCCACGCCCGGCGTCCAGCAGCCCGGCTATACCAGCGTCCAGGGCATGGCCTATAAAAACGGCAGCATCGGCACGGTGAAGATCCCCAAGCTGGGCCTTAGTGTGCCGGTGTGGGAGGGCGAGACCACCGCCAGTATGGCCAAGGGCCTGGGGCACTACAGCTCCACCTCCGCCTGGGACGGCAACTTCGGCGTGTGTGGCCACAACCGGGGGGCCAAGTACAATATCGGCGCCATCAAGAATTTGGTGGCCGGCGACACCATCACCTACACCACCATCTACGGCACCCGCACCTACGCGGTGTCCATGGTGAAGATCATCGCCAACAACGACTGGAGCTATCTCCAGGGCACCGCCGACAACCGCATCACCCTCACCACCTGCCTGGAAAACCACCCGGAGAGCCGGGTCATGGTGCAGGCCGTTGAGGTGAAATGATCAGGGCCAGCTTCAAAATTTTCAGCCGTGGGCCTCCTGGCTGTTGAAAAACCGCATCCTCTTTTGTATAGTAGATAATGGAAGGAATTCTTAACACTTCATGTCAAAATGCAAAGGAGGAATTTTTGATGCGGCAAAAGGTTTTAACCCTGCTGGCCGGGGTTGTGTTGGGCATGGCTTTGCTCAGCGGAGGCCATGCGGCGGCAAACGCCGTTTTGAGCGCTACCCCCAGCAACCAGACATTTTACATCGACGGCCAGCAGACGGCCATGACCGCCTACCTGATCGGTGGCAGCAACTATGTGAGACTGCGGGATATTGGGCGGGCCGTGGGCTTCAATGTCTACTGGGACGGGATGGTTCAGGTCGAGAGCGGCAAGCCTTATACCGGCGTGGCCCCGGCCACCCAGCCGCCCCTGGCCGTTCCTACCGAGGAGAGCGTGCTGGCTGTGCTGGAAGATCTGGAGGCTAGATACCCGAACAACACCTATTGGCCCTCCCCCTACCGTTCCACCAGCGGCGGGCCCTATCACAGCGGCATGAACTGCGCCGGGTGGGCTACCCTCTGCTCCGACGCCGCGTTTGGCGATCTGCCTTGGCGAAGGATCACGGCACCTTCCTGGACCCAGCTGCGCGTGGGCGACCTTGTGCAGTTCGATACGGAATCTGCCAGCCATGTGGTTGTCGTGGTGGAAAAGACCGATGAGTATATCATCACCACGGAGAGCTCCACCACCCAAAAGGCATTTTGGGGCGCACAATACTTCCGCTGGTGGCTGGAGGAACAGACCGGACTGATCCTCTACACGCGATATCCGGAATAGCCCCACACAATTACACTCAACCGAAAGGCCAGACCACAGATGCGGTCTGGCCTTCACTTTTACAAGGAGGACGATTTTTTGAAACATAAACTGATCCAACGCGCCCTGTCCCTGCTGTTGGTGCTGGTGTGCGTTATGGGCGTCCTGCCCCTCTCCGCCTTCGCCGCTGAGGGATTGTCCAGCGCCCCCGGCTCCATCACGCAAAAAAGCAGCGACTATATGAAAATCGGCGGCCAGTCTGTGCGCTACAAGGCCGCCAGTAGCGCCATCAACAATGTGGGCCTACCCTATGTGTTTAATGAGCAAGTGGATGTGCCTGGGTTTGGCGCGACCCGCGCCCTGTGTGCCTACCAA
>CAJULZ010000118.1 GCA_910587205.1 uncultured Oscillospiraceae bacterium
GACCACCGAGATCTACACTCTTTCCCTACACGACGCTCTTCCGATCTTGGCGTAGCCGTCCACCGCCATCTCGGCGCGGCTCTCCACCCGCCAGTATTCCCAGTCCCCGGTGCCGTCAAAGAAGGCCTCGTCGTTGATGGTCCGGTCCGACCAGGCGTCCACCAGGGCCAGCTCCTCCTCGTTGGTGCAGTCCAGTTCCGCCAGCACCAGGGCGGAGTACCGGGTGAACTCCTGCCCCACAAAGTTCCGGAGGGCGGCGCGGTCCGTCTCGTCCGCCGTCACCAGGCAGACGGGTTCGCTCATGCTGTTGGTGACGGAGAACATGGACAGGGCAGGCAGGGTTTCCTTGACGGTGAAGGGCAGGGAGCCGCCCTCCACATCGGTAAAGGTGAGCGGGCCGGGGGCGGGGCCGGTGCCGCTCACCGCAAGCTCACCGGGGGCGAGGGCGGGGGACGGCCGTCCGGACAGCCCCGCGTAGTCGTCGGCGGTGAGGACGAAGAAGGTACGGTTCCGGGTGTTGTCGCTGCCGGTGACGGTGAGGAAGCCGGGGACGGAGTCCGGGAAGAGATCGCCCTCCCGGGTCTCGCTGCCGCCGAATTGCAGATACCGCCCGGAGCGCAGGCCGGACACGGGGACGCTGTGCTCCGCCGCGAAGCTCCGCACCAGCCGTTCCGCCCCGTCCAGGCTGGGCTGCTGCCCCTGGGCGGGCTCAAACCCGATGGTTATGTTGAAGCTGGCGGGGTATTGGGCGGCGATAAGCTCCCCCTGCCCCAGGTAGAGGGCCAGGGTACCTGAGATCATCACCATCACCATGGTGGACAGGATGCAGATGTTGGCAAGGCCCACCGCGTTGCGCTTCATCCGGTAGAGCATCCCGGATATGCCGATGAAGTGGCCGGTCTGGTAATAGAAGCCCTTGTTTTTCCGCAGCAGCTTCAGCAGGGCGATGCTCCCGGCGGTGAACAGGCAGTAGGTGCCGATGATGACCAGAAGCACCGCCAGGAAGTAGAGCAGCATAGCCAGCGCGGGGTCCTTGGTGGTGACGGCGATGAAGTACCCCGCCCCCAGGCACAGGACGCCCACGATGGCAATCAGGCGGCGGGTGCGGGGCTCCTTTTCGCCCACATTCCCGCCGTGGAGCAGCTCAATGGGGTTGGACACCCGAACCCGGAACAGGTTGAGCAGCAGGGCCGCCACCAGCAGAGCCCCGAAAAACATGGCGGTGGTGATCATGGCGGGCAGGGAGAGGGAGGAGTGGAAGGGGATGGAGAATTGCAGCAGCTGGGCCAGGGCGATGGTGGACAGCTTGTGGAAGGCGATCCCCAGCACCAGTCCGCCCCCGATGCCCAGGACGGCGGTAAACAGGCTTTCCCAGCACTGGATCAGGGCGATGTTCCCCTTGCCCATGCCCAGAATATTGTACAGGCCCAGCTCCTTTTTCCGCTGCTTCATCAGAAAGCTGTTGATGTACAGCAGCAGCACCGCGGACAGAACGCCCGCCACAAACATCCCGATCTGCATCATCACCATCACGTAGGCAAAGCCCCGCATGTTCATCACGCCGGGGTCGGCGCACAGGGCGGACATAACGTAGAAGGCGGCGGTCAGCCCCGCCAGCGCCAGCAGGTAGGGAACGAAAAAGCGGCGGTTCTGCCTCATGCTCCGGGCCGCCAGCTTGGGATAGAGGCCGTTACGCACGCTTCTCACCTCCGTCGGTAAGCCGGGTGAGGGTTTCGGTGATCAGGCGGTACATCTGGCCGTCGGTGCGGTTTTCCCGGTAGAGCTGGTGGTATACCCGGCCGTCCCGGATGAACAGCACCCGCCCCGCACGGCTGGCCGCGGCGGTGGAGTGGGTGACCATCAGCACCGTCTGGCCCGCCCGGTTGACCTGGGTGAACAGATCCATGAGGCTGTCCGCCGCCCGGGAGTCCAGTGCCCCGGTGGGCTCGTCGGCCAGGACGATCTCCGGCTCGGTGATCAGCGCCCGGGCCACCGCGCACCGCTGCTTCTGCCCGCCGGACACCTCATAGGGGTATTTGTCCAGCAGCTGCTGGATGCCCAGGGCCTCCGCCAGGGGGGCCAGGCGGCGCACCATCTCCGGATACTTTTTCCCCGCCAGCACCAGGGGAAGGAGGATGTTGTCCCGGAGGGAGAAGGTGTCCAGCAGGTTGAAGTCCTGGAACACGAAGCCCAGGTTGTCCCGCCGGAAGGCCGCCAGCTCCTTCTCCCGCACCGCGGCGAGATCCCGCCCCGCCAGCAGCGCCGACCCGGCGGTGGGCTTATCCAGCGCGGCCAGTATGTTCAGCAGCGTGGTTTTGCCGGAACCGGACTCGCCCATGATAGCCACGTATTCCCCCTCCTCCACGGTGAAGGACACGTCCGCCAGGGCCTCTACCTTATGGCCGCCGAAGCGGGTGGAGTAGATTTTCTTCAAATGGTTGACTTCCAGGATTGACATATTCGCTTTCCTCCAATGCTGTCAAGCTGGGGCGCCCCTGCGCCCCTGCGCTGTACTATCCGTACTGGTACAGATAGTATACAGCTTGGAGGTTAAGAAACCAGCGGGGAGAATAATAAGATTTTTTTAAGATGGGCCGCCTTTCGAGGAACAGGCGGCCCATCTCAGTGTTTCATATCTTAAAAAATCCCGGTTGGCGAGGGAGTTCCCCGTCCGGCAGGGCGGGACTTCGCAGGAATCATTGTATCTATTTCAGGAAATCATAACGGGGCGTGACGGGAAAAGACCCGGCAAATGCCGTGTTGCGAGATGTTAAACAGGCTCTCAGCCAAACTCTATTGGGCTTGGCCCCGCTCCCGGCGGCAGAGCTTTTTCAGCTGGGCGTCGGTATAATCCGTGCCGAAGCAGCGGTTGATCAGGCGGCGGGCCATGTTCCATGACCAATGGTAACGGTCGACATAGCGGTATGCGGCGGCCAGGATGTCCGGTTCCGCGGCGGCGGGCGGCGCGGCCGGTCTCTTTTTGTCCATCGTCCGCCCTCCCCCTGGCCGGGGCCTGCCCCGGCGATCCTTACTATAGTAAAAAATATAGCATAGGCCGCCGTCCGCGTCAACAAGGGGATGGGGCCCGGCGCCAAAGCCAATGGGGAAAACCGCTAAAAAAGGGCTTGCGTCCCTCGGGAGGGATATGGTACATTTACTATATGGGTGAACCGCTTCATCCGCATCAGACCTAAGGGGATGTGATCCATACATGAAAGACCAAAGCCCTGCCCCCTCCCCCGCGCCGGGGGAGGCGGCGTGCTATGTCAACCGGGAGCTGTCGTGGCTCCAATTCAACCAGCGGGTGCTGGAGGAGGCGGAAGACCCCGCCAACCCCCTGTGTGAGCGGCTGAATTTTGCCGCCATTTTCCAGAGCAACCTGGACGAGTTCTACATGGTCCGGGTGGGGATGCTCATGGATACCCTGAAGCTGGGCGTGACGGACAACAAGACCGGTATGACCAGCGCCGAGCAGGCCGCCGCCGTCCTAACGAGCACCAAGGCCCTGCTGGAGCGCCGGGACCGGCTCTGCCGGGGGCTGATGGAGGAACTTGCCGCCCAGGGGGTGGAAATCTGCCCCTTCGCCGGCCTGCCGGATAAAACCCAGTCCTTCCTGGAAAAATATTTTACCGCCAGCGTCTTGCCCCTGCTCTCCCCCCAGGTGGTGGGCCGTAAGCAGCCTTTCCCCTTCCTGCGCAGCAAGGAGATCTACGCCGTGGCCATGCTGAAGTCCCGGAACGGCGGCGAGCGCATGGGCATCGTCCCCTGCGAGGAACGGGTGCTGCGCCGGCTGGTCCCCCTGCCCGGGGAGGGCAGGCGGTTTGTGCTGGTGGAGGAGCTCATCGCCGGGTTCCTGCCCAAGCTGTTCACCCGGTACAAGGTGGAGGGGACGGTGCTGGTCCGCCTGGTGCGCAGCGCGGACATTGAGATGGACGACGTCTCCGACCAGCCGGACGGGGCCCAGGCGGAAGAGTACCGCAAGAGCATGGAAAAGCTCATCCGCCGCCGCAAGCGCCTCCAGCCGGTGAAGCTGGACTGCCAGGGGCGGCTGACCGACAGCGTGCGGGACAGCCTGTGCCGCTGCCTGGGCCTGTCCAAAAAGCACGTCTTCCCCAGCGCCGCCCCCCTGGACCTGGGGTTTATGGGCGCGCTGCGGGATATGCTGCGGGACCGCACGGAACTGTTTTATCCCCGCCGGGTGCCCCAGAACTCCCCCAATGTGGACCCCCTGGAGCCGGTGACGGCGCAGGTGCGCCGGGGGGACCTCATGCTGTCCTACCCCTATGAGAGCGTCCGGCCCCTGCTGCGGCTGCTCCAGGAGGCCGGGCAGGACCCGGAGGTGGTGTCCATCAAGATGACCCTCTACCGGGTGGCCCATAACAGCAAAATCGTGGAGGCCCTGGTGGATGCCGCCGAGAACGGCAAGGAAGTCGTGGCCCTGGTGGAGCTGCGGGCCCGGTTCGACGAGGAAAACAACATCGGCTGGTCCCGGGTGCTGGAGCAGGCGGGCTGCCGCGTGATCTACGGGCTGGACGGGCTGAAGGTCCACTCCAAGCTGCTGCTCATCACCCGGATGCACGAGGACAAGGTGGAGTACATCACCCAGGTGGGCACCGGGAATTACAACGAGGACACGGTCCGGCTGTACACCGACTACGCCCTGATGACCGCCGACCCCGGCATCGGCGCGGAGGCAGCCCGGGTGTTCAACGCTCTGTCCATGGGCGAGGTGGTGGAGGAGAGCGGCGGGCTCATGGTGGCCCCGGCCTGCCTGCGAAGCCGGGTGCTGGCCCTCATTGACCGGGAAATCGAACAGGCCAAGGCGGGGGAGGCCGCCTACCTGGGCTTCAAGCTCAACGGCCTCACCGACAAGGCCATCATCGACAAGCTCATCGAGGCGTCCCAGGCGGGGGTGGAGGCCGACCTGCTGGTGCGGGGGGTCTGCTGTCTGGTGGGCGGCGTGCCCGGCCTGACGGAGCGCATCCGCGTGTCCAGCATCGTGGGCCGCTACCTGGAGCACGCCCGGATCTACATCTTCGGGGCGGGGGAGCGCCGGGAGGTGTACATCTCGTCGGCGGACTTTATGACCCGGAACACCACCCGCCGGGTGGAGGTGGCGGCCCCCGTCCGGGACCCCGCCCTGCGCACCCGTTTGGAGGAGATGTTCCGGGATCAGCTGCGGGACACCGCCAAACGCCGCGTCCAGCTCCCCTCCGGCCAGTACGGCCGCCCCGAGGCGGAGGGGGAACCCTTCAACTCCCAGGAGTATTTCTGTGAGCAGGCCTACGGCGGGACGTGGGCCCTGCCCGGGAAGAAGCGTCCGGCAGAAAAGCCCGCCAAAGCCTCCGTCCCACCCGCAGCAAAGGGCCCCCAGGTCAAACCCCTTCCCGGTCCGGGGAAGCCCCCCCAGCCCAAACCCCTCCCCGCCTCCGGCAACCCGCCCCGGGCAACCCCCCTCCCGGCGGCCAAGCCCGCGAACGTCCTGAAAACCCACAAACCCCAGAGGCGGAGCCTGCTGGGCCGCCTGCTGGGGCGGTGAGGCGCAATCGTCCCCCAACGCCGAAAGGCTTGGAAATATATCTGTTCGGAAAGGAAGCGCAAACCATGAAACGGATCGGAATACTCACCAGCGGAGGAGACTGCCAGGCGCTGAACGCCACCATGCGCGGCGTGGGCAAGGGCCTGTACAACATCTACGGCAACGAGGTGGAGATCATCGGCTTTATCGACGGCTACAAGGGCCTCATCTATGAGGACTACAAAAAGCTGTCCCCCATCGACTTCACCGGCCTGCTCACCCGGGGCGGCACCATCCTGGGCTCCAGCCGCCAGCCCTTCAAGCTGATGCGGGTGCCCGACGAGAACGGCCTGGACAAGGTGGAGGCCATGAAATACACCTACCGCCGTCTGCGGCTGGACTGCCTGGTGGTGCTGGGCGGCAACGGCAGCCAGAAGACCGCCAACCTGCTCAGCGAGGAGGGGCTGAACGTCATCGGCCTGCCCAAGACCATCGACAACGACCTGTGGGGCACGGACACCACCTTCGGCTTCCAGTCCGCCATCTCTCTGGCCACCGAGGTCATCGACTGCATCCACACCACCGCCGCCTCCCACAACCGGGTGTTCATGGTGGAGATCATGGGCCACAAGGCGGGCTGGCTCACCCTGAACGCGGGCATTGCCGGCGGCGCGGACATTATCCTCATCCCCGAGATCCCCTACAACATCGACTCCGTGGTGGCGAAGATCAAGCAGCGGGCCGCCTCCGGCAACGGCTTCACCATCCTGGCCGTGGCGGAGGGCGCCATGTCCAAGAAGGAGGCCGCCATGCCCAAAAAGGAGTACAAAAAGCACATGGAGGAGGTTTTGTCGAAGTACCCCTCGGTGTCCTACGCGATTGCGGACAAGATCCTGCAAAAGACCGGCAAGGAGGTGCGGGTCACTGTCCCCGGCCACATGCAGCGGGGCGGCACGCCCTGCGCCTACGACCGGGTGCTGTCCTCCCGGCTGGGCACCACTGCGGCGCTGATGATCTCCAAAGAGGAATACGGCAATATGGTGGCTATCCACGACCACGTCATCACCTCCGTACCGCTGAAGGAGGTGGCGGGCAAACTGAAGACCATCGATCCCAAGTCGGATATCATCGCCGAGGCGCGGCTGCTGGGCATCAGCTTTGGCGACGACTAACGCCGCAAACTAAGAGAAGCAAGGCCGCCTGGGTCAACCCAGGCGGCCTTGGATTTTTCGGATGTAGTGGAAATACAGGATCATGCAGCAGCCCAGCGACAGCACCCATGCCAGAGGACTTGCCAGGCAGATGAGGATAAAGCTTCCAAAGCGCACCGCCAGAAGCCCCGCGGCGACACGGCCCACCACCTCCATGGCCCCGGAGGCCAGGGCGCTGACGCCGTACCCCATGCCCTGCACCGTGTTGCGGAAGATCATCAGGCTGCCGTGGAAGATGAACAGGGCGGTGATGATGGACAGGTATTGCATCGCGCCCAGCGCCTCGGGGGAGGCGGACTCCCCCAGCAGCAGGTACACCAGCGGCCCCTTCAGCGCAAACAGCACCGCCCACGCCGCAGCGGAATACACCGCCTGGATCAGCAAGCCGCTGCGCACCCCCGCTCGGATGCGGTCGGGACGTCCCGCGCCGAAATTCTGGCCCGTATAGGTCGCCATGGCCATGCCGATGCTCTCCATGGGCATGGTGGCGATGGATCGGATTCGTTCGCCGCAGATCTGGGCCGCAGCGGCCACCGCCCCCAGGGTATTGATGGAACCCTGGAGCACCACCGACCCCACGGAGGTGACGGAGTATTCCAGCCCCAGGGGCACGCCCATCAGACACGCCCCGGCCAGATGCCGCCCGGACGGGCGGGCGAGCGCCCCGCCCGCGCCGTCCCGCCTCCGGACAGCGTCCATCCTGGCGAACAGCCACCAGGCGCACAGCACCGCGCTCACCGCCTTGCTGGCCACGGTGGCCGCGGCGGCTCCGGCCACCCCCATGCGGAAGGCCCGGATAAACAGAAAATCCAACCCCACGTTGAGAAAGCACGAGGCGGCCAGGAAATAGAACGGCCGCTGGGAGTCCCCCAGGGCCCGCAGGGCGCCGGCAAAATAGTTATACAGCACGGTGGCGGTCTGCCCCAGCAGGATGATGGTGAGATATTCCACCGCCATGTCCATCAGCTGGGGCGGCGTGTTCATCATGACCAGCAGGGTCCGTACAAAGGGCGTCACCCCCGCGGTGACGCCCAGGCTGATCAGCAACCCCAGGTACAGCCCGTTCCAGAAATAGCGGCTCACGTCCTCCCGGCGCCCCGCGCCCACGCTCTGGGAGATGGGGATGCAGAAGCCGGTGG
>CAJULZ010000119.1 GCA_910587205.1 uncultured Oscillospiraceae bacterium
TTCCTGCGTCAAACCGGTTTCGTCCGGCGAACCCCCCAGCTGGGCATATTTCCCATTTTCAAACAGCGCCTATATAAAATCAGGTCAGATATTGTAAGAGATCCCTCTGTATCCTCGTAACAATCAGCTAATACGGTCCAGTCATTAGAGTACATAATAGCGCAAGCAGAAAAAAGGCACTGATGTTTCGTTTCATTGTTGAGAAATCCTCCCATCTGATATTGTGACTGTTCTCTTTGCATAGCAGGCAATTGTAGAATGTAGAATCATGTGTAACTAAAATAATAGTTTTACCGTCTTCATTTAGCTTTCTCAACAACTCCATGAGTGCCATTCCATTTTTTTGATCCGAGGTACCTGGTGGCTCACCTGCAAAAATAATATCAGCACCACTGACTAAAGCGCGGGCGAGAGCTATCCTTTGCTGCTGTCCGCCTGACATTTGTTTTGGCAGCTTGTGCAGTTGGTTCTCAATTCCAAACTGTTTTGTCACTTTTATAACTTTTTTCGGCGTACATTAGCAAAAATGTTTTGATTGACAAGAGGTAGTTCGATGTTTTTAAAAGCTGTATATTTTTCCATTAGCGCAAAATTTTGAAAAACAAAGGTAATCTGCTTGCTTCTAATTTTGCTTAATTGAGATGAGTTAAATTTGGAAACAGTCTCATAATCAAGAATATATGTTCCGCTGGTAGAAATTGCAAAACATATAGGCACAATAGTAGTCATAAAATAGTTTAGTCGCAATATTTGGTGATTGTCCTCCGTTCGCTGTTTGATGAAGTCGCGAATATTTGTTATACGTAATTTTCAACGAACTGTAGAGCTTTTTCGGAAATACTGTCTTTTAGTTCTTGGCTATGTTTATCGGGGCATATGACAGCAAGCATTTAGAGTTGGAAACCGTTGGGGCGCAGCAACTGCACAAATGGGAGAAAAAGGTAATTAGGTATGGCGCAACCTATACTTGCGGTTTTTCCATCTCCATTTGGTTGACCTCCGTGGGGAAAGCAGCTATCATAGAGCTGCGTTAACGAATTCTGCTCTGGCGGTCACCCACTCAGGAGGTATACATTTATGAAATTAGGAGAAAAGTTACAGCAGCTGCGCAGGCAGAGCGGTCTCTCTCAGGAGCAGCTTGCCGCCCAGCTCACTGTGTCCCGGCAGGCGGTGAGCAAATGGGAGCTGGGCGAGACCATGCCGGACACGGAAAACGTCGTCCAGCTCTCCCGCCTGTTCGGGGTGAGCTGCGACTATCTGCTGCGGGAGGAGGTGGACGAGCGGGGCGCGGTCCTGGCCCCGCCGGACGCACCCCAACCTGCCGCACCCGGCGAGACCCACCTGGACGGGCCGGGATGGGTGCACAACGCCTTTGTGCTGTCCTTGGGCATTTGCGCCGCGGGGACGCTGATGGCGGTGACGGCCAAGCTGTTTTATCACAGTGTCCTGTTTGTTTTGAGCGGGATTGTCATCCAAATCCTGGGCCTGGTCTTGTTCGAGCTTTCCACACCCCGCATGGGGACGGCCCGCGCCGCCGCCCGGCTGAAGTTTTATATGGTTGCCTGCTGGTTGGTGTTGCCCGCCCCCGTGTACGGGCTGTACTGGGTGCTCCGGTGCTTCGTTCCGGCCGTCCACCCTCTCTACTGGGCCACGGCTTTCCTGTCGTTCTACCTGCTGCTGGCCGCTTCTATCACCGCGGCGCTGTTTGTCCTGTGCCGCCGCTTGGCCGCCAAAACCTGAAAAAGTTCCCTGCATGAAAATTCCCCGCCCTCCCTATCCTAATTTTCAGAATAGGGATTCCCGCCCCGTTCGGGACGGGAATCCCTAAAGAAAATTGGGTGGGGGGATTTTTTATGCGCTGGCTCTGGTATTTCATCATCTACAGCTTCGCGGGCTTCCTGCTGGAAGTGGCCTTCGCCCGGGCTATCCGCCACCCCAAGCGGGACCGGAAATGTTTTCTGATTCTCCCCCTGTGCCCGGTATATGGCATAGGGGCATGCCTGATCCTACTGCTGGCCCCGCTGGTCAAAAGTCCCCTATGGGTAGCGTTGGCGGGGGGACTGGCCGCCACCGGAGCGGAGCTGTTCATGGGACTTTTTTATCGCTTCGTTCTGGGGGTGGAGTTCTGGAACTACTCAGGGATTCCCGGCAGCCTGGGCGGGCTGGTGTGTCCCGCATTCTCCGCATGCTGGACGGTGCTGGCCTTGGCGCTGGTGTATGCCGTCCACCCCTCTGTGGCAGCGCTGGGCGCCCACATCCCCGGCTGGTTGGGCCCGCCCGCCTTCATCCTTCTGGGGGCGGACGCGTTGGTGTCCTGCGCGGCTCTGCGGCAATCGGGAACCACCGAGGTGCTGAAATGGTACGCGCCGTAAGGCCCGGGCCTCCCCTTGCAGGGGGAGGCCTTTTATCCCTCGTGTTGGGAAACGTTCATAAAATTTCCCGGTGTCCTATGGCTTGTTTGAAAATTGTGAACACACCCAAACGGAGGCTCTTTTTCCGCCATACCTTGCCAATTTTCCTTGGAATACACAAAGTATTCCTGCGTCAAACTGGCTTCCTCCGGCGAAAAAATCCCTCCCCGCCGGGCATATTTCCAATTTTCAAACAGCGCCTAATAACAGGATGGACAGCGAGCCATCTTGGATCTCTGCCCAATCAATTGGAACCCATCAATGATATGCCACATAACGAAAATGGGGCATATCAACACCTCTATAATGCTTTGTCCATGTATCCACAATTGCCATACCATTTCTGATAGCCACATTTTGGGATGCCGTATTTGTGTCTCTGATGATGGAACATACTTCACCTGCTTTTAATACTTCAAAAGCATATTTTTTACAGGCTGCTGCCGCCTCGGTTGCGTACCCTTTGTGCCAATAAGAACGCTCAAGAAGATAACCTATTTCAAGGACTTCCTGATCTTTCCATTGCTGCATGGTAAGTCCACATTGACCTATCATTTGATTTGTTTCTTTTGGAATGACCGCCCATAGGCCAAAGCCCCATTTTCGGTAACGGGAAATTTGCCTATCCAACCACTCCTGCGTTTCACTATCGTCAAATGCCCCCTCATACGCAGCCATTGTTATCTCATCCTTTAGTATTCTGCATAGTGAGCTAAAATCAGATTGCTTCATTTCTCGCAAATATAATCTTTTTGTTTCAAGTATCATATTTTTATAACCTCCCTCAAATCCTGCTTTGTCAAACCAATTATATCATGAACGGTTTTTCGGTTCAATGCATTAGCGAACTCGCTGCCGGCCGGGCTGTCCACGCGAAGGGGAACGGGGAAGGCTTTTTGCCGCCTTGACAATATACCCATTTCAGCATACAATAAAAGCCAGCTTTCAGCCCCAAACAGAGAGGGGAGAAACCCATGATAGAACTGAAAAACGTGTCCAAGGTGTTCCCCACCGCCGAGGGCCAGCTCCAGGCCCTTGCCGATGTGTCCCTCACCATCGGGGACGGGGCGGTGTACGGCATCGTGGGCATGAGCGGCGCGGGCAAGTCCACCCTGGTTCGGTGCATCAACCTGCTGGAGCGGCCCACCGCCGGTCAGGTGGTCATCGACGGGGCCGACCTGTGCGCCATGGGCCGGAAGGAGCTTATTGCCCAGCGGCGGTCCATCAGCATGATTTTCCAGCAGTTTAACCTGCTCATGCAGCGCACCTGCCTGAAAAATATCTGCTTCCCCATGGAGATCGCCAACGTGAAGAAGGCGGATGCGGAACAGCGGGCCCGTGAGCTTTTAGAGATAGTGGGCCTGCCCGATAAGGCGGACGCTTATCCTGCCCAGCTTTCCGGCGGGCAGAAGCAGCGCATCGCTATTGCCCGGGCCCTGGCCTGTGACCCAAAGATCCTGCTGTGCGATGAGGCCACCTCTGCTCTGGACCCCAAGACTACCCGGGATATCCTCCGGCTCATCAAGGACATCAACAAGCGCCTGGGTATCACGGTGGTGGTCATCACCCACGAGATGGCGGTGGTGGAGGAGATTTGCACCCATGTGGCCATCCTGGATCACGGCCGCGTGATGGAGATGGGGACGGTGGAGCAGGTGTTCTCCAGCCCCCAAACCGAGGCAGGCCGCAGGCTGGTTTACCCCGACGGGGTGCGCATTGAGGAACTGCCCGCCGTCCACGTCATCCGCATCGCGTTCAACGGCGGGTCGTCCTATGAGCCCCTCATCGCGTCCCTGGCCATCGACTGCGGCGTGAAGGTGAACATATTGGGCGCAGACACCCGCAACGTCAACGGCCAGGCCTTCGGAACCATGCTGCTGGGCCTGCCCGAACGCCCGGAGGAGGCTGCCAAGGCCGTTGCGTACATCAAAAACCAGCCCAACGTGACCATGGAGGAGGTGCGGGATTACCATGACTGACTGGATCGTCTCCGTTTTTTCCATCACCGACGACAAGGTGATCCGTCAAATCGCATTCTTAGTCAACGGCGTCCCGTTCGCCGTGTGGGAAACATTCTACTCCACCGCCCTTGCCGCTATCTTTGCCCACCTCATCGGCCTGCCCCTGGGCATCCTCCTGGTGACGGGGGACAGGGACGGTATCCGCCCCCTGCCCCAGCCCTTGATGCAGGTGCTCAACGTGGTGGTCAACCTGCTGCGCTCCGTGCCGTTCCTGATCCTGATGGTGATGGTCATGCCTTTGTCCCGGATCATCCTGGGCACCACCATCGGCACCCCAGGCATCCTCGTCCCCCTCACCGTGGCCGCGGCCCCTTTTGTGGCCCGGCTGGTGGAGAGCTCCCTGCGGGAGATGGACCGGGGGCTCATTGAGGCCGCCCAGGCCATGGGCTGCACCACACTCCAGATCGTGTGGAAGGTGATGCTCCCTGAAAGCCTGCCCGCCCTGCTGTCCGGCTTCACCACTGCGTTCATCACCATCCTGGGCTACGGGGCCATGGCCGGGGCCATCGGCGGCGGCGGCCTGGGTGCCATGGCGATGATGAACGGCTGGACCCAGCGCCAGCAGGTGGTGCTGTATGTGGCGGTGGTGGTGGTGGTCATCCTGGTGCAGATTTTTCAGAGCATAGGCACCTGGGCCACCGTCTGCCTGGACCGCCGGATCACAAACCGGGGCGGCGCTCGGGGCAGCCGTAAGAAGCAGGCTCAGCAAGATTAAGAAGGCCCCAGGGACCATGTGAGCAAATACTTTGTAGGAAGGGACAAAGCGGGCCGCTTTGCCCCTTCTGCATCTGTGCAAAATCCCACATTGACAAACACGCTTTGATGCGTTAAACTAAAATTCAATAACTTAATATTGATTGCAAAGGCAATGATGGGGAGAGTACGCGCGGAGATACGGCACAGAGAGCCCGGGGAGCTGGAAACGGGCACGAAAAGCCGCGCCGAACATGGCCCCGGAGCCGCGCGGCTGAGGGATGGCACGCCGTCCATAGGCCCCGCCGGGAGCGCCCGTCACAGCGCCAGGGTGTGTTGGCACCCGATAAGGCCTGGCCCCGTGAGGGGCGGGTGAAGCAAGGTGGTACCACGAAGCGGCTGGGCCGCTCTCGTCCTTGACAGTTTGTCGGGGGCGTTTTTTTGTGCCCTCCCGCACCGGTGACGTCCGCAAAAGCGGCTCACATAGACGCAAAACAACCAAATGGAAAAGGAGCAACTGAGATGAAAAAGAAACTTTTGGCCCTAACGCTGGCCGCGGTGCTGTGCCTGTCCCTGCTGTCTGCCTGCGGCGGCAAACAGGCCGTCACCCTCAAGGTTGGCGCGTCCCCCACGCCCCACGCCGAGATTCTGAAGGTGGCCAAGGAAATCTTGGCCAAGGACAACATTACCCTGGAAATCGTCAACTATGACGACTATGTGCTGCCCAACACCAATGTGGAGGACGGCCAGCTGGACGCCAACTATTTCCAGCACATCACCTACATGAACAATTTCAATGAGAACGACGGCACCCACCTGGTGAGTGTAGCCGAACTGCACTACGAGCCCTTCGGCATCTACGCCGGCAAAACCGCCAGCCTGGACGCGCTGCCCGATGGCGCGGACATCGCCATCCCCAACGACCCCACGAACGGCGGCCGCGCGCTGCTGCTGCTCCAGGAGCAGGGGCTGATCAAGCTGAAGGACGGCGTAGGCTTGGAGCCCACCGTGGAGGACATCGCGGAGAATCCCCACGATTATAAGATCCAGCAGCTCACCGCCAACCTGCTCACCACCACCCTGCAAGACGTGGACGTGGCCGTGATCAACGGCAACTACGCCATCGGCGCGGGCCTGAAGGCCAGCGAGGCCCTGGCCATTGAGTCCGCCGACGGCATCGCGGGCACCGCCTACGTGAATGTCCTGGCCGTCAAGGAGGGCCGGGAGAACGACGAGGCTATCCAGGCGCTGGTGAAAGCGTTGGAATCCGACCAGGTAAAAGAATTCATCAACGAGAATTACGGCGGCGGCGTTGTGGCGGTGTTCTAAGGAAGGGCTAATTAAACCGGTAAGAGCAATTTGCGAGAGATTTTTTGCCGGGGCAGAGCGTGATTTCGCGGGATTATTTCAAGAAATCACAACGAAGCCGCGGCGGAAAGGACCTGCAAAAGCGCCGTAGGCGCATTTAATCAGTGCTTCCCTGAAACCCCAGACCCCGCCGGCGCCGGACAAAAAGCCCGCCCGTTGCCTGCTCTGCCAGGCAGCGGGCGGGTCTTATTTGCGCATGTAGGCGAAATTTTGCTAATTGTCTTCGCCGTAAAACCGTCGGCTGCGAAGTCGTGGTGAGCAGCACGGAGAGAGCGGAACGAAGGCCGGTACAGCGCCCGCCGTCGGCCGGGCTGAAGACGAGACTCAGCGGCCCAGCCCCCGAAAAGCGAGGGTGCCAGGGGGAAATTTTTTCCTTGCCCCAGGAGCGCGGTTGTGCTAAAATTGAAAGGAATTGCCGGTAAAACCTGAAGGGGAGAGAGGGGGAGGGGCCGCTGGACCCAGAGCGGCCCTGTTATGGTATGGGGAAGAAAATTGGATTTGACAACCGGAAGTATTTGGAGACCCAGTCCGCCCGTATCCGGGAACGGATCGCCCAGTTCGGCGGCAAGCTATACCTGGAATTTGGCGGCAAGCTGTTTGACGACCACCACGCCGCCAGGGTACTGCCCGGGTTCGCCCCGGACAGCAAAATCCGGATGCTGCTGGAACTGCGGGAGAGCGTGGAGATGGTGCTGGTCATTAACGCCTCCGCCATTGAGCAGAGCAAGGTGCGGGGGGATTTGGGGATTACTTATGACGAGGATGTGCTCCGGCTGATCGACGCGTTTCGGGAGAAGGGCTTATACGTGGGTAGCGTAGCCATTACCCAGTATGCCGGGCAGGGGGCGGTGGACGCGTTCAAGCGCCGGCTGGAGGACCTGGGGGTAAAGGTCTACCTCCACTATCCCATCTCCGGCTACCCCCATAACGTGGCCCATATTGTCTCCGACGGGGGGTTTGGCCGCAATGACTATATTGAAACCACCCGGCCCCTGGTGGTGGTCACCGCCCCCGGCCCCGGCTCGGGGAAGATGGCCACCTGCCTGTCCCAGCTCTACCACCACTACAAGCGGGGGGTGAAGGCGGGCTACGCCAAGTTCGAGACCTTCCCCACCTGGAACCTGCCTTTAAAGCACCCGGTGAACCTGGCCTATGAGGCGGCCGCCGCCGACCTCAACGATGTAAACATGATCGACCCCTTCCATCTTCAGGCGTATGGGGAGACCACGGTGAACTACAACCGGGATGTGGAGGTGTTCCCGGTGCTCCAGGCCATCTTCGAGCAGATCATGGGGGAGAGCCCCTACAAATCCCCCACCGATATGGGGGTAAACATGGTGG
>CAJULZ010000120.1 GCA_910587205.1 uncultured Oscillospiraceae bacterium
CTTGGGTTTCTGGCCGCCGGCGCTGCTGTACGCCCAGCTGCTCCTGCCGGCGCTGGAGCCGGGGGATGGGCCGGCCGAACCCGCGCCCGCCCCGGAACGGGCCGGGCGGGGACTCACCGCCGGGCAGCGCACCGAGATCTGGTGGCGGCGGCGGTGGCCCCTGGTGCTGGGGGTCACGGTGTGCCTGGGCCTGTTGGCGGGAACGCTGGGTACGCTGGCGGGCAGGGGGGAGCCTGATTTGCAGGTCGCCATTGTCCGCGCCGAGGCCCTGCCCGACGGGGTCCGGAACGCGCTGGAGCGCTCTTTGGCGGCCCGGGTGGGCGATTTGAACGGGGATGGCACCGCGATAGTCGTTGTCAACGACTACACCGTGGTGTTCGACGGTTCCGCCGCTGACCCGGACCTCCAGACCGCGGGTATGGCCCGGCTGGTCACGGACGTGGCCGTGGGGGACAGCGCCCTGTTCGCCGTGGCCGACCCCGGGGCCTTTATCGCCAATTACGGCGACAAAATGGACTTGGACGCCGCCGTCCTCTGGGCGGACTGCCCCGCGCTGTCGGCGCTGGACGCGGGGAGCTGGTCCACCGTGGACGACATCTACACCGATTTGGACGGCCAGGAGCTGCTGGCGGGGCTCACTGTCCTGCCCGCCCGGTCGGCGGGGGCGGAGGCCCTGGCCCTGCTGCCGGGGAAGTGAATAAAAAACGCCTGGGCGGTTATGAAAACCGCGCAGGCGTTTTTTAGGGGCATCTGATGAAACCGGTAAGAGCGGATCAAAAATTTCCGGCTGATCACCGCTGATGCCGCCGGCGATCAGCCGGATCATAGCTGCTCCCTCCGATCTGCTTGGGCGGGGCGGCTTTCCCGGGCAGGCCCCGCCCGTCAAGATTTTGCGCCTTAAAAATACCTTGAAATCAGACTAAGAACAAGTGCGGACGAGTATTTTGAAGATAACTGCAAGGGGGCCGAAGCGATGAATGACAAGATATACCTTACCATCCGGATGAACCGGGAGCTGCATGACAAATTCCGCTCCGTTGCCGCCTATGAGGGGCGGTCCATGAGCCGGCAGATCCTGTATCTCATGAACCAGTGCGTCCGGGACTTTGAGAAGAAAAACGGCCCAATCGACCCGCTGCCGGAGGACGGGGAGCCGTGAGGCTTGTCCGGACCCTGCTGGATCTGCTCTACCCGCCCAAATGCCCCTTCTGCGGCCGCATCCTGGAGCGGGGGGAGGACGGCGTCTGCGCCGTCTGCCTGGAGGGGCTGCCGTGGGCGGAGGGGGAACCGGCGGTGGAGGGGTGCGAGACGTGCCTGTCGCCCCTGTGGTATCAGGACGGGGTGCGGGAGGGAGTCCACCGTTACAAATTTGGCGGCGGGCGCGTCCACGCCCGGCTGTTCGGGGATCTCATGGCCCAGTGCCTCCGTGACCGCTGGGACGGCCCGGTGGATTTGGTCACCTGGGCGCCGCTGCACCCAAAACGCCGCGCAGGGCGGGGCTATGACCAGGCGGAACTGCTGGCCCGCCGGGTGGGGGAGGCGGCCGGGCTGCCTGTGGCGTCCACGTTGGAAAAGCGCCGCAATACCGGCGCACAGTCCCAGCTCCGGGACGCGGCGGAGCGGGCGGCCAACGCGGCGGGGGCGTACCGAGCCCTGCCCGGGCTGGACCTGGCAGGGAGCCGGGTGGTGCTGGTAGACGACGTGGTCACCACCGGGGCGACCCTGGCCCAATGCGCCGCCTGCCTGCGGGATGCGGGGGCCGCGTCGGTGGTGGGGCTCACGTTTGCCCAGGCCGGGGGTTCCTTTTTCTCGAGAGAAAAAATTTTGCAGCGCGGCGATAGACACGCAGGGGGGCTTGGAGCGAAAGCAAACGCCCAAGGCCCACAATTTTAGGAAAGCAAGGGATTTTTATGGGAGAAATTATCCTGCTCAAACAGGGGGAAATGGTGCTCAAAGGCCTGAACCGCCGGGGGTTTGAGGAAAAGCTCATGGGCAACGCCAAACGGCGGCTGAAAAAATACGGCGCGTTTAAGGTCTACACCCGGCAGTCCACCACCTACGTGGAGCCGCTGGATGACGCCGCCGATTTTGAGGGGGCCTGGGAGGCCATGGGCAAGCTGTTCGGCGCGGTGGGCCTGTGCCGCGCCCGGGCCTGCGCCAAGGACAAAGACGCCATTGTGGCGTGCGCCGTGGACTACCTGGGGGACAAGCTCCGGGCGGCAAAATCCTTCAAAGTGGAGTCCAAACGGGCGGACAAGGCGTTCCCCATGACATCTATACAGCTTTCCCAGTACGTGGGCGGGGAACTTCATGACAAATTCCCCCATCTGGAGGCGGATATGCACCACCCGGAGCTCACCGTCCACGTGGAGGTGCGGGATTTCGACGCCTACCTCCACGCCGACCCGGAGCCGGGGGCGGGGGGGCTGCCCGTGGGCATGGGGGGCAGGGCGCTGTCCCTGCTGTCCGGGGGCATCGACTCGCCGGTGGCGTCCTGGATGGTGGCCAAGCGGGGGGTCATCGTGGACATGATCCACTATTATTCCTACCCCTATACCTCCCCGGAGGCCAAGGAAAAGGTGCTGGATTTGGCCCGGCTGCTGGTGCCCTATACGGGCAAGCAGTGCGTCCATGTGGTGCCATTCACCAAGATTCAAGAGGAGCTGCGCCGCTCCTGCCCGGAGGAGCTGTTCACCATCCTCATGCGGCGGTTTATGATGCGCATCGCCTGCCGGGTGGCGGAACGGAACGGCATCCAGGCCCTGGTCACGGGCGAATCGGTGGGCCAGGTGGCCAGCCAGACCTTGGACGCCATGGTGTGCACCGACGCGGTGTGCACCGTGCCGGTGCTGCGGCCCCTGGTGGGGATGGACAAGGAGGAGATCGTCCGGATATCCCGGAAAATCGGCACCTTTGAGACCTCCATCCTGCCCTACGAGGACTGCTGCACCGTATTCACCCCCAAGCACCCCCGGACCAAACCCAAGCTGGAGGAGCTGGAGGCGGCGGAGGCCGCGCTGGATGTGGCGGCTATGGTGGAGGACGCGGTAAGCGGTATCGAGCGGGTCATGCTGGACCTGTGAACGGAAAGAGAAAACCGGGGCAGCTTCTGCTGCCCCGGTTTTTGCGTACGCCGGGATGCTTTACCGGACACCGGCCGGCCGGCCGACGTCCTTCAGCTTAAACTTGTGGGTTTCGTCCTCCAGAAGGTGGACCTGGTCGAACAGCTCGGAGCTGACGGCGGCGGACTCCTCGCTGCTGGCGGAGTTGGTCTGCACCACGGAAGAGATCTGCCCAATGCCCTCGGACACCTGGGACAAGGAATCCGCCTCCTCGGCGATGGCCTGGGTGATGGCTGCGATGGCGGCGTCGGACTTCAGCACCAGCTCCAGTGCCTTTTTCAGCGAGCCGGACACCTCGTCCACGATCTGGGTGCCCCGGTGGGTGGACTGGACGGAGTTCTCAATGAGGCCCTTGGTGGCCTTGGCGGCCTCGTCGGACTTGGAGGCCAGGCTTCGCACTTCATCGGCTACCACGGCAAAACCCTTGCCCGCAGTCCCGGCCCGGGCGGCCTCCACCGCGGCGTTCAGGGCCAGGATGTTGGTCTGGAAGGCGATGTCCTCAATGGTGGCGATGATGCGGCCGATCTGCTGGGAGGCGTTGGAGATATCCGCCATGGCGGACACCATGGCCTCCATCTGCTGGCTGCTCAGGGACACCTGCTGGCTGGTGAGCTTGGCGCTCTCCTGGGCGTCGGAGGCTGCCTTGGCGTTGCGCTCCGCGCTCTTGGACAGGTCATCCACCGTGGCGTACAGCTCTTGGACGGCGCTGGCCTGTTCCGTAGCGCCCTGGGCCAGGGCTTGGGCCCCGCTGGAGAGCTGCTCGGCGTGGCTGGATACCCGGTGCTCGGCCTGGATGATGTTGCCCATGGCGTCGGACAAAGCGGTGGTAAACTGGCCCAACGCGCCCTCGATGGCCTGGAAGTCGCCGACGTAGGGGATGGAGGTGCGCACGTCGAAATTGCCCTGGGACAGCTCGGCCATCACCCGGTCGATATCGGACACGTACTCCTGGATGCGGCCCACGGAGCCCTCCAGAGTGTCGGCCAACTGGCCCAGCTCGTTTTTGGAGTGGTAGCCCAGATCCAAGGTGAGCCTGCCCTCCTGAAGGGGTTTGGCGTTCTCCGTGATGAGCAGCAGGGGTTTGATAACGTATCGCAGCACGTAGGTCACAAGGCTGATCAGCGCCACCAGGGACAGCAGCAGGCAGACGATTGTGGAGCCGTGCATGATGGCGATGGTGCTGTTCATGGTTGCGGTGTACTCCCCGCTGAGGGCCTGGCCCCGCTCCACCACCTGGTCCAGCAGGCCCACCAGCTGGGTGAGGTTGGTCTGGATGGTTTCCTGGTAGAACTGCTGGGAGCGGAGGAGGCTGTTTTCGCGCATGCTGACGGCGGTGCCCGCAGATTCGTGGAGCTGCTTGTGCAGGGCCTCGATCTGGGTGCGCAGGGTGTTGACCTGGGCGTCGTCCAGGTCGATATCGCTGTAGAGCCATTTGCCCAGCACACAGGCGGTATAGTCCAGGCTGCCGGTGAACTCGGTGCCGGCGTAAAGGGCGTTGCTCAGGTTGGCGGACCACTTGTAGTGGGCCACCTCGGCCTGCTGGATTTGGTTCAGCATAGCCGCGGCCTTGACGTTTTGCTTTTGCGCGTTTTCAATGCGCAGGATGTTGAATGTGGACACAAAGCTGAACAGCAGGGTGGCGATGATGGCGCAGACGACCCGGATCATAACCGACCGTTTGATGCTTTTACCCATAGTGTTAGGTCCTCCCTCAATTCGAAGTGGCTTGTTGAGATAATAAGCTATTCTATTATAGCGCAAAATTGTCCCAATTGCAACAGGGGATCGGGGAAGTCCCGCTTGAGAAAATCGCCGCCGGCCCGCCCTTGACAGTGGAACCCCCGGCGGCTATACTGGATAGGACACGGTCGATCTTATGGGAAAGCGGGTGGGATCATGCTTTTGAACAGCTTCCTTCTGTCGTTGAACGCCATCGTCTCCATCTTTGTGATGATGGGGGTGGGGTATGGTGCGAAACGGCTGCTGCGCCTGGACAAGGGCAGCGTCCAGCGGTTTAATTCCCTGGTGTTCCACACCCTGCTGCCATTGATGCTGTTCAACAATATCTACCGCTCCGACATCCGGGGCGGGGTTAACCTGGGCTGCCTGGGGCTGGCCTTGGGGGTGCTGGCCGTCCTGTTCATGGCTACCTGGGCCCTGGTCAAGCGGGTGGAGCCCGCCAACGACCAGCGGGGGGTAATGATCCAGGCGTCTTTCCGCAGCAATTTCCTGCTGCTGGGTATGCCGCTGATCCAGGAGCTTTGCCCCGGCGCGGATCTGGCCACGGTGTCGGTGATGCTGGCGGTGGTGGTGCCGTGCTACAATGTGCTGGCGGTAATAACCCTGGAGATGTTCCGCCAACAGCAGGTGAATGTGGGGAAAATTCTGCGGGGCATCGCGAAAAACCCGCTGATTATCGCGTCCGTGGCGGGGATACTCGTCAACCTGTCCGGCCTGGCCCTGCCGGAGTGTTTGGCCAATCCTATCTCCCAGCTGGGGGCGTCGGCCTCGCCGGTGGCGCTGCTGCTGCTGGGGGCGCAGTTCGAGTTCCATGACGTGCGGGTCCACCGGCGGAACCTGGCGATCTGCACGGCGCTGCGCCTGGTGGTGTTTCCTGGGGTTGCCCTGCCCCTGGCGGCGCTGGCGGGCCTGCGGGGGCCGGAATTTGCCGTGCTCATCTCCATGTTCGCCACCCCTGCCGCTGTGTCCTCCTACAGCATGGCCGCCCAGATGGGCGGGAACCCGGAGCTGGCCGCCAGCGCCGTGACGATGACCACGCTGCTGTCCGCAGGGACCATGTTTTTGTGGATTTTCCTCTTCAAATCCCTGGGAATGTTTTAGAGCGGCCGGAAGAATCGGGGGACGCGGCCCCGGTTTTTACAGCGCGTCGTACTCGCGTTGGATCAGCTCCCGGGCCTGGACGGCGTTGCCGTTGCTGGTATTCTCCAGGGTGGCTTGGAGATAGGGCTTGCGCGCTTTGATGAAGCGCAGGATCTGGGCGTAGTCCATCTCCCCCATACCGGCGGCGACGGCACGCAGTTCTTCCCCCTCCCGCACATAATCTTTCAGATGCGCTACCGCCACGTGGCGGCCTAATTTGTCGATGGCGTCCCCGATGACCCGCTCCCGATTGTCCGCGTTGCCGGGGTACAGCAGGTTCACCGGGTCCAGGATGACGCGGAGGTTGGGGCTGGCGATGGCCTTTATCACCTGGAGGGCGCGGTCGGCGTCGTAGACGATGTGTTTCCAAACCGGTTCAATGGCAATGGATACCCCCCAGCGCTCCGCGCACGCCACCACCGGAGCCAGATTGCGGATGAAGGTATCCAGCGCCTCGTGGGAGTGGGTGTTGGCGTCCGTCCTGTATTCCGGGTTGGGCGCGCCCGTCTCGGTGCCCACCACCCCCGCCCCCATAAGGGCGGCCACTCGGAGGTGGCCGCAGTACCGCGCCTGGATCTCCGCCAGCTTGCCGGGGTCTGGGTGGGCCAGGTTGAGGTAGCACCCCAGCACCGCCACGTCCAGCCCCTCCTGGGCAAAGACCCGCCTGGCGTGCAGCGCCAGACCTTCGGACAGGGCGGCGTCGTCAAAGGCGACGCCTTTTATGACCTTGGAGAAAGCCAGATGGACGCAGGAAAAGCCCTCCGCCCGGGCCTGGGCCGCCCGGGCTTCCATGGTCTGCCGCTCCGGGGGGAACTGCGTGTTTACGTCATGCAGCCTGATCCCGATTTGTATCATATTGTTTCCTCCTAAGAAAAAATGGGGCGCAGGCAATGGCCGCGCCCCATTTTCAGTGTTGTTACGGCGTGTAGCCAAACCGGCGGCACAGCCATGTTTTGCACAGGGACAGCCACGCCCGGCATACCGGGTCGGGCGTTTCTGTCTCCTGGGCGCAGGTGGAGATGCCGTGGGCCCCCTCCCCGAACAGGTGGTATTCAAAGGGTACGCCATGCTTTTTCAGCGCTACGGCCAACAGCAGGCTGTTTTCCGGGGGCACGCAGTCGTCGGCCCCGCCATGCCACAGGAAGGTGGGGGGGAAGTTGGGCGTGACCCGGTCCCAGAGGTGCATTTTTTCCCGCAGGGCCCCGTCCCCGCCGGAGACACGAAGGGCGGAATCCTCATGGGCGAACTCCTTGGTGCTGATGACCGGGTAGCATAATATCAGCGCGTCCGGCCTTGCCTGGACGGGCAGGCGTACCTCGGGGTCGTCCCACAGCGCGCCCAAACTGGCGGCCAGGTGGCCGCCGGCGGAAAAGCCCAGGACGGCGATCTTATCCGGGCTGATGCGCCACGCCTCATGGCGCCTGCGAAGCTCGCAGACGGCCTGGGCCAGCTCCCGCAGGGGGCGGTATTCCCCCGCCCGAT
Organism: uncultured Oscillospiraceae bacterium; assembly: GCA_910587205.1. Classification (GTDB taxonomy): domain Bacteria; phylum Bacillota; class Clostridia; order Oscillospirales; family Oscillospiraceae; genus Enterenecus. The sequence continues at coordinate 7,485 of CAJULZ010000120.1, forward strand.
CCCCACAGGAGTACTGGATGACAAACACCTGGAAGCCCATGGCGAGGAACTGGAGGGCGGGCGCGTCCTGCTCCCGGGGAGAGCAGTGGTTATAGCCGCCGCCGGGACAGATGATGAGGGCGGGGCGCACCTTGTGGGCCGCGAGGGTGTCGTAATCGTCCCAGAGATACCCCTTTACCGAGGCGTCCAGGGCCGGGAAGGATACGGTTTCCATTACGGCTGCTTGCCGATGTAGGCGAGGATGCCGCCGTCCACGTAGAGGATGTGGCCGT
>CAJULZ010000121.1 GCA_910587205.1 uncultured Oscillospiraceae bacterium
CACTCTTTCCCTACACGACGCTCTTCCGATCTTGAGTCGGGCGCTGTGGACAACAATGTGGAAGCATATATCTCCTTCCTGCGGAAAAAGCTGGCCCTTCTGAACGCCAACGTCAGCCTGCGCGTACAGAGAAACGTGGGATACCGGCTGGAGGAATGCACATGATCCGGAAACTTCGCCGAAAATTTGTGCTGGTATTCATGGGCGTCGCTACCACGCTTCTTGCGGCGCTGCTGGCCGGGCTCTATCTCTCCAATGCCGCCCACTACCGTCATGCCGGCATGGAAGCCCTCCGCTCCGCCCTGATAGAGAGCGGAGCAGTACGGGGCGGCGTACCCGTAGCCGTTGCGGAAACCGGCCCCGGCGGGCAGATATTTGTGCTGCACAGCCAGCCCTTTTTTATGACCGAACAGGACGTGACCAGCGCTGTTTTAGAGGTCATTGGCACTGGACAGGAGACCGGCGAGCTTCCGGCGCGAAATCTCCGGTTCCTTTCCCACGAATTTGCCCCTGGCCGGGTGCGGTACGCATTTGCGGATATCTATGGGGAAAAGATGTCTCTGCGCGCCCAGGCGTTCAGCTCCGCCGTTATCGGGGGGGCGGTGTTCTGCGTATTCCTGATTTTCAGCGTGCTCCTCTCCCGCTGGATCGTGGCCCCGGTTGAGGAGGCGTGGAAACGGCAGCGGCAGTTCGTCGCGGACGCCTCCCACGAATTGAAAACCCCCCTCACCGTGGCGCTGTCCAACGTGGACATGGTTCTGCCCGCGCCGGAGATTTCCCCCGACGGAAAAAACCACCGGCGGCTGGAAATTGCGAAGATTGAACTGCTGCACATGAAAGACCTGGTGGAAAAGCTGCTTGCCCTCGCCCGCAGCGACGCGGCCAAGGAAGATCCCCGCGCGGCCCCCTTCTCCTCGGTCGACCTGAGCCATCTGCTCACCTGCGCCGCCGCCTCATTTGAGCCGGTGTTCTTTGAGAGCGGGCGGCAGCTCTGCGCGGAAATCGCCCCCGGCTGCCGGATCATCGGGGACGCAGGGACTTTGTCGGAACTGTTCGGCATCCTACTTGATAACGCCCGCAAATACAGCGCTCCCGGCAGTACCGCTTCCATTCGACTGGAGCGGGATCGCAGCGATGGGTTCTGCCTTACGGTGGAAAACGACGGAAGTACCATTCCGCCGGAGGAACTGCCCCACATTTTTGAACGGTTTTACCGGGGAACCTCCTCACGGGGCGAGGTGTCCGGCTCCGGTCTGGGCCTGTCTATCGCGGAGGAAATCGTCAAGCGCCATGGCGGAAAGATATGGGCAGCGTCTACCAGAGGCCACACTGCCTTTTATGTGCGGCTTTTGCAGGCTGGATAGGCGCTGTACAGCCACCCCCAATGGCGCCTTCATCGGGATGAACATCCCCTCCGTCAGAGACCGTGCCCACCCACATCGTCAACCGCCGGCGGACAATGGCCCGCTGACGCGCGAATCGCGCCACAGATTACAAAAGAAACAAATTACTTCTTTTGAAGCGCTTTGGCTATGCGCTGTTCGAAAATCGGAAATATGCCCAGCGGGGAACGATTTTTTCGCCAGACGAAGCCAGTTTGACGCAGGAATACTTTGCGTATTCCAAGAAAAGCGGAAAAAGAGCCTCCGTTTGGGCGTGTTGACAATTTTCAAACAAGCCCTATACTTGCAAAAATAGCTTGGCAATCTTATATCCCGCATGGCCACCGGCCGTCTTTTGGACATGAAAAAAGCACGATTGTCAAATCGTGCTTTTTTCATACAAAGGCTGCTTCATAAATTATTCTACTTCTACAGAAAAAACCGCAGACTGCCTTATTTTATTTCCATCATATTTTGTGACCGTAAGCCTAAAACTGCCCGGCGTTTCTACCCATATGCACTCTTGAGCGTCACATGTCGCGCCAATTGGAGTTTCCTTTGCATAGCTCGATATATCGCCAGGATACTCCCCACATACTTTCCCACCTGAATCAACAACAACATTACCAATGGAAACCAACAGCCCGTCTGAGAGTTCATCTTCAAATCCAAGATTTGTATATGTATAATCCACGATATAAACAGCCCCTGGCTTTTTGTCGCTGAACTCATTTCTATATTGTGTTTCCGCCACACCCGTAATCGTAAGCTTCCATTGTCCATCAACAGTCCAAGTTTCCCCAACTGCATAGCCTTCCGCCCCCTCCGATGGGGCCGCATCTCCCTCCACCGGCTCTGCGCTCTCCTCCGGCAGCACAGTTCCATCCGGCCCCAGACTCTCCGCCGACTTAGGCGGCTCATCCGAGGCGTCTGGTTCACCCAGCATGTCCGACACCACCAGCATGACCGAGGCCCCGATCAGCGCTGCAAAGCAGACAAACATGACAGCAGCGGCAATTATCTTTGGATCCCTGCGGATCACCGTGATAATAAACAGCGCCCCAAACACAACCACGCCAGCAAATGCGCCCAGCGCTACAAACCCAAACATATCTATCCCCCCAGTATTTCAGGCAGTGCTCTCTATACCGGATAATACCACACAAATTCATAAATTTCAATAAAACACAACACAATCTGGGAGCAGGCTGATACAGCCTGCTCCCAGATTGGTTTTTATTATACGCAACCACAGCCGTATCAATCGCTTCCGCAAAGAACACATTTACAGGAATGTGTACTTTTCTGCAAACGTTTTGGCACCATTTTCTAACGCTAAGAATAGCACAGAAACTGCATTTTTTCAAGCCCCTGCCCACAAATTTTTAGCGGGCACAGGCGTCTGCCAAAAAGTACGCTTTTTCGCAAGCGCCCAGGCGCGGATAGGAGCGGCAATATGGCGGAGCGTCATTCGACAAAAAAACTGGATCTCACCGGCCAGCGGTACGGCCGGCTCACCGTTCTCGGCCCAGCAGAAAACCTCGGGAACCGGACAGCTTGGAATTGCCTGTGCGACTGCGGACAGGCAATCGTAGCCACCACCCGGCGGCTGCGGGACGGACACCGCACCTCCTGCGGCTGCGACAAGCCCTTGGACGGCTGCTCCCCCGCCGAGATCGGACGGGCCAGCCTTACCTTTATCGACGGCACCTGTATTGAGATGATCCGGGCGGGCACAAAACGTTCCAATAACACCAGCGGCGTGCCTGGGGTAGAATGGTTGACCTCCAAGGGCCTGTGGCGGGCCACCATCTGTTTCAAAGGCAAACGGCGCTACCTGGGCGGCTACGGCAAGTTCGAGGATGCGGTTAAGGCCCGCAGGCGGGCGGAGGAGGAGCTCTACCAACCGTTTTTGGCGCAGTTTTCCGGCGCGGCTCATGATACGGCCACCGATTAAACTGGCCCGGCCCAAGCGCGAGAAAGGAGGCCTTACTATGCAGGATATGCCCCCTTGGAATGCGCCCGCCGTCTGAGACGCCTACGGCGGCGGGGTGACACGGCAGGCATTTCGGCAAACCATTGGAAACGATGGGACGCAAAGCCAGGTGCGTCGGCGCTTCGCGCCACGCTCGACCGGTTGCAATTGGCAAACCATGGGAAACCATGGGACTGCAAAACCAGAGGCTACGGGGCGCGCCGACCCTCCGCCCTTTTTGGAAATACAGCGCCCTATGCTCGTTCGGTTCCCGGACACTTTGCGTCCGTAAAGGGCAAAGAAAGGAAGTAAAGAAGATGAACGCATTGAAAAATTCGACCAGACGCGCTGCGGCCGCAGCGCTGGCCCTTGTGATGTGCTTGGGCCTGCTCAACATCACCGCGTTTGCGGCGGATATCACCAAATGCCCCAACTGCGGCGGGGATGTCTATGAGAAAGGCAACTTCCGCGGCTGTGAGACCCAATGCGGCTGGCAAGGCGCAGACGTCAGCGTAGAGCCAGAGGATACTAAGCCTGACCCCTCCACGTGCAATCACGAGTACAACAGCGACGGTACCTGCACCATCTGCGGCGTGAACAAGTACGGCGTCGACCCCGGCACACCGGTCGAGCCCTCCAGGCCCGGCGGCTCTACCGGCGGCAGCCATCCTCCCATCGGTCCTTTCCACAATTCGGAGGACTGCCGCGCCTCTGTCCGTACATGGCTTCACGACGACGACGCCAATGAGCACTATGCGCATTGCAGCATCGTTGAAACCAACTGCCCCCTGTGGGAGCAAGACTATGAAATCCGCGAGGGCTGCAGCTATGTAAAAAACAGCGCCGGCATTGAGGAGTGCACGGTCTGCCATTACCAAAAATCCCCGGTGGAACTGAATCCCGGCGGCGAGAACCGTCCCGAATGCCCAGACGGTAAGCACACCTGGAGTACATTCGCCCAGCCTATCAACCCGGCGTACCATATGTTGACTTGCCTGGACTGCCTCAAGTGTGAAACGGTCGCCTGCGAGCCTGAATTTCTCTATAGGCCCGATGGCCAGCCGGTGGCCTACTACTGCCCTGTCTGCCATAACTGTACTTCCATCGTGGACCCCGACAAAGACCAGTATTGCATGGATCTCCAGGGAGGCCACCAGTGGGGCAAAGAGAAAGAAGAGCTCTCCCCCAACGGTCAAGACGTGCTCACCACTTTGGAGTGCAGCAAATGCGGCGCAAAAAAAATTACCAACGTTTGCAGCTCCCCAGCCAAAGTGACCGTCCACTATGTTTATGCCGACGGCACACAGGCTGCCCCCGACGCCACCCAGGCCGTGTTTAACGGGAGCAGCTACGAGCTGAAATCCCCGGACATCGCCGGGTTCACCCCTGACATGGCGGTCATAGCGGGCACCTCCGGCGGCAAGGGCGAGGAGTTCACCGTCACCTACACGAAAAAGGTCGACACCTACACCCTGACCATTGAGTACTGCATCGACGGTCAGGACGAACCGTTTAAGATTTACTCCAAAGCGGGCCTTGCCGATGGCGAGTCCTACGACGTAACGTCCCCGGACAAAACCGGCGAGGGTTATGAGCTGGCGGCAGGCGCCCAGGACGAGGTCAAGTCGGGCAAAATCAATAAGGCCAACGCCTATTACCGCGTTGACTATAAGCCCATCCACTACACCTGGACGATTTACCATTTCTACCGCAATGACGCGGGCGAGAACATCGAGGTCAAGAAGCCCGACGTGTTCGGCTTCACGGTTGAGGACACCAGTAAGCTGGTTGACCGCGCTGTCGCCGCCGTAGACGGCTACACCACCGAGACCATTTCTGTGAAGGCCCCCGCGCTCAAACCCCTGGGAGACAAGGAGGATGTGGTCTACTATGAACCCATCCCCGGGACCTACACCCTGACTGTCCGCTTTGTGGACAGCGAAGGAACCGAACTGGCTGAGCCGCGCGCCATCGTAAACCTGCACCCCGGCGATAAGCGCACCCCCGAGGCCGCCGACATCCGGGGATGGTCCACCAACACCCAGGCCAGCGAGATCACCATGGGCGAAAAAGACGAGACCTTCACGTTTGAGTACACCCGTAACAAGTACCGCGTGATCGTCAGCTATGTGTACGCCAACGGCAGCGCCGCCGCGCCTACCCAGGAGCAGGAGGTGGAGTTTGGACGTGGCTATGACGTGGTTTCCCCCACGATCCGGGGTTACAGCGCCGATATGGCCCGGGTGTCCGGCACCATGGATGTCCCTGAGAATGGCGAGAGCCTGTCCTTTACCGTGATCTACACCGCACCCACCCCCGGCACCCCGGTCACGCCTCCCGAGGAAAACGATACCCCGGTCACGCCTCCTGAGGAAGACAACACCCAGACACCCCCCGCTGAGGACAACGACCCCGCTCCTCCGCTGGAGGATGTGGAGGACCCCGACGTGCCCCTGACCGATCTCCCCGAGGAGGACGCGCCCCTTGCCAGCATTCCCGAGGAGGAACCCCCTGTGGGCGATGAGCCCCTGGAGGACATCGACGACGGGGACGTGCCCCTGGCCGCCGTACCTGAAACCGGCGACCTGTCTTTCGGCTGGTACCTCATGACCGCCCTGTCCGCGCTGGGCCTGGCCGTGCTGGGCCGGAAAAGGCGCCAGGAGGATTAATCCTCCCCGGCCGCAGACAGTGCAATTTCCCAGGGAGCCGGGGCCGCGAGGCCCCGGCTCCCTCTTATCGCGGCAGGAAAGGATGGATCAGCATGAAGCGGAACTGGATCAAAGCGCTCAGGGCGGTACTGGCGGCGGCCTTGGCCGCCGGGCTCTCCGTCATCCTCTGGCGGCAGGTGGAGTACGCCTCCGGCAATGCGGACTACAAGAAAGCGGAAGGGTTGGCCGGAGTGTCCATCCAGCAGCTGCCACAGCCGGCTCCATCTTCTCCAGAGTCGGCCCGGCCCAGCCCTGACCCCGCCCCAGCCTCCGGCGCGCCGGAAGATACCGACCCCAACCTTGCGCTCCTGGGGAGCATCGACCTAGCGGCGCTCCAGGCGGTCAATCCCGACGTAGTAGGCTGGATCGCCATCCCCGGCACCGAGCTGTCCTACCCTCTGCTTCAAGGGGAGGATAACCAATATTACCTGAACCATACTTGGCAGGGCCACCGCAGCAGCGTAGGGGCGATTTACCTGGACTTCCGCGCCGACCCCAGCCTCATGGATTTCCACACGCTCATCTACGGCCACCGGATGCACAACGGCTCCATGTTCGGCTCCCTGGCGGGATACGACGACGCGGAGTACTGGCGCGCCCATCCCAGCGTGTACATCGTCCATGGGGACGGCGTGAACCGCTATGATATTTTTGCCGCTTTCAAGGCTCATGTAAACAGCAGCGTTTACCAACTGGACAGCCCCGGTAATGCAGAGCGGGGCGAGTTTCTGGATTGGTGCCTGGAGCAGTCCGTCATTCGCACCAACATCACCCCTGCCGCCGGGGACCGAGTTATCACCCTGTCCACCTGCGTAAGCCTGGGCCGCTCAGACTACCGTTGGGTGGTCCAGGCGGTGCTGGCTGCGCCGGACCCGAACGCATAGAAGATGAATGGAATTGCCCGGCCGTTTCAACCCCGTTACTCCACACCATGGTCGGATAGCTGTAAGCCGGCCCTGCGATGCAGGGCCGGCTTACAGCTATCCTGTTTCTCCTGAATCAAACGACACAATATTCCTTCAGCAGTTTCTCAATATCGGTCCCCTCGATCTTCTCCAACAGCTTTTTAACCACCATCCTCTCCTTGAGGCCCAGGTCCATGGCGGTGAGCGGCGCGCCGTCCCGAAGCTTCACCGTGGCGTCCAGCAGATCCCGCACGTCGTAGGTACTGCCCCAGACCTCGGGCACGCCCCGGTCCACGTCCAGCAGGGTGTAGACCGCCTCCATACCGGTGCGCATGGAATACTCGGTGGTGAAGATGGTGTCCCGGGCAGTCTCGGCAAACTGGCCCAGGAAGGCGAAGTTCACCGCGCCGTCAGGTACGACCTTGGGGCGGTCGGTGTCGTTGCGGGGCATGAAGAAGGCGTCGATGTAGGGCATCATCACGGGCACCGTGTTGGCGCTGGTGGAAGCCAGCTCCTGGATCTGGTCCTCAGGCACGCCCAGGTGGTGCAGCCATTCCATGCAGATCTCCTTGCCGGTACACTCCCGCATGGGTTTCTTCACATAATCGCCGGGCACGTCGGTGAACAGGGAGTACACCCACACCAGGCAGTGATCCTTGGGCTGCTCCCGGAACTGGGGCTGGCGGTTGATGGTCCAGCTCA
>CAJULZ010000122.1 GCA_910587205.1 uncultured Oscillospiraceae bacterium
CCTTGGACTACACAAAGTATTCCTGCGTCAAACTGGCTTCGTCCGGCGAAAAAATCGCTCCCCGCTGGGCATATTTCCAATTTTCAAACAGCGCATAGTTCGTCAATCCGGTCTTCTGTCTCGCTGAGCAAGTCCTCCAAGCTTTCGTGGGCGTCTGCCCACTGCTCAAATGCTTCCCCGGACATGTCCTCCGGCTCTTGATTGTCCATATCGCACAGCATGGCTTCCAGCTCCGCCCGGTATGCCCCCAATTCCTCTAAGGACAAGCTGTCCAGCTCATCGCCCAGAGCCGCGAACCACGTTCCATCCCGCTTGGTAAAGCGGACCGTCCGCTCCAGATCCAGCGCCTGTTCCATCATTTTTTTGAAGAAGTCGATCATGATGCCGCCTCCTGGTATTAGAAGGGTTTGATTTCTTCCCCTGCTCATGGTATTTTATTGAAGTATATCATAGGTTCATCGCCGGGGAACGTACCGGCGGCGATATTTGGGGGTTGACATTCATGGTTCGAAACATCATACACGACGAAGCATTTTTAGCGCAGAAAGCCGAGCCCGCCACGCCGGATGACCTGCCTATCGGGCAGGATCTGCTGGACACCCTTGCTGCCCATAAGGACGGCTGCGTGGGCATGGCGGCCAACATGATCGGCGTAAACAAGCGCATCATCATCTTCGATAAGGAGGGAAGTTACATGGTTATGTTTAACCCGGAGATTATCAAAAAGTCCGGGCCTTATCAGGCGGAGGAGGGCTGCCTGTCCCTGCCCGGCGCCCGCAAAGCCAAGCGTTGGGAATCCATCAAGGTACGGTACCAGAACGAGAGATTCCAGACCCGCTTCCAGACCTTCACTGGCTGGACGGCGCAGATCATCCAGCATGAAATCGACCACTGCGAGGGGCGCTTAATTTGATCTCACCCCAAGGCCAGCACCATTTTTGGGTTGTTGCCCGTCGAAAAACTGTAAAACACCGCAGGGACACAACGGTGGAATAGCCGTTTTTGTTCCGCTGGGTAAGGTAGTCCTTCTCGATCGGCCCAGCAGTTCCCGGGGATGATCGAGTCCTGCGCGGTGTCCGAAAATCAAGGTTGTAGGACGGCAACAGCCCGTCCCAAACTGGAAGCCGGGCGTCTGCGTCTGTTCTATGAGTGCGGGCCTCGCCGGGGTGAGCCCTATGTCACGTGTCCCGGCGCTTTTTCTCGTGCCTTATACTTTGCTCCCCAATCCCACATCGCATCTAAAACGGGCTTTAAGCTCCGCCCCAATTCCGTCAGTGTGTACTCGACCCGCGGCGGCACCTCCGGATACGCCTTTCTTACCAGCAAACCGCTCTCCTCCATCTGCCGGAGCTGGGCGGTCAGTACCTTTTGGCTCACGCTGCCGACAGACTTTTTCAACTCCCCAAACCGTTTTGTCCCTGTCAGCAGATCCCGGATAATGAGCACCTTCCACTTGTCGCTGATCAGAGTCAGCGTCGTCTCTACAGGGCAGGCGGGCAAAGTTTTTGGCTCCATACCGATATCCTCCCGTTCTCTGTTGGGTTCCCCAAAGCGGTACAGCCCTATTGTACCGTATCTTCTCTGCCAGGGTCAAGGAATAAAAAATTTTTTTGCCCGGCAAACCGTCCGACCCCTTGAAACTGTGCGATTGTTTCTTCCCGGTAACCGCCCCATTGTTACCGCTTGGTGCCTATACCACAATATTGTGCGTACTTCACAAGATTTCGCGGCACTGTTATGATGACAGCGTCAAGTGGAAAACATCCCGGACAGGAAATCATTTGGAGGTGCTTACAATGAACAAGCGCGATTTTACCACTGTGAAGCTGAGCCAGGGCGAGATGCACATTTACGATTTCAGTGGGGTGCGGCTCCACGCCTACCAGACCGGCGACCCGCTGGCGGACGAGGTGTTCCTGATGGAAAAGGCCGGGCAGTTCGTGGTGCTGGAGTCCCCCTGCTTTGTGGACAGCATTGCCGCGCTGAGCAGGTATCTGGAGGGGAAAAGGGTGGCCGGGCTGCTGGCGGCCTACCACGGGGCGGGTGCGTCCTTCCTGAGTGAGGTCCCGAAGTATGCCACCGCCAACGCGGTGGACTATGCACGGGAGGGCGGCGGGAAGGCCCTGATTGAGCAGTTTGCCGGGGCCTTCGGCAGCGCCTTTGACAGCGGCGTCCACGCCATCGACCACGTGATCGGGGAGGGGAGCGTGACCATCGGCGGGATCGAGTTCCTGATCCACCAGACCGCAGAGGCTTTTGACGTGGAGATTCCAGAGCTCAACGCAGTCTACACCCATATGCTGGGCCACGACTGTCACTCTATTGTGGCCGGGGCGGGCCACGCGGACGAGATGATCGCCCAGCTGAAGGCCTACATTGAGAAGGGGTACGATCTGATCCTCACCTCCCACTACACGCCGGAAGACTTGAAGGACGCCCGGACGAAGATCAGCTATCTGGAGCGGCTCAAGGAGATCTCGGCTGCCTGCCCGGACGGCGGGGCGTTTAAGGCGGAGGTAAAGAGGCAGTATCCCGCCTACAGCGGCGAGAACTATCTGGATATGACCGCTGGATTATTCTTTGCATGATTACGGGGCTCCCCGCGGGGAGCCCCACCAGGAGGAAACGCTATGGAACAGCAGGAGCGGCAGATTGGCATACTCAACCAAATGCTATTGGAGGAAATGCCCGAATACCGGGCCCAGGCTCGGCGATTTCCCCCGGACGGGGCGGGCCAGCGGCGGTTGCTCCGCAGCCTGATGAACGTCCGCCCGCCCATGCCGCTGGGCCGGGAATTCCTTGCCTTGCAGGATGGGCTTCTGTCCGCTGAGCGGGAGGAGAAGGGCGTTGTAGACGGGGCGGCGCTGCCCTCTGTCCCCGCCCATCCGCAGATTGCCGTCTGGAAGGGGGATATTACCCGGCTGAGGGCGGATGCCATCGTCAATGCCGCGAACTCCGCCCTGCTGGGCTGCTTCCACCCCTGCCACGGGTGCATTGACAACGCCATTCACTCGGCGGCGGGCCTTCAGCTTCGGGACGAATGCAGCCGGCTCATGCGGGCCCAGGGCTGCCCGGAACCCACAGGCCGCGCCAAGCTGACAAAGGGGTATAATCTCCCCGCCCGGTATGTCCTGCACACCGTCGGTCCCACCATCCGGGGCCGCGTCACCCGTCGGGATCGGGAGGAATTGGCGTCCTGCTACCGCGCCTGTTTGGAGCTGGCGGCAGAGCACGGGCTGGAAAGCGTGGCCTTCTGCTGTATTTCTACCGGGGAATTTCATTTTCCCAGCCAGCAAGCCGCTGAAGTCGCCGTGAAAACCGCCGTAGATTTTCTCCGGCGCGAGACATCCATCAAGAAGGTGATTTTTAATGTGTTCAAGGAGCTTGACGAGGCGCTCTACCGCCGTCTCCTCGGCACAGGCGGAACGACTGAGGCAGGCGCTTGACGGCGCCGACGCTGTGGTGGTCGGCGCGGGGGCGGGGCTGTCCGCTTCTGCGGGACTGACCTACTCCGGGAAGCGGTTTGAGGAAAACTTCGGAGACTTCAAAGAAAAATACGGCATCCAAGACATGTATTCCGGGGGATTTTACCCGTTCCCGTCGCTGGAGGAATATTGGGCATGGTGGAGCCGGCATATTATGGTGAACCGCTACCAGCACGCCCCCAGGCCGGTTTATGATGCTTTGCTGGCCCTGGTGGAGCGCAAGGACTACTTTGTGCTGACGACAAATGTGGACCACCAATTTCAGATGGCGGGCTTCGACAAAAAGCGGCTGTTCTACACCCAAGGGGATTATGGGCTGTGGCAGTGTTCAAGGCCGTGCCATCAGAGGACCTACGACAACGAAGAGACGGTACGCCGCATGTTTTCGGAGCAGCGGGATATGCGGGCGCCATCCGAGCTGATTCCCCGCTGTCCCGTTTGTGGCAGGCCCATGACCATGAACCTGCGGGCGGACGATACCTTTGTGCAGGACGGGGGCTGGTACCAAGCCCAGGAACGGTATCACGACTTCCTCCGGCGGCATGAAGGGAGCCGGACGGTCTTTCTGGAACTGGGGGTGGGCGGCAATACGCCGGGAATCATCAAATACCCGTTTTGGAACATGACGGCCCAGAATCCAGCTGCGGTTTACGCCTGGATCAATAATGGGCAGTTTTTCTGCCCTGAAAAGATTTTGGGGCAGGCTGTCCGCGTAGACGGCGATATTGGCGAGGTCCTGGCCGCTTTAGGGCAGGACAAGCGGTGAAAACAGGGCATACTGAATACAGCGATATGCAGGAGGTGTAAACCATGCCAGGTTTGAACAGGATTGATGATATGGGCAAAAGGGATGACGCGCCGGAACATGTCTATGATATGATCATTGTGGGCGGCGGCCCAGGAGGATACACGGCCGCCCTGTATGCGGCCAGGGCAGGGCTGGATGTCATCCTGCTGGAGCGGCTGGCCGCGGGCGGGCAGATGGCCCTCACAGAGCGGGTGGACAACTATCCCGGATTTGACGAGGGGATCAATGGGTATGAGCTGGGGGAGCGGATGCGCAGGGGCGCGGAGCGGTTCGGGGCCAACACACGGATGGCGGAGGCAAAAGCGCTGACGCTGGCCGGCGTGGTCAAGCGGGTAGAAACCAGTGATGGGACCCTGCTGGGCAGGACCATTGTCCTGGCTACCGGGGCTGTCCCCAGGGAGCTGGGCCTTGCCCGGGAGCGGGAGCTGACGGGCAAGGGGGTGCATTACTGCGCTGCCTGCGACGGGATGTTTTACCGGGGCAAAACAGTGGCGGTGGTGGGGGGCGGCAACAGTGCCGCGGAAGACGCTTTGCTGTTGTCTCGCATTTGCCGCAGGGTAATCCTGATTCACCGGCGAGACATCCTCCGGGCAGAGAAAATTTACCAAGCCCCGCTGATGGAAGCGGAAAATGTGGAGTTCTGTTGGGACAGCGTCGTAACGGAGCTGCTGGGGGAAAACGGGCTGCGGGCCGTCCGACTACGGAATGTCAGGACCGGAGAGGAGCGCGAGGCGGCCTGCGACGGTGTGTTTGTCAGTATCGGCAGGAAGCCCGCCTCTGGGCTGGCAAACGGACAGCTCCAATTGGACCCGGCGGGCTATATCCCGGCGGACGAATCCACCAGGACGGCCATCCCCGGTGTATTTGCGGTGGGCGACGTGCGGGTCAAGGCTCTGCGTCAGGTTGTGACCGCCTCGGCCGACGGCGCAACAGCCGTCCATTACGCAGAACAATACCTGACGGGGGAAACTTGCGGAACCGGCAAAGGCGGCCCTTGCCCTGCGCACCCATTGGTATGATATCCGACAGGAGCCCCAGCAGTTTGCAAGGGCGCTTGCTATTTGAGGCGTTTTTTACTATAATAATGGTGCTCTCGCGGATAACCCGCTTTGTAAAATATGCGCGACTTATAAAATACAAGCGTATTGCCATTCCCGCAAAGGAGGCGAGATTATGCTGTCGCGTCAACGGCTGTTCTGGCGGCTCCGGCCCTATGACTTACCTGGTTCCGACCGCGCGTTCCTGCGGGCCTGCCGGGACAACTGCGCCTACCACATCCGCCGCTGCCCCGGCTACGCCGCTATCTGCAAGCACCTGGGCTTCTCCCCGGATCAACTCCAAACCATGGAGGATCTGGCGAAAATTCCCGTAATTCCCACCCTCTTTTTCAAACGGAAGGCCCTGTTTTCCATGCCCCAGCGGCGCATGGCCATGAAAGTTACCTCGTCGGGCACCAGCGGGAGGTTCAGCCGCATCGGCTTTGACTGGGGCTCCATTCTGGCTGAGGCCCCTATGGTGATTAACTTGGGCTTTCGCCACCATCTGGTATCCTCGAAACCCGCTCACTGTGTCATTTTGGGCTACAAGCCCCACAAGTCCAACCATACCGGGGTCACGCGCACCATGTTCGGCCTGAGCCACTTTTCCCCGCCCCTGAGCCGGATCTACGCCCTGCATATGGTGGACGACGGGACCTATACCCCCGATTTGGATTCGGTGGCGAGGGCCCTAAAAAAGCTGGCGAGTTCTCGCTTCCCAACCAGGATCATTGGGTTCCCGTCCTACCTGTGGTTCGGCCTGCGGCGGATGGAGGAGCTGGGGCTTCGGGTGAAGCTGCCGAAAGGCTCCCGCGTCATTCTGGCGGGGGGCTGGAAGCAGCACTCCGCCCAGGAGGTGGACAAAAGCACCCTCTATACCCTGGTACGGCAGGTGTTGGGTATCCCTGAGGAAAATATCAACGAGCTGTTTGGGGCGGTGGAGCACCCGGTATTCTACAACACCTGCCGGCGCCATCACTTCCACCTGCCCGCCTATGGCCGGGTGATTATCCGAGATCCGGACACGTTGGAACCTCGCCCCATGGGCCGGGCGGGGCTGGTGAACTTGATCTCGCCCCTGATGTGCGCCACCCCCACCCTCAGCGTCATGACCGATGATTTGGGCTATCTGACGCCGGGGGAGCAGTGCGGCTGCGGCATTTCCACACCCTACCTCACCATCCTGGGCCGGGTGGGGATGGGCGACATCCAGACCTGCGCCGCCGGGGCCTCTGAGCTTTTGGGAAAGGGGGAAGCCTTTTGATTTTTGCAAACGGGACGCTGCTGCCGGACACGGAGCGGAAAACCGTTCTGGACGGTCTGGAGGCCCAGTTAAACAGCCTCCGCGTCGGCCCGCCCCTGGAGGCGGAGACGGTCATCCGCGCCGTGGATGCGCTGGGCAGACGGCTGGAATCCGGGGAGTTTGCCCCCCTTCTGGCCCAATTCCTGCCCGCCGGGGTGGGGCTGGACCAGCTGTTTCCCCTGCTGCGCCGGGAGGCCCTGGAGGCCAAGCTGAGCGCTGAGCTGGGTCCAAAGTCCTTCCAACCCAGCCGGTTTTCCAAAACCACCGCCCACACCCTGCCCTTGGGCGTGCTGTTCCACATCGCCCCGGGGAATATGCCGGGACTGCCGGTTTACACCGCGCTGGAGGGGCTGTTGACCGGAAACATCAACCTGATCAAGCTGCCCCACGGGGACAAGGGGCTGTCCCTGGCGGCGTTTCGGCTTCTGGTAGAGCAGGAGCCGCGGCTGGCCGCCTACCTTTACGCCTTTGACCTTCCCTCCAGCCGGAGGGAGGAGATGAGTGCCCTGGCGGCGCTGGCCGACGGACTGGTGGTCTGGGGCGGCGACGGGGCGATGAAAGCCGCTCGGGCTTTGGCCGGGCCTGGGTGTAAGCTCATCGAATGGGGCCACCGCCTCAGCTTCGCCTATGTCTCCGGCTATGAGGACCGGAATGCGGAGCTGTCTGCCCTGGCGGCCCACATCGTGGAAACGGGCCAGCGGCTGTGTTCCTCCTGCCAGGTGATCTTCCTGGACACCGGAAATTGGGAGGAGGGCGCGGCCTTCTGCCGGGACTTCCTGCCGTATCTGGAACAAGCGGCGGCCCGGCGTTCCGGCTTAGGGGCCGGGGCCCCCGCCTCCCTCAGCGGCCACACCGCCCTTCTGGAGCGCGTGGTAGACGGAAGGGCGGCGGGGGAGGCCCTGTTCCAAGGCAAGGGGTGTTCCGTTATCCTCCGGCCTGACCGCGAATTGGAGCTGTCTCCCATGGAGGGAAATGTGCTGGTGAAACTGCTCCCCCAAAGAGAGCTGATGTCTACCCTGCGCCGCCAAAAGGGG